>JBEHXA010000056.1:0-19559 GCA_048498935.1 Myxococcota bacterium
TTCGATTCGAGCTGCTGCCTGACGACACCATGGCTCGTCATCCGTGATAGAGGCCGCTGAAGGCGCGCTTCAGCACCTCTTTGGTGGCCCGCGACGTGCCGAAGCCGAGCGCCATGTCGAGCGCGGGGCCTTTGAGCGCACCCATGAGCAGGCGGCCGCCGAGCATCCGAGCTGCGAGCGCTTTCATCACCTTGGCCTGATACCTGGTACCGTCTAGGTGGATCGGCCAGTCGCCGCCCGCCAAGCGCCCCAGGTGCGTGCCGGCGATGTGGCCGCTGACCAGCGCGTGATAAATCCCCTCAGCCGTCGCGAAATCGGCGAGCCAGCCGGCTTCACCCGCGCGGAGCAGGCCCGGGGCGGACAAGCTGCGCGGCATGCTGCTGACGTTGACCGGGTGACCGATGAAGCTGCCGAGCTGCTGCGCGCCCTTCAGGCGCTTTGCCAGGCGGCGCTCCAAAAACGCGTCGAAGTGCTGTCGCGCGTTGGGTTTGGATTTGTCGGGCAAGAAGCACAGGCCCACGTTCACGCGCTGAGCCGTTTCAGGAAACACCCAGGCGTAGTGGGGCTTCAGCTCACGGTCGAAGAACAGCTCGACCACGTCGGTGCAACCCTGCATGCCTTCGTACCAGGCCATGATGGTGTGCAGCGTGCACTGGCCAGCCGACGCCGGAGCTCGGCGTCGCTCGCGATCGAAGCCGCCCGTGGCACCGCTGCAGTCGACGACGGCATCGGCCTCGAACGTTTGCTCGCTCGTCTCGAGGGCGACTTGGCCACGATGCGTTTCCACGCGCCGCACGGTACAGCCCTCTATCAGCCGCGAGCCGCGCCGCTCTGCCTCTCGGGCCAAAAGCTCGTCGAATTCACTGCGTCGGAGCACCGCTGTTTCGTGATCGCCACGCAGCTCGACCCCTTGGCCATTGGCACCGGCGATCACGGCGCCGTCGATCCGAAATGCGCGCCGCCGTACTTGCTCGCCCACGCCGAGCTGATCGAGGTAGGTGAGGGTCCAGGGCGACAGGCCGCTCCCGCACGCCTTGGTGCGAGGTAGCGTTTTTCGCTCGAGCAGGGTGCACTCGACCGACCCGGATGACGCCAACGCCATCGCTGCGGCCGAGCCCGCCGGGCCGGCGCCGATTACGACTACTTTCCGCTTTCTCGGCACGGTTTTCAGCCTGTGGTGAGCACGCTGGAGCGCCGACGCGCCGTAAGTCCCCAGCGCGGCAGTGCTTTCTTCTGCCGGTAATGGATCCTCAGGTTCGACGCAAGCCGAAATGACGCTCCGTCAGCTCGTATCCAGCGCTGTTGAAAGGAGACGCGCTCAGCATGGACGAACGCGCAGCGATTCAGGTTTCGTCACCATGTTGCTTTAGCGATCAGCGCCTTCGCATCCGCATGCTCGGACTACTGTGTCGGCGATGTACATCCATCGCAGCACCCTGGGCTGGCTGGCCCGTCGCGGAGTGCTCGGGACGGGTTTTACGGCGCGGCGTGGCGCATACGCGGCCGGGTTTGGACTCACCCACGCGTTCCTTTGTGGCGCGGTGTCGGTCGCGCGCTGGCTCGATCGCGTCTGCTTCCCGGCGTTCGAAGCTACGCCCATTCCGCCGCCACTCTTCGTGATCGCGACGCCGCGCTCGGGCACCACGTTCTTGCATCACCTGCTTGCGCTCGACGAGGAGCGCTTCGTGAGCTTCAAGCTCTACCAAACCCTCGCTCCCTCGGTCTTGCTCGAGCGCGGCATCGGCCAGCTGCAGGCGCTCGATCAGCGGGCCGGACTGGGTCTCGAACGACTGCTCGATGCCATCGATCGGCGCATGTTCACGTCTTGGGAAGGTATCCACCGAGTCGGGCTACGGGCCCTGGAAGAAGACGAAAACCTATTCGTGTACAGCCTGGTGAGCCCGGCCCTGTACATGTTGTTTCCGGCCATTCGCGAGCTACCGGAGCTCGTCGACATCAGCAAGCTCGAGCCGCGCGTGATTCGCCGGCTGGCGAGCGACTACCGCGAGTCGGTGAGGCGGCTCGTGTACCTTTCCGGCTCTCAGCGCGCGCCCTTGATCAAGAACGTGCTGCTGCCGAGCCGCATGGCGGTCGCGCGCCGAGCTTTTCCGGACGCGCGCTACGTCCACATCGTCCGCGATCCACGCGAGGCGATTCCTTCGGCGGTGAGCCTGTTTTACGCCATGTGGCAGAGCCACTCGCCGTCGATCGGCCCAAGCTCGCCGGCCACGCGCGCGCTCGCAGACATGTTCCTCGAGCACTACCGCATTCTGTGTGCCGAAGGGCGACAGCAGCCTCCGGAGACTTGGGCGACCCTGCGCTTCGAGACCTTGGTCGAAGACCCGATCGGCGCGGTTCAGAGCATCTACGATGGCTTTGGCTGGACGATCTCGCCGCAATTCCGAGCTCGCCTCGAGCAAGCCACGGCAGACAGCCGACGCTTCAAGAGCAAGCACAGCTACGATCTCGCGCGTTTCGGGCTAACTGACGACGATTTGCGCTCGGCGCTCGGTGAGCATTGGCCAGCGGTCAGCCAGCGCTCGGCGCCCGATGCGCCCTTTGCCGCCGCTGCGGGGGCTTGACGTTGCTGGTCGCCAGGAGAATGGTCGCAGCGCAACGAGGGCTGACCAGGTGGAGCTCACCATGACCGACGCACAGCGATCTTCCGGAGAAAGCGCGCCGCGCACCACTGACAGCGGCCGACGCATGACGCGCGTGGCCGAGGTGCGGCAAGCCGGGTTGAGCGGCAACTACTGGTTCGCGGTCGAGTACTCGAAGAAAGTCGCGCCCGGTCAGGTCATCGAGGTCATCTGGTGGAAGACGTCGATCGCCGTGTTCCGCGAGGAGTCGGGCGGGCTCGGCGCCCTCGAGAACCGCTGTGCGCACCGGCAGCTGCCGCTCTCCTGCGGTCGCGTGGAAGGCCAACGCCTCGTTTGCCAGTACCACGGCTGGAAGTACGAGGGGTCGGGGCGCTGCGCCGAGATCAGCCACGAGCTCGGCAAGGGGCGCGAGAAGATGCCCAAGATCGCTATTCGCTCCTATCCGATCAAGGAGCGGTACGGCCTAATCTGGATCTTCCCGGGCGACCCAGCGCTGGCGGAAAGCACGCCGCTCCCGGAGATCCCGGAGCTGAGCGGCGCCGACCCGTGGCCCATAGCGCCCATCGACGTGACGATCGGCGCGCACTTCTCGATGATCGTCGAGAACGTGTGCGACTTCAATCACGCCTACCTGCATCGCCACAAGGAACCGTTCGTCGATCCGAAGCTCACCGCCTACGGCCGTGAGGGCGACACGGTGAGCGTCACGTATCAGACCAAGTTCGGCAATAGCCTGATCGCGCGTATCGCCGCAGAAAATGGCGGCAAGGGGCTGGATCGCATCGAGCTTGCCTACCAGTACCCGTATCAGCGCTCGGACATCCTCGGCAAATACCTGCACTGGTTGTTCATGCTGCCGATCGACGAGCGCACCACGCGCTGTTTCTTCATCTTCCTGTTCGGCCCGATCGAGGTGCCGTTCGTGCGCTGGACGATCCCACGCTCGCTCAAGCCGCTCGCGCTGCACCTGGCGAACAAGCTCTACGTCGAGCCGCTGCTGGCGGAGGACAAGACAGCGCTCGAAGCAGAGCAAACCGGCTTCGAACGCCACTCGGATCGCCCCATGATCGAGCTGAACCCGGTCGTGATCGAATTTCAGAAGATGACGCTCGAGAAATGGCGCGAGTACCAGAACGGCGAGCTCGCTCGTTCGCTGCGGCGGCGCGAGGTCGAGACCGATCAAGCTGCCCGTGCCTCTGTCGATGCGGATAGCGCGGTCGAGGGAGCCGGGAAACCGCCGGGCGGCGTGTGGGCTGCCGAGTGAGCGCCGTCGGGCGCTAGTAGAGGAGACGACGCGGATGACGACGCTGGTTACGGGGGCTACCGGCCATATCGGCAACAATTTGGTGCGCGCT
Source organism: Myxococcota bacterium (assembly GCA_048498935.1). Lineage (GTDB taxonomy): Bacteria > Myxococcota_A > Polyangia > Polyangiales > Polyangiaceae > PMG-095. The sequence continues at coordinate 3,956 of JBEHXA010000056.1, forward strand.
CTGCTGTCGCGGGGCGAGCGGGTCCGCGCGCTGATTCGACCAGACGCGAGCGCGAAAGCGCTCGAGGGCTTGGACCTCGAGCGCGTCGAGGGCGATCTGCGCGACGCTGCCTCCCTCGCGCGCGCCGTGCGCGGTGCCGAGCGGGTTTACCACGTCGGCGCCATGATCAGCATTCGCGGCGGCGATCGCGAAGCGCTCTGGGACGTCAACGTGGCTGGGACGGCGCGTTTGCTGGCAGCGGCGCGCGAAGCCGGCGTCCGTCGCGTCGTGTACACCAGCTCGTTTGGCGCCATCGGCAACAACCCGAACGGTCCGAGCAGCGAAGAGCACCCGCTCGATCCGAACGAGCCGGCCACCGACTACGAGCGCAGCAAGGCGGCATCCGAGCTGGAGGTGAAGCGCGAGGTCGAGCTCGGCCTCGATGCCTGCATCGTCAATCCTTGCGCGACGGTGGGCCCGTTCGATTTCAAGCCCAGCCTGGTCGGACGCACCTTCGTCGATTTCGGGCTCGGAAAGATGAAGGCCTACTTGCCCGGTGCCTTCGACTGGGTCCCGATGCGGGACGTGGTCGACGGACACCTGCTCGCCATGGACAAGGGGCGCGCCGGGGAGCGCTATCTGCTCTCGGGTGAGGTCGCTTCGCTCGATCAGATCATGGATTGGTTGGCCGAAGACACAGGCCGTCCACGGCCCCGCCTGCGCATACCCCCGGGGTTGATGCTCGCCATCTCGGTCCCTAAAGACTTCATCGAAGCCCGGTTTTTTCCGCAGAAGTACCCGCGTTTCAACCAGCACTCGATCCGCCTCCTCACGAGCGGCAAGCACGGCTCGAACGCGAAAGCCCGACGCGAGCTCGGTCTAGTCCCGACCCCGCTGCGCCAGGCCTTTCGCGACTCGGTGACGTGGTTTCGCGAAAACGGTTACTTCTAGTCGACTCCCGTGGCGCATTGGTTCGCTCAATCGAGCTTGAAGCGCGCGCGATTCGACCCTAGTTCGGCGGCCAACGTTCATGCCGCAGATGCTCTCTCGCTCTCGCCTCACTCTTGTCAGCACGCTCCTGGTCAGCAGCGTGTCGGCCGTCGCGCACGCCGGTAACGACGACGGCGTGCTGGTCGGCAATCAAGCCATCCTCAATGGCGGCGCCGTCACTGCTGTCGTGTCCGACGGCTCGAGCGCCTGGTACAACCCGGCCGGCTTGGGCCTCGCCAGCCGCAACCAGCTCGACGTGACCGGCAGTGCGTACGGCATGAACATCTACAAGGTGGACTCGCTGTTCGTCGGCCCGAACGGGCAGGGCGCAGACGCGAAGGTCACCGACTGGGTGCTGATCCCGAGCTTGCTCTCGTACGTCCGCGAGATCAGCGACGACATGGTCGGCGGGATCGCCATCTTCATCCCGCGCACTCACGACTTCGACCTGCGCACCTCGCTGCAGGGTGAGAACGGCGAGCAGTTTGCAGCTACCGTGAACAGCGCGCTCTACGAGTACGACTACGCGCTGGCCCTGGCCAAGCGCTTCGGTCCCAATTTCCGGCTCGGTTTGACGGCGGCGGGCGTGTACGTTTCGAGCCGCGAATTCACGCAAGTTGCGGCTGGCGCGCCGGACGACGCGGCTGCCGGATTTTACAATGGTTCGAGCTCGATGGTCGTCGGCAACTATGGCGTACGTCTGACCGTGGGCATGCAGTGGGAACCGACGCGTGAGCTAGATCTGGGCGTGTCGATCCAGAGCCCCATGCTCACCGGTTGGAGCGACGTGTCGCGAACCGTGACCCAGGGCAGCCTTTCGACGGCGGGTGAGCCTCACTTCTCGGCCGAAGAGCAGCAAGGACCGGTCGCCGTCTGGGACTTCACGACGCCTGCGCGCCTGCGCGTCGGTATGGCGTACCAACTCGGCAAGACGCAGCTCTTGCTCGACGGAGATATCTCGAGCCCGATGAACACGCCCAAGGAGCTGCCGCGCGGCTCCTTCCTCGATCGCGAGTGGGTGCCGAACGGCCGCGTCGGCGCGATGCACGTGTTTTCGCCTGCGATGACGGCCGGTGCGGGCGTGTTCACCGATTTGAGCGGTGAGAAGCAGTTCAAAATGAGCTTCGTGGGCGTCGCCTTCGGTCTCGAGCTCAGCACCGCACACACGGTGGACCAGCAGACGCGTGACCTGACCTTTTCGACGACGCTCGGTGGCCGTTACGCCTACGGCTGGGGTGACTTGAGCGGCAGGCGCCTGAGCGTCGAGGGCGGGGATTTGGTGGCCGAGCCGATCAGCGCAGCTGCGCGCGTTCACGAGCTCGCGTTCAACCTCGGCGGCGGCGTCAATTTCTAACGCGTGCAGATCACGTTTACGCTTCACGCAATAGCGCCAGGTCACTCACGCTCAGCGCGCTGACTGCCGCGCACGACTTGCACGCAAGCTTTTCGCACGACTCGGGCTCTGCGCGCGTGACCGGCATCGTCGCGCCACAGATTGGACACTGAAACTCGAGCTTCCTGCGCCCGAAAAAGCTCCGTTTTTTCCTGATTGGCATGCGCTCGTAGCAAAACAGAGCCCGCGCAGCTTCGGTAGTAGGGCTCGTGCGTCGGACGCAGAACCGTTTGTTGCGACGCTATTTCGACGGCGAAGTGGCGCGATAGTAATTTATTTGATGACGATCCCGTGCTGAGTGATTCGCAATGTCGGCCAATCGGCAAGATTCTGACGGTGCGCTTAGTAGGCAGAACAGGGCTCGACATATCTGCGAATTCGAGTGAAATGCGGGATATGCAGTCTGAGGCGAGCGTGGGGTATTCAGGGCACGCATTCCATCAAGCGCTGGAGTCTGACGCGCCCGCGCCTGTGCGCGTCGACGCTGCGCGATCCGTAAAGCTGAGCATCGTTATCCCTTGCTACAACGAGGAGCGCACGCTCGCCGATTGCGTCGCGGAAGTGCGCAAAATCGCGGATGAAACGCTCGAGCTCGAGCTCATCATCGTCAACGATTGCTCGAAGGACAAAAGCCTCGAGGTCGCGCGCCGGCTTGCTGAAGAGATCCCGGGGCTGGTCGTGCTCAGTCACGAGGTGAACCAGGGCAAGGGCGCGGCGCTACGGACGGGGATCACCAAGGCCAGCGGTGACTTCTTCGCCATTCAAGACGCCGACCGGGAGTACGACCCGATGGACCTGAAGCGGCTGCTGGTGCCGCTGCGCAGCGGCGCTGCCGATGTCGTGCTGGGGTCGCGGTTCTTGTCGACCGGCGCGCATCGCGTCCTCTACTTCTGGCACTCGCTCGGGAATCGCTTTCTCACGACCCTCTCGAACATGCTCACCGACCTGAACCTGACCGACATGGAGACTTGCTACAAGGTCTTCCGTCGCGAGGTCATCCAGAGCATCTCGATCGAGGAGAACCGCTTCGGTTTCGAGCCGGAGGTCGTCGCGAAGATTTCGCAGATGCGCCTGCGCATCTACGAGATGGGCATTTCCTACCACGGTCGCACCTACGCGGAAGGCAAGAAGATCGGGATGCGCGACGGCTGGCGCGCCCTCTATTGCATCCTCAAGTACAACTTGCCGAAGGTGCCTATCGCCATTCAGTTCGTGTTCTACACGTTCATCGGCGGTTTCTCCGCGATCGTGAACCTGCTGGCTTTCTCGGCGCTGCTCCAAACTGGGCTTGCGCTCACCCCCGCAACGCTTGGTGCGTTCTTCATCGCCGCGTTCGTCAACTACGCGCTGTCCGTTATGCTCTTGTTCCGACACAAGGCACGTTGGCGGGCGGTCACCGAGATTGTCGTGTTCCTGTTGGTGGTCGGTGCGATCAGCGTCGTGGATCTGTGGTGCACGCACCAGTTCGTGGAGCTCGGGCTGGCTCCGGTCGCTGCGAAGAGCCTGTCCATCATGATTGGCTTGGTGCTCAATTTCACCGGCCGCCGCTTCATCGTGTTCCCGGAGAAAGCCAATCCGGACTGGAAGCCGCAAAATCCGGCTTGATCGGGGAGGGAGGGGAGCGCCGCGATGCCTTCAGTGTTTCCGCCCATCGTGACGGCTCCCTTGTTCGCGCTGTGGATCGGCTGGGTGGCCCTGGCGCTCGGGTATCGACTCGCCAAGGTGTTCGGCTTCGAGCCGGTCGGGCTGAACACTTGGGAAAAGGGCTTTGTCTTCGTAGCGCTCGGGATGGGGACGCTGCAACTCGTGCCGCTGGGCTTGGCTGCGTTTCACATGATGACGCCCGCCGCAGTGCGCACGGCGACCCTGCTGTTGTGCGCTGCGCTGGCCTGGGATCTCTGGGGCGTCGCTAAACATGGTTATCGCGTGGCTTCGTCGCTGCGCGGCCTCCACCCGCCCAAGTTGGTGCTGGTGTGGGGAGGGCTGCTGGGCATTTTGCTCCTCGGCTTGCTCGCCCACGCGCTCGCGTTCGGAGCCTTCGGCGACGACGATGGCTATCACCTGAGCGCACCGGCGCGCTGGCTGCGCGAGGGCACCCTCGTGTACCTGCCAACGTACACGGTCACGAACGCCTCGATGGGCTTCGAGATGCTGTACGTGATGGCGCTCGCGTTCGGTCAGGCGCTGGGCGCCAAGGCGCTGCATTTCGGTGCGGGCTTGCTGTTTCTCGGGGCGGTCCAGTGCAGCGCTCGCCGACTAGCCGGTGAGATAGCGGGTCTCATCACCATCTCGCTGCTGCTGATCCCCAACCCGATCGTCAACGTGCCGCAGATCTTCGGCCTGGCGTTCGTGGACTTTCCGGCTTGCCTGACCGCGGTCGTTGGCGTGTTCGTCTGGCTTGCCTGGCGAGATACGGGGGATCGCGCGCTGCTGGTGTGCCTGGCGCTGCTCGCCGGCTTTACGGGGTCGTTCAAGACGACCGCCATCTCCATAGGGATCTTTTGGGGACTGGTGATCGCCATCGACCTGGCGAAGCAGGGCGTCCCTTGGGCGAGGGTGCTGGGCACGCTCGCGTTGTTCGGGGCGTGCGTCGCGTTGCCGATCTTGCCGTGGCTGGTTCGCAACTGGGCGGTCACCTCCAATCCGCTCTACCCGATGGCTTCGAGCATCTTGCCCACGCGCGATTGGTCGCCGGAGCTCGCCGCGTTGTTCGGCAAATACGTGCGCTACTACTCGTGGGGGGTCGCGTCTGGCGCGCGCTTGACCGAGCTCGATCGAAAGTTGATCTTGGGCGCCACGTGCGCGGCCGTGCTCGCACTAGCGGCGTTGCTCTATTGGCGCGCTCGCGAGCCAGCACTTCGGCTGCTGACAATCCTGGCCACGTGTTACACGCTTTTTTGCATCACGCTCACGGGTCTGCTGTTTCGCTATTGGCTGCCCGGGGTGATCTGCTTTGCGCTGGTAGCCTCAGCGCTACTGGCAAGGAGCCGACTCAAATCGACCCAACAGCTGGGGCTGGCGGTGGCTCTGTTGGGCGTTGCGCTGGTCGCTCAGCTGCGCGCCGAGCGGGTGTTCCCCGGCAAACTTCAGGCCGATTTCAGAGTGGCGACCGGGCTCAGCCAGCCCGACAGCGAGATGGAGAACAACCCGCTCTGGCAGTTCTGGCTCCGCACCAAAGCGGCGACGCCTGCCGACGCACGTGTGTTGGTCGGCGCCTTCTACACGACCTTTGGTTCGTCGAGCTTCGGTTGCTTCCCGATCGACAGGGTCTGCTTCACGACTGATAGTCACTTGCAGCAGTACATTCGCCTCGACGACTGGAGCATGTTTCTGCAGAGCGTCGCGAACGCGAAAATCGAATACTTGATCCTCTCAGACACACAATTCAGCGCTGGCCGTCACGGCTTCAGCTTCAAAGCGGGTGATAATGAGTACCCGTTCTGCGCCAGGCTCGCGGCCGAGTTTGGTGATAGGATCGTCAGCTCTGGGCCATTTGGACTTTACCGGCTGCGTTCCACCACTAGCGCAAGTCAGTCCGCGCAATTCTTGCGTCATGAAAGTTTTCAATAGTCCAAAACTCAATCGTCCTAAACTAGGACGGCTCGCGTGACGTCTTGCGGCGTGTTTCGTGAGCTACTGAATGAGGACACCATGAACTACCTCGGTTTTAGATTCGCTGCCGTCGCCGCTTGCCTCTCGATGGCGTGCGGACCGGAAGACCCGAAGACCCCCGATGATTCGACGCAAGGCGGCTCGTCCAGCACGGCCGGCACTGGGGGCAGCAGCAGCAACACCACCGCCGGTACCGCCGGCACCGTCAGCTCTGTCGGAGGTTCGGCACCGACCGGCGGCACTGCTGCAACAGGCGGCGCGCCGCCCGTTCACCAAGTGGGCGACTGTAAAGATCTTGGCGACGTCGACGAGTTCGAGAACATCACGCCGCCCGGCATCGAAGTCGCGGCCAACGTTTTGGTCGACCCTGTCAACAGTGGGACGATCTACCTCGGCACTGCCAAGCAGGGCGTCTACAAGTCGACGAACTGCGGCTCTGATTGGACGCGCGTGAACACCGGTGCTGGTGCCGATGTCATCAACACTGGTTGGCAGTGGAGCATGGGTATCGATCCGGTGTTCCCGAACGTGCTCTACGCCGGCAGCCTCTATGGCTCGGACGTGAGCTTGCAGAAGTCCACCAACGGTGGCGTCGATTGGATCAGCTTGTTTCCCAAGGGGGGCAACGTCGAGACGACCGTCGACTACAACTTCTTGCAAGAGCTCGCGATGGATCCCGACAAGGAGCGCAACAACCACTTGGTTGTCTCGTTCCACGCGGATTGCAAAGGCGCTACGGGCAAGCAATGCCTTGCCGATACGGACGACGGCGGCGCGACGTGGCGCATCTTCAAGGGACCGTCCAACGCTTGGGAAGAGAACGCGCGACCCTTCATCCTCGACAAGGACACGTACCTCTACGTCACTTGGGCAGGCGGCGCGTGGTACTCGCCCGATCGCGGCGGCACGTGGGAGAAGTTCGCCGAGGGCGGCAACCATCAAGTCTACAAGACGTCTGAGGGCATCTGGCATCTCGGTAGCGCCTTCGGCATGATGACGAGCCCCGACGGCCGCACGTGGACGAAGATCGAGCGTAGCCCGCAGGGAGATGGCCTGTGGGGCGATGGCACGCGGCTTTTCGCTGGCTTGCGCAACGCGGGCGACGATCAGCAGCCCTATTTCGTCTCGCCTGAAGTCGGCGCGCCCGATTGGCAGCCGTTTCCGTCGCCGCCCATGGGTCACGTTGGCGTGTGGTTCCGTTACGACGCGGACCACAACTTGATGTATTCGGCCAGCGCTGAATCCGGCCTCTGGCGCTTCAAGACGAAGTAGACGAGCGGGCGTGCGGCGTGGGATTCTCTCGTGCGCGCTGGGTGGCAGCGCGCGTCTACGCTGAGGATCCCGGTGACCGACAACGTACCGTATGAACCGGATGGTGACGGAGCGAGAACCCTCGAGCTCCTCGAAGGTGCCGAGCACTACAATCGCTGGCTATTCGAGTGGCTCGAGCCGCATCTCGGCGAGCTGAACTGCGAGCTAGGTGCGGGGCAGGGCACGCTCACGCGCTTCGCGCTCGAGAAGCACCACGTGATCGCGACTGAGCCCTCCTCCACGGGGCGACAGCAGCTCCACAAGCGCTTCGGCGATCACCCTCGATTGGTCGGCATCCAGAACGACTTTTTCGACGTGCCGGGCGAAGGTAAGCTCGACTGCGTCTACTCGGCGAACGTCCTCGAGCACATCCCGGACGACGTCGGCATCCTCGAGCACGCGAGTCGCGTGCTGCGCCCCGGCGGCCGCTTCGTGGCGGTCGTGCCGGCGGGAGGCTGGCTCTATTCGAAGTTCGACGCCAAAGTCGGGCACTACCGCCGCTACACCCGGGCGGATCGCACGCGCCTCGACATCATGCTCGAACAACGTCGCATCCCGATGGCGATCACCACCTTCCGCCACCGTAACCCCGCCGGCGCTCTCGGCTGGTTCATGGCCATGCGCTGCCTCCGCCGCGAAACCATCGCCGCCGAGCACGTCCGAATGGCCGAGACACTCGTCCCCATCTTCCGCGCCCTCGACCAGCTCCGCGCACCGATCGGCCAGAGCTTGGTGCTCGAGCTCACGCGGCAGTGATCTTCTCGAATCAAGCTGGCGAATCGGCTCGGGCGAAGCGCGTTAGTGTCGCTTGCTGACGCGCCTGGTGCGCGAGCGCACCAAGGAGCCCGAGCGCGCGCCAGCCACGATGGTGCGCACGGCGGCTTCGAGGAGGTCGGCCTTCAGCCGGCCTGACGAGGCGGCGTTCCACGCCGTCACGACCGCATCGAGCATCCTGAGCAGCAGCCTCGGGTCCGTGCCCTTGGGGAGCTCGCCGCGCTGAACTGCGCGCGTCACCATCTCGTACCAAGCGCGGCTGCGTTCTTTCACGGCATCGCCGATGACGGCCTGCACTTCGGCATCGTGCTTTTCCGCAAGGAGGTGCGCCCAGGCCTGGCCCTCGGTGCGGTCCCTGAAGCTGACCTTGCGCCGAAAAGCTTCGACCAGGTCCCGCTCGAGCGCGCCGGTGTCGGGTAGCGGCACGTCGTGCACGAACCTGCGCATCCACTCGATGGCGGCTGCCACCAGCTGCTGCTTGCCCGGCCACCGCCGGTAGATCGTGGTCTTGTTGACGCCGGCTGTCTCACTGACCGCGTCCATCCGAAGCGCGCGGTAGCCAGATTCAGCCAGCTCGGCGACGGTGGCCTCGAGCACCCGCTCTACGACGCGCGCGCTGCGCCCGCCGAGCACGCCGGTGGTTCGACGGGTCTTCGTTCGATTGCTCAAGGTGTTTGCGGCGAGCCTCGTTCGTGACGGTAGCTCAGGCTTCAAACAGATGGCAAGTACGAGTTGCCATCTGGAAGGGCTGCCGGTACGCTTTTGACTTGGCAACCATTGGTTGCCTTCTGAGGTGCCCATGTCCGGCCTGCAGTTGTTCGCGTATTTCTTCGCTGGAGCGTTCTCCGCGAACTTCGTCCCGCACTTCGTCTCCGGTGTGCTCGGGCGCACGTTTCCGACGCCCTTCGCGTCGCCGCCTTTCCGCGGGCAGTCGTCGCCGCTCGTGAACGTCCTCTACGGGCTGTGTAACCTCGGCGTCGCTTACGTGCTGCTCACGCGCGTCGGCTCCTTCGCTCCACGGAGCGTGCTACACGCCAGCACCTTCGGGGTCGGCCTCACCGCAATGTCGCTCCTGATCGTCCGCTCGCTCGGTCGCCTTGGCGCGTCGAGCACCGATCGATAGGGAGCAGGCGCGACAGCGTGCAGGGGCACGACATTTTCGAGACCAGCCCTGAGCGCACAAAAGCAAACCGCCGAGAACCTCGCGATTCTCGGCGGTTTGACTAGCGGGGCGGACGGGACTCGAACCCGCGGCCTCCGGCGTGACAGGCCGGCGTTATAACCAACTTAACTACCGCCCCGTTGAGCGGCGGCGCGGTTCATACCACAGCGAACGTTCTCCACAACGAAAAAGTGCGTGTGGTTTCACGTAGCTGGCACGAGGCGGGAGAGCGGCGGCAGGGGCGGCTTTTTCTAGGCGTTTTCTTGCGGTGTTGTTGGCTGTGCTGGCTGGCCGATGGGGCGGGTGTCGTGGCGAAAAGTAGAGAGGCGCCTCATGGAATGAGGACCGGCCCTTGGATTCGAGCAGCCCGACAGCGACGAGCCCGCTGGCCGCTCCACTGGAGCGACCTTCGGGGCGGGCGCGTCGTCAGGATGCATGGTGGGGAGCGCTGTGCGTGGTCGGCTCGGCGGTCGCTTTCTCGGCCAAGGCGGTGATTGCCAAGCTCGCGTACCGCGAAGGGGCCGACCCGGCGACGGTGCTGTCGTTGCGATTTGCGCTGGCTCTGCCGTTTTTCGTGGGGGCGGCGCTCTTCACGTCGCGCGGGCGCGCTGCGCTGCCGCAGCGTGAGGTGGGCATCATCGTGCTGCTCGGCGTGCTCGGTTACTACGGCGCGAGCGTGCTCGATTTTTACGGGCTGCTGTACATCTCGGCGGGGCTCGAGCGGCTGATCCTGTTCGTATACCCGACGCTGGTCGTGGCGCTGAGCGCGCTGGTGTTCCGCACGCCCATCACGCGCCGCATCGTGCTCGCGCTGGCGCTCACGTACGGCGGCGTCGCGCTTGCGGTGAAAACGGAGACTGCGGCGTCGGCCGGCGGCTCGCTCTGGCTCGGTGTGAGCCTCGTGTTCGCCGGTACGCTCGCGTACGCCTGCTACCTGATCGGTGGCGGCCGCCTCATTCCGCGGCTCGGCGCGGTGCGCTTCACGTCACTCGCGCTCATCGTCGCAACGCTCGCGATGTTGGTGCACTTTCAGGTGGTGGGCGGCACCTTCTTCGGCCATTCGCCGCTCGTCTACGGGTACGGAGTAGTGCTCGCGCTGGGCTGTACGGTGCTGCCCGTGTTTTTGCTCGCCGAGGGGATCCGGCGCATCGGCGCCGGCCCTGCGTCCATCATCGGCGGGGTAGGGCCCGTCTCGACCATCGCGCTCGCCCATTTCGCCCTCGGCGAGCCCGTGCACCTCGTCCAAGCGCTGGGCACTGGGCTAGTGCTGGTGGGGGCCACGGTAGTGGCGCGTGGCGACTAGCCTGTCCGGCGCAGACCGTGCTACGTCTCCGGTCGCTCCCCAGGCGGGTAGCTCAGCGGCAGAGCGCTGGCCTTACAAGCCGGTGGTCGCAGGTTCAATCCCTGTCCCGCCTACCAACTCTCCCCGAGTCGATCGAAGCCGATCTCGCTGCCAGCGCGATCGGCTTTTTCGTTTCGTGGGTTCACTACGTGTACGTATCCAACAACGGTCGACGCCGCGTTCGCGGAGTCCTCGTTGAATACACGCACATAGCGCCTCGCGCGGTGCGCTGCGAAGTTCGCTTATTGGATACGTGCACGTAGTGAACAATGAACCTGGGCTAGCGCTTTCGGGACTGGTTGGCGCGGGCTGACGTTGGGTGAGCGGCCCAGGCGTGGGCTTAAGGTTGCTGCGAGGTCTCCCCAGTTTCGTCCACAGCGGGCCCACAGATCTGTGAATGACTGGAGGCGCGATGTGTCGGAAGCGTTGCCAAACTGCCCCAACTGTCTCGGCGCGAGACGGTGGGCCTGGGCTCAGCCGAGCGATGCGCCGCGGGTGCGGATGACTTCGGCGTACCAGCGGGCGGAGTCTTTGAGGGTGCGCTTGCCGGTTTCGTAGTCGCAATAGGTGAGGCCGAAGCGATGTTTGTAGCCTTGTGCCCACTCGAAGTTGTCGATGAAGGACCAGTGAAAGTAGGCGTCGAGCGGGATGCCGGCGGCCGCGGCGCGCCGCAGCTCGAGCAGGTAGCGATGCGTGAAGTCGATGCGCTGCGGGTCGTGAACCTGGCCGTCGAGCGATACCCAGTCGCGGCACGAGATGCCGTTTTCGGTGATCACGATCGGCTTGCCGTAGCGTTCGTGGAGGAGCTTGGGGCCCCAGAACATGGCCTCCGGGGTGACGTACCAATCAAAGGCGCTGAGCTTGGCTCCGACGGGCATTTCGACGCCTTCGGGTTTGCCGCCGCGGTTCGCGCGCACGTACTGGCCTTGGTAGATGTTGACGCCGAAGTAGTCGAGGGGCTGCGCGATGGTGCGTAGGTCGTCCGCGGCAGGCGTGGGGGCGTCTTTGCCGAAGACGGCGAGGCCGTCCTCCGGGTACTTGCCGAGCATGACCGGATCCATCCACCAGCTGTTGGTCCACGCGGTTTTGGAGCGGATGCCGAACATCATTTGAGTGGCCGCCGCGATGTCCGCGGCCGACGCTGGATCTTGGGGCATTTTGCACAGGCCGACGGGGGCGTAGCCGATGCGACAGGGCTGCTTGGAGGTGGCTCGGATGGCCTGCACGCTCTTGCCGTGAGCGAGCAGGGTGTGGTGACCGGCGAGCAGCACTTCGCGGAAGGCGAGGCGATCGCCGGGGGCGTGACGGCCTTCGTGGTGGCCGGCGCCGATGTAGACCTGCGGCTCGTTCAAGGTCATCCAGTGCTTCACGCGATCGGAGAGGCGCGAGACGACGAGCGAGGTGTAGTCGGCGAACCAGTCCGCGCTATCGCGGTTGAGCCAACCACCGCGGTGATAGAGCGCGAGCGGGAAGTCCCAATGAAAGAGCGTGACCCACGGGGTGACGTTGGCCGCGAGTAGAGCGTCGACCAGGCGATCGTAAAAGTCTAGACCGGCCGCGTTCGCGCTGCCTACGCCGTCGGGGAGCACGCGCGGCCAGGCGATGCTCAGGCGGTACGCTTGCAAGCCGACCTCGCTCATCAGCCCCACGTCCTCGCGATAGCGATGGTAGTGGTCGCACGCCACGTCGCCGGTGTGCCCGTTCCAGACCGCGTCGGGCTTACGGCAGAACATGTCCCACACGCTCGGGCCCTTGCCGCCTTCGTCGTGAGCCCCTTCGATTTGGTACGACGCGGCGGCTGCACCCCACACGAAATCGGGCGAAAATTGCGACATATGGCGTCAGCTTAGCATGCGGGAGACCGACTGGGAACGGTTCCAGAAATCGCCCACGAAAAGGACCTGTTTTGGCCGCCGCAGCAGCGCAAAACAGATCCCTTTGGGCGGCGCTCAGCGCCAGTTCTTGCCGGTGCCGAACTGCAGCGACGTGCGATCGAAGCTGTCCGAGTTCTTGTGCATCAGCAGCTGGTACGTGAAGGCGCTGCCTTGCTCGCCGATCAGCGCGGACCAGTGGAGGAAGAAGTACCACAGGCGGTACCAGCGCTCACCGTAGGCGCGCACCACGTTCTCGCGGTTGCTGATCCAGTTGTCGCGCCAAGCACGGAGCGTGAGCACGTAGTGCGGGCTCATGTTCTCGACGTCGGTGACTTCGAAACCGCCGTCCTCGGCCGCGCGAATCATGCCCGAGAGGGTGAGGCTCGCGTCGGCGCCCGGGAAGATGTAGCGGCTCATGAACAGACCCCACACCAAATCTTCGGGGCGGAGGGTCAGCGCCGAGAGCGGGTTCTGCGGGTTGTACAGGTTGCGGATGCCGGTCCACTGCAGGACGAACAGGCCGTCGTCCGCGAGCAGCTCGTGCACCTTCTCGTAATAGGCGACGAGGTTCTTGATGCCGACGTGCTCGACCATCTCCAGGCTGACGATCTTGTCGAACTTACCCTGCACGTTGCGGTAGTCACAGACCTCGACCTTGGCGCGATCGGCAACTCCGTACTTCTGGATGCGGTCGGTGCCGAAGTTCACCTGCTCTTGAGCGAGCGTGACGCCGTGGCTGCGAACGCCGAACTCCTTGGCGGAGCGCGCGACGAAGGTGCCCCAGCCGCAGCCGATGTCGAGGAGCGTCTCGCCCTCTTTGAGCTGGAGCTTGCGGCAGGCTCGGTCGATCTTGCGGTACTGCGCTTGCTCGAGCGGCATGTTCGGCGACTCGAAAGAGGCGGCCGTGTAGACCATGGCTTCGCCGAGGCACCACTCGAAGAAGTCGTTTCCGCGGTTGTAGTGCTCGCTAACGATGCGGCTGTCCTGCGCCTTCGAGTGAATCGTCACTTCGGGCAGGAAGTTCGTGAACGCCCAACGAATGTGCGAATCCGTCAGTCGAAACGACATCGTTTCGTGACGCGTGCTGAAGAAGGCGTCCCACTTGTCAGCGGGAATATCGAGCTTGCCGTCGATGTACGCCTCGTAAACGTCCGAAATCGGGACTTTCTTCCCCGACCACTTACGTCCGAGGGCTGCATCTTCAAAAGTTACGAAGTCACTGACGGTGTTTCTGCTCATAGCGGGCGGCGCTTCGTAGAGGAGTTTGGCGCGCGCAACAAGGGTAGATAAGGTCAGGGGGCCGGGGCCGGGGGCCGGACGGACCACCCCGAGACAGTGGGGGCTCGACCCGACACACCCCCGGCTCAGCCCGAAACACCCGATATCGTGGCACAAACCTGCCACTTTCCCCGAAACCGGCTATGGTTCCCGCCATGGAAGTACGCGGAGGCTCCTCCTCGGCAGCCCTGTTCGAAATGTGCGGGCGCTTCAAGAAGGCCTGGATCAAGGGGGGCTTTAGCTGGGACAGCCGCTTTTCGTGCGTCGCTTCGTCGTTCAGCAGTGAGCTGGACGGTGAAGCACGTGCAGTCGTGACCCAATACTTTCCCAACGAGTGGACGATGAAGACCGTCGTCAACGCGCCGCCGCAGGTTCGGGAGATCGCCGAAAACACCGGCGGCGTCCGCACCGACCAGCGTCTCTACACGGGCGACACGAGCGGCAGGCTCGTGGTGTTCGGTCTGTGGTGGCCGTGGGGTGACGAAACGACGATTTCGTTTCGCGTCGGTATCGGTGGCTACGTGCTCGAGCCCGACCTGATGCGACTCCGCGAAGCGTTCGGCGCGCTCGACTGAGGCCGAAAACGGCCTCTTTCGGGAGTTCGAGTCGGATCCTGCTACACCGGAGCCCGTGAACCTCGTTCAGCTCCGCATCCCCGGTAAGGCAGCTCCGCCCACGCCGAAGCGCGGCTTTCTGCCGACCACCCGCGCCGAGATGCGAGCTCGCGGTTACGACGAGCTCGACATCTTGATCGTCACCGGCGACGCGTACGTCGATCATCCGGCGTTCGGTCCCGTGTTGATCGCGCGCTTCTTGGAGGCGCGCGGTTACCGTGTAGGGCTCATCGCGCAGCCGGACTGGCGCACGCCCGATGACATCGCGCGCATGGGTCGGCCGAGGCTGTTCGTAGGTGTGAGCGCCGGCAATCTGGATTCGATGCTGAACAAGCTCACCGCGCAGAAGAAGGTGCGGAGCGAGGATCAGTATTCGCCGGGAGGGCGCACCGAGATGCGCCCGAACCGCGCGACCATCGTTTACTCCAACCTATGCCGGCAGGCGTTCGGTGACGTGCCGATCGTGCTCGGCGGCATCGAGGCGTCGCTGCGCCGCATCGCGCACTACGATTACTGGTCGGACTCGATTCGTCGGTCGATCTTGCTCGACGCCAAGGCCGACTTGCTGGTGTTCGGCATGGGGGAGCGCGCGGCCTGGGAAATCGCGCGGCGCTTGCACGAGGGCGAGCGGGTCGCCGACTTGAAGGACGTGCGCGGCACCGCCCACGTGATCGACGACCCCGAAGAGTGGGGCAAGATCGCGGCGACGCCCAGCCGCTTCGTGACCGATGGGTTGCCGGTGGTGCTGCCGTCGTTCGAAGACGTGCAGGCCGACAAGCGCGCGTTTTCGACGATGTCGCAGCGCTTTCAGGTCGAGACCAACGCCCAGAATGCGCGCCCGATTTTGCAGGTGCACGGGCGGCAAGCGGTGTTCTTCAATCGCCCGGCGCTGCCGCTCGACGAGAGCGAGATGGATGCGCTCTACGACTTGCCGTTCGAGCGCACGCCGCACCCGATTTACCGCGGCGCGAGCGTGCCCGCCTTCGAGACCGTCAAGGAGTCGATCGTCACGATGCGCGGCTGCTTCGGTGGCTGCACGTTCTGCAGCATCACTGAGCACGAGGGCAGGGTGATTCAGAGTCGCTCGGCCGACAGCGTGGTGCGCGAGGTGCGGGCGCTCACGCGCATGGCCGGCTTTTCGGGCATGATCAGCGATGTCGGGGGGCCGACCGCGAACATCGACGGGCAGGCGCCCCCCATCAAGCACTACGAGGGTTGGCAGCGGACGCGCGACGCGATCGTACAACTGTTCGCCACGAGCGGGCCCTTCGACGG
>JBEHXA010000057.1:0-19558 GCA_048498935.1 Myxococcota bacterium
CGACTGTCGGTGAGGATCGTGCCGGCAGTCGCATCGAGGGCGGGTCCAAACCGCAGAACATCTCGCTCGATCAGTACCTGGCCGTTACCCAGGGGCTCGGCAGCGCGACCCGCATCACCAGCTTGTCGCTCGGCGTGGGCTTGGACGAGACTGTCTCCGGAAAGACGCTCTCTTACGCCGAGGGTGGCGTCGGCTTGCCGAAGTTGATCGATCCGGGCAAGGCATTCGACTTGCTGTTCGACGGTGTCGTCGCCACGGCTAGCGACCCGGCTGCAGAAGCGACCGCAGCCCGTCGTCGCAAGCTGAGCCAGAGCGTCATCGACTATGCCAAGTGGGACATCGAACGCCTGAAAATTAGGCTCGCCCCGGCCGAAAAGCAAAAGCTGGATCAGCACCTTACGTCGCTTTCGGAGCTGGAAAAGCAGCTCGGCGGCGGCGGCATGCTGAGCGCCGGCTGCCAGGTGCCGTCGCGCCCCGACGCAGCACTTTTCCCCAAGCTGAAGCAGTACAACGGCGGCGAGCCCTACTTCGACGCCATCACCGACGCGCAGCTCGACATCTTGGCCCAAGCGCTGGCGTGCGACGTCACTCGCTTCGCTACCGTGTTCATGAACGATCTGTCGTACGACGGGAACCCGCTCGGGCTACCGGCAGATAATCATGGCGCGGTCGCCCACACGTACAATGCGTCGCCGGTCGGCAACAACGGGCGACCGGGGGACGGCGTTCCGTCCACGTGGCTGCCGCTCGCCAAGTTCAATCGCTACTCGTACTCCAAGGTCGCGCGCTTCATGCAGAAGCTCGACCAACTCGGTGTGCTCGACAGCACCATCATCTACGTGACGAGCGACATGGGTAACCCCTCGCTGCACAGCACGCGCAACGTGCCCACGCTGCTGGCAGGCGGCACCGGCGGCAAGTTTCGCATGGGGCGCCGCCTCAAGCTCAAACCGGACTGCCCGACCGAAAGCCCGTGGTGCGGCGAGAACGACGCCACGTTCTCACCCACCACGAATAGCAAGCTGCTCGTCTCGATTGCCCAGGCTTTTGGCGCTGAAATTGACCAATTCGGCACCCAGCCCGACCCGGCCTTGACGACCGGTGCGCTGAGCGAGCTGGCCTGACGCCGGCGCGGCACCGCCCGGGGCGAAGCGGCGACTGGCGGTGGTCGTGTCGGCGCGAGAACGGTTTCGTTGGCCCCCTCAGCGTGGGGATGGGTAGTGGCGCGTGACGAAGCACAGGCCTTCGCCGCCGTTGAGGTGCCCTTGGGTACTTTGCACGTATTGCACGAAGTCGCGGTAGTCGCGCAGAGCTTCGGAGGGAGGAGCGCCGGGGTCGACCGGTACCGAGCCGGTGTCGAAGCGGAGCTGCTTGCCGGGGGGCAGGGCGCTGCCGTCGCAGTTGCGGGTGGGTAAGGGCGCTCCGGCTCCGTCGGTGAGCGCGGTGGGGTCGACGCCTTGCAGGTCGTCGAGTGTGACGACGCTGTCTTCGGGTTTTCCTACCAAGCGCGCGGCCAGCTGATCGAAGCGTACTGCGGGGTCGTGGACGGTGGCGCTGAACCACACGTGCTCGAGGTGCAGCGTGATCTGCGCGAGCGCGTCGGCGTTTTGCGGGATCGCGATGCCGCGCTGGTATTCCTCGTCGGGAAACGGGTCGCCCTGGTTGTCCTGATTTTGGCAGTTGATGAAGCTCGTGGGAGTGCGAAACATCAGGGAAAATGGCACTTCTGCCGGGATTTGGCGGAAGTCGTAGTCGGGGTCCGAGGTTTCGCACGTCGTGCCCGCGAAGCGCGCCGTGCCCAGGTATTGCACGGTGGCGCCGGCTTCGATCATTGCCGCGTACGCGGCTTGCGCGTCGGGGTCATCGCCGAAGTTCACTACCTTGGCGTCACTGCTCGCGGGTACGACGTCGTAGCTGAAGGCGTAGCGCTCGGTCGGATCGAAGGGCTTGCCCTGCCGCTCCGTTTGGTTTTCGATCGCGGTAAGGGGGGTCGCAAACCCTTCGCCGCCCGCGCCTGGGATCGTTCCAGGCACGTGTAGGTCGATGGCCCACGGCCCACGCGCGGTGGCGACGACGGCGCCGGTGCGCGATTGATCGGATGGCGCGAGATCCGGATTTTCCGACAGCTTCAGGTTGCCGACCGTGACGAGCACGTGCGAAAGCTCGAGCGCCCAACCGTCGACGAACGTGACTTCGCTGCCGGTTGGGAAGGAAATGCCCTCGGTCGCGATGTCTTCGCCGGAGATGGCAACTTGCACGCTACCCGAGCCGGTGGACGTGCCGACGCTGGAGCAGCCCATGGCCAGGAGCGCCAGCAGGGCAGCGCCGAAAGCTCGCCGAATGGCGTCCAAGCGGCTCATTTTCCGGCCTCCAGCTGAAGGTCGTAGACGCCCGTGCTGCGGCGGAGCCCCGCATAGAGGTTGTCACTCGCCTGGTCGACGCCCGCTTCGTCAGCGAACACGTAGCGCCCGTCGACTTGGCTGAGCGTGTCGAAGTCGACGTTGCCGAACATGGGTCGGGGGTCGATGCGAACGTGCAAAGTGCTGCCGTGGTCGAGCTTCAAGTCGAGCGGGATGGGCGAAACGATGCGCTGCTTGCAGATCGGGTACTGCCCGGGTAGCGCCGGGTTGGTCGGCTCGACGACGCGGTTTTGACCGATCGTGAGCGCGCCTTCGAACGGGTAGGCCCGGCCGTCGCGCTCCGCGGTGCCGGCGACCCGCAAGATCACGGTGCTGCTGCTGGGCTGGTTGACGTCGCCTTGCGTGAGCCACACTTCTCCAGTTTGGGCGCGCTCGGTCGTGGCAAAGCCGAGGTTGGGGAAGGGTTGCGCGGCCGCCGACAGCAAGTCGATTTCGCGGCCACCCAGCACTTGCGCCACGTAGATGCCCGGAAGGCCGCATGCGGTCTCGGAGCTCACGGAGGTGGGCTGCGATTGGTTCAAGTACACGCCGCCCACGAAAATTCGCGCTTCCGTGAGCTCCACCTGGTAGCCGTGACCGTTTTGAAAGCGCAGGGCGCCGTTGGCTTCGCTCGGACCGGAGCCGTATGCCTCGAGCGTGATCAGGTCTCCCCCGGTGGTGCCGACGCAACCGAAGAACGAAAGTGAGACGAGGAGCGCGGCATTGCCAAACCACTTCATTGGGCACCTCCCAGGGTGACGGACAGCGAGAGAAAGACTTCGCGCGGGGCCCCCGCGGCAAAGTGACGCGCCGGTACCAGCGTGGGTAACGGCTGGGATTGAAAGTCCGAGGCGTAGTTGAATTCGGCGGCGCGGTAGCGCGTGTCGAGCAAATTGGTGACTTGGAGCTCGAGCTCGAAGGCTTTCCAGCTTGCGCTCGCTCCGGAGTCGAGGGTGAAGATGGTGTCGCTGCGCTGGCCATACGGCAGTGCGCGGTGGCCGACGTAGCCGGCGCCCAAGCTCAACGTGCCGCGCACGGGCGAGCCGCCGAAGCCGAAGGGCAGGTCGCTGAACAGGGCGGTGTCGGAGCGCACCACCAAATCCGGCGCGTACGGCACCAACAGCCCGGTGTCGTCGAAGGTCGATTTGACCAGCGAAATGTTGGCATTTTCGTCGAAAAAGTCGCCGGACAGGCGGAAGAGCCCGTTCCAGCCGGCGCGAGTCGTCGAACCTGCGATCACGCTCCGCCCTTCCGTCTCGCTGAACACCAAGTCCTTGTCGACGTGCGTGACGAAGAACACCGAGCGAGCCGCTACGCTCAACTTGCCGAAGTCCCGCGCGTAAGCGACGCCGCCGTCGTAGGCGCGAATGCTCGCGAACGGAGTCGCGACGTCTTGCGTGATGTAGCTCGGATCGATCGAGCGCACGCCGGTGCCGTAGCTAAGGGAAACCGTGAAGTGATTGAACGGCCCGAACGCCAACGTGGCGCGTCCCAATAGCTTGGTGGCCGCGGTCGAAGAGCGCTGCTCGGGCTCGCGGTGCACCCCGAAGCGTTGCTGGTCGAGGCAGCTTTCGTCGCCGGGCGGGTCAGTGGGCGAGGGGCGCGAGACGTTCTGCACGGCGCAGCGATCGAGCACGTCGAACAGGAACAGGTCGCCGCGGGCTCCTCCCTTGAGCGAGACGCCCGGCAATGGCCGCAAGGTCGCTTCGCCGTACAGCGCGACGTCGCCGAGGGTTGCCGCCTGGTCCACGTCGGTTTTGTAGGGGATCCCGGCCGAATCGACGCGCTGGCGCTGGTTTTCGACTTGATCGCCTCGGGCGTAGTAGCCGAGCTCGAAGTCGTGCTTGCGGCCGAGCGCCGCTTTGGTGGTGCGCGCGAAACCGCGCGCGCCGTAGGTGGTCTCGTCGACGTGCAGGTCGAGCAGATCGCCGCGCTGGCCGTGGAGCGACTGGGTCGCCTCTTGCGTGTCGAGCAAGAAGCCGGTGAGGTTTTCGCGTAGCCGCATGGTGCGGCGAATCACGAACAGCTGCTGGCCGAGCGTGAGGTCGCCGCGCTGTTGCTGCACGTCCGCGGCCATTTGATAGCGCGAGCCGCTGCCACCTTGGGCGGTGTCGTAGGTGTCGAAGAAGCCCTTGCGCCCGGCTTCGACGTCGTCTTCGCGCAGCACGCCGGCGCTGTGGTACTCCACGCCGTAGGCAGCGCCGCTGAGGCGAAAGCTCGTGTTGGGGCCGAGCTGGCCTTCGTACTGGCCCATCGCGCGGGCGCGCTTGAGGTCGCGGTTCTGGCCGTAGCCGTCGGTCTTGTAGATTTCGGCGCCGGCGTAGGTGCGCGGAGAATCGGCCGGAGCGAACGTTACGAGGCCGCGCTGGGTACCGTAGGAGCCGAGCGTGTATTTGGCGGTCAGGCCGCTGCGAGCGAGCCCGGTTTGGTAGTCGGCGCTGCCTGCGACGGCGTAGTTGCCTTGGCGGACGTCGAACGGCCCCTCGACGACGCGCAGACTCTGGATCAATTCGGGGATCAGGAAGCCGGTGTCGGCAAAGCCGTTGCCGTGATAGTTGCCGCTTTCGTTGATTGGCACGCCGTCGACGGTGAGCTCGATGTCCTGACCTTCGCGAGCGTCGAAGCCGCGCAGGTAGATGCGCTCGGCGTGACCTTCTCCGCCTTCCTTGGAGAGGTAGATGCCGGGGGCCAGCTGCAAGAGCTCGGTCGCGCTGCGTCGCGGCACGCGCGATAGCTCCCCGATGGTCACGCGCATGTCGGAGACGCCAGCGCTGGGGGGCGCGTGACGACCGACGACGGTGATCTCGGTGGTCGGAGCAGGGGCGGGTGGCGCGGTGGAGATTGGCGGTAGCTCGTCGGGTGACGTTGCCGGAGCGTCGGGCGGCTTCGACGAATCGGTCGCGGTCGGGGCGTCGGGTGGCTTGGAAACGGCCGCGGCAGTCCCGTCTGCCGGTTTTGGCGCGTCGGGTGGCGCTGAAAACGGAACCAGTACGCGCACGCGGGCCGGAACGGGGGCGCCGTCGCGCGTTGCCGGCTCGAAAACCCAGCTCGTGACGGCCTCGAGGGCGGCCGCATCGAGCAGCGGATCGCCCGGTTCCACGACGTGCGCGTCCAGCACCGCCCCGTCGCGCGTGACCGTGAGCAGCACCGCGATCGGTTCGGCCGAGCTCGCTCCGGCCGTTAGCTCAGCCGGTGGAGATTGCTTGGGTTTGGGAAGAACGATGACCTGCGCCAGCGCCAGGCTGGCGATGCACACGTTCGCTGCGAGGAGCAGCGCGCCCTGTGCCAGGCGCCATGAAACACGCCGCATGTACGTAACCCGTCGTGCAATGGCACGCGCGGAGACTGACCGAATGCCAGCCGCCGACCGCAGTGCAGCCGCGAAACAGCAGAGCGAAGCTCAACCGAGCGCGGTGACGGGCGGCGACGTTTTGGGTGCGAGAGACAGAGGCGCCTGCTGACCCAGCGCCGCGACGGCGACGGCCTGGTTGGCCGCGACTCGTAGGCTCGGCGCAGGCGCTGGCTCACAAGACGGGACGACCGGCAGCGCGAGCTCGCGCTGGCTGCGAGCCAAGAGTTGGCAGTGATCGTGCGACTCGATCGCGTCGGGATTGCTGACCTGCGTGGGCCGCGCGTCGCCCGGCTTGCGCGCCTCGTGAGCCGGCGCGGCCGCTACGGCGTCGTCGTCGTGCAGCTCCAAGAGCTCGCCGTGCTCCGCGCAAATAGCGTGCGGAACCAGCAAAAAATGGGCAATTTGCCCGAGCGAGCTGGCAGTGAGGACGAGGGCGACGAGCGCCGCGAGCGAGCGCAAGAGCCAAGGCGTCGCCTGGCGACTCCTCGTTTTGCTCGAGCGCGGCTCCGCAACCATGGGGCGAACGACTAACACGGCGCCGACGTGGGTCAAGCCCGGTGGGGGGCCTAGCGCTGCAAGAGCTGGCTGACGAGGACGCCGAGCGCGCCGGCGACCAGCACTCCGAGCGCAAACGGCAGCGCGAACGCCGTCAGGCTGCGGTGGGGCAGCGGAGTGGGGCTCGGCGCGGGCGGGGGGCTGGCTTCCAAGCGCTCGGTGTCCGGCGTCGGCGTCGTGTTGACCGGGTTCGTCCTCGTTTCGAGCTCGTGCGGGGAAGGTGGGGCCGCAGGCACGTCGTCGGGTCGAGGCGGCGGAGCAGCCTCGGATTCTTTCTCCGCCTCGCCTTCGCTTGCACCATCGCCGGACGGCTCCGCCTCCGCTTCTGGCTTCGAAAAGGCCGTCGTCTCCACCCACCCGAGCGGCTTGCTCAAGAGCGCCAGCGTGGCTTCGAGCTCGGTACGAAACTCGTCCGCGGTTTGAAAGCGATCCTGCGGTAGCTTGCGCAGCCCGCGCAGCACCGCCTGATCGAGCGGGAATGGCACGGGCTCACTCGCCAGTCGCGACGGCGGTTCCGGCTCGTCGCGGACATGCGCGGCCAGGAGTGACGCGGGCAAGCGGTGATGGTCGAATGGACCTCGACCGGCCAGCATGACGTAGAGCATCAGCGCGGCCGCATAAACGTCGGCGCGTGCGTCCACCTGCGACCCCGCTGCCGCTTCCGGGCTTGTGTAGCGGGGCGTCCCCATCAGGACGCCCATCTCGGTCGGCAGAGAGAGCGGCAGCGGCGCGGCCGTCGGCGCGCCAGGCAGCACGCGCGCGACTCCGAAATCGAGGACCTTGAGCAACCGCGGCCGACCATCTGCCGTCGCGCAGAGAAACAAATTGGCCGGCTTGACGTCGCGGTGCACGATGCCGATCGCGTGCGACGCGGCAAGGGCCGACAGCAACTGACAGGTGAGCTGCACCGCCTCGTACGCCGGCAGCTTGTCACGCTGCTGCAGCTCTTCCGCCAAGGTGTTGCCGCGCAGCCTTTCCATCACGAAAAAGGGCCGCCCATCGCTGAGCTGCGCCGAATCCACCACCGACACGATGTGCGGATGATTCAGCCGGCCCAGCGCCTGCCGCTCCACGCGCATCCGATCGATGATGCGCGGATCGCTCATCAACTCCGCGTGCAGCACCTTCGCCACGAACAGACGCCCGAGCTCGACGTGCTCGACGAGAAACACCTCGCCCATGCCGCCCGAAGCGATGCGCGAAATAACGCGATAGGGCGTACCTGCGAAGAGCGCCGGGTCTACCGAAGGCGGCGTCGCTCCGTGCTGAGTTCCCCCGTTTGCCACTGGTGGCCTGGCTAGAAGCGACCGCTCGCGCTCAGCCCGAGCGTGCGGCTTTCGGGTGAGTAGAGAGGCACGGCTCGAAAAGCCGCATCGCGGCCGGTTCGCGACCTCGGCCAGAGGAAGTAGGTCGCGACACCCGCGCCCAGCGCCGCGCCGAACGAGATGGCCGCACCTGCGCGCAGGTTGTTCACGCTGTGCGCCAGGTCCGAAACGTCATCGCATTCCGGCACCGGAGGGGCGCCCGGCTGACACGCGTTCGACGCGGGTAGCCCGGCGACCAGATCATCTCGCTCTTGGTCTTTCGAGCCAGCGAGCACCAGCATCGTGACGCCTGCACCGAGCGCCAAGCCGCCTACAATGGCGGTGATGATGGGGGCCGTGTAATTGGGCGATGACAGAGTGCTGGTGCCGGTCGCTACGGGGCTGGCGGGAGGGAGGACGAGCTCGAGCTCGTAGGTGCCGCCCCGCGCGAGCGCCATGCGTCGATCTTGATGTCGATTGGGGGCGATTTGAGCCGCGAAGGCGTAGTTGCCCGGCTCGAGGAAGAGGTTCGACGGCAGTGGCGCCTTCCCGACCGCTTGCCCGTTGACTGAAATGGTGGCGCCCGGCTCGCTTGCCGTCACGTGCACTTCGGCGACCTGCGACTTGGCCGAGAGCAGGTCGCCCTTGATGCCCTCGAGCGCGGTCTCGCTTTCGAGCGGCGCGAAGTGACGTACCGCAAAGTCGAGGTGCTCGGCAGCATCGCGATACAACTTGAGCTCGAGCTCGGCCTGCCCGAGGGCGGCCGCGACGTCGTACGATTGCTGCATGCCCCAAGCTTCGAGCAGCAGGCGTCGCGCTTCGTCGACCTTGCCGGCGGCAAATGCAGTCTCGGCTTGTCGGTAGAGCACGCGCGGACGATTCGGGTCGGTGCTGGCAGTGGGTTCGGCGTCAGGTGCCGCTGCGAGCGGTCGAGCCGCGGCCGTACCAAGGCAAACGACCAAGAACAGGACCCAGCCACGGCGTGGGGCGACTGAAAGAGCAGGAGAAAGCTTCATCGAGAACCCAGGCGGAACTTTTTGCCGGACGAGGCAGGAGCAGGAACAGGGGAAGTGGGAGCCGCAGGCGTGAGTGAAGATGGTTCACTCGCGCCAAGGGATTGCGCTGCAGGTGAGGGCGCCGGCGGTGCGAGGCTGACGCCGCTGTGCACGTGGCCGGTAGGAGCGATGGCAGGGTGAGTCACTGATGCTTGGCTCTTCTGCGCCTCGCTCAGCGCGGGTGCGGGCTTTCTCTCCGATGGAGTCGGGACTTCCGGCGTAAGGGTCGGCTCCGTGGCGATCGCGGCGGTTGGCGGAGACTGCGTCGGTGAGGCTGAGCGAGCGGTCTCGTAGAGCGGCGGCTTGGCGGGAGCGCCGCGGAGCGCCGCTTGGATCTCGCTGTCGCGAGTTAGGGTTGCCCAACCGAGCAACAGGGCCAGGATGAACAGGATGCCGCCGACGATCGCGATGCCGCGCAGGTGGCGATCGGGACCGTTCGACGCCGCAGTGGTCGTGGTCGGCGTCTCCGAGCCGGTATCCGCTGGCTCATTCGCGTAGAACTCCGTTTCGTGAGCGGGCTCGGTTTCTGGAAGTGGCAGTGGTCCGCCTTCGTGCTCGGTGCGCAGGTGAGGCGGCAGCGTGTCGTACAGCAGCTCGGGAGCAGCGCCGGGCAGCTTGGCACTGAGAAATGCGGCGCGAGCGTCGGGCGGCAGCGTGATGCTTTGGTAGCGGCGCAGTTGCTCCACGGCGTTGTCGCCGAGCGGCTCGCGAAAGCCGGCGTGCGCCTCCTGGGACTCGCGGTCGCCGTCCTCGGGCACCTTGCCTGCGACAGGCTGATCTTCGCTCGGGGGTTCTTTGTGCATGGCTCAGAAGATCGAGGTGCGCGCGGTTGACTTCGAAGGAGCGCGAGTCGCGGCTGGAGCGGCAGGCGCGAGAGGTGTCCGGCGCTCCGGCTTGACGGCGAGCGTGACGGGCGGGCTGGGCTTCTTTACTGGAGCGGGAGCTTTGGCTGCCGCAACGACCGGCGCCGCCGAAGCGAATGGCGCTGCCGAAGCGATCGGCGCCGCCGAAGCGATCGGCGCCGCCGAAGCGATCGGCGCTGCCGAAGCGATCGGCGCTGCCGAAATGATTGCTACTGAAACGGGCGCCAGGGTGGAGAACGCGGGCGTCCCTTGGGCAGTCGGTGTGATCGCGAACTTGGCAGGCGCGGTCCGCTCAGCCGCGTGCTTGGGCGATTTAGGTGCGTCGCTCGTGCTCAGCCAGACCCACCGCACCACGAACACGAGCGCCATGGTCGCGAACCCCATGCTGAAACCGATGACGGTCTCTCGGCGCAGCAGCCACGGCTGCGCCTTGCGCGACGGCGCGCGGTTGGTCGCGGTTCGGGTCGCAATGGCGTCTGGCCCTTCCATCCCCACATCGCTTGGGTGTGAAGCGCGGGACGAGAGCTCGATGGGCGGAGCGGGGCTTGGCTCGAATGGCGCGATGGGTTCAGTCGTGAGGTCGCGCGGCGGGCCGTTCGCGGACGCGGGGTGCTCCGAGAGGTAGCGCTCGAGAGCCTGGTACGCTGCCTCTCGCAGCTCGCGCATGTTCTGGTAGCGCTCTTGAGGCAGCTTCACGATCGCGCGAGCCACTACTTTGCTGACGTAGCGTGGGATTTGAGCGTCCACGGTCTCGAGACGAGGTGGATCGCGGTAGAGCTGCATCCAGGCCGCGTGCTCGTTGTTCGGCAGTGCGCCGCCGAGCGTGAGCGGGTGCGCGTACATCATCTCGAACAGCATCGTGCCGAGCGCGAACACGTCGCTGGCCGGAGTCGCGGTCAACCCCTGTAGCTGCTCGGGGCTCATGTACAGCACGGTGCCCTGCAGGCGATCTTTTTGCGTCGTGACCTGGGTGCCGCCGAGCACCTTGGCGATGCCAAAGTCGAGCACTTTGACTCGATTCGGTGGCTCGAGAAAGATGTTCTCGGGCTTCAGGTCGCGGTGGATCACACCCTGGTCGTGCGCCGCCCGCATGCCGTCGGCGATTTGCAGCGCGATCATCAGCGCTTCCGGCACGGGCAAGCGCCCTGCGCTCATCAGCGTTTGCCGGAGCGTCTTGCCCTCCAGCTTCTCCATCACGATGTAAACGAGGCCGTCCGAGATGCCTGCGTCGGTCACGCGCACCAGGTTGGGGTGCGTCATCGACGCGAGCACCACCGCCTCGGCTTGGGCGCGCTTGCCCAGATCGCGCCCGACTTCGCGCAGCGTTTTGATCACCTTCACGGCCACGCTGCGCTTCCAGAAACGATCGAAGCACCCGTAGACCCAGGCGTGTCCGCCCTTCCCCAGCAAGGCTCGCACCTCGAGCTTGCCGAGAAATAAATCGCCCTCATGAAGCGGCCCAGCGCCGCCTGGACGAACCCGAAGAACCTTTGCCACCGACACGTCGTTTAGCGTCGGCGCGGTCCGGCGGCTAGTTGCGAGAAATCTGTGAGCGGGTCGAGAAAGTGAAGGATTTCAGGGCATAGGGGCGAGCTGCCCCGGATGCGTCGGTCAAACGTCAGCGTTGTGGAGCCGGACGTTTGCGTCCTGTCCAGCGGGCCGAGTGGGCTCGAGGCGGTAGGAGTTTTGTCGATCCCGCGCAACTGCTTTCGCGGCTAGCCGATGCGGTGGCCAACTTGCTCGACAAAAATGCGCCGGGGCGTTCAATGAATGGGCGCCGATGGCGACGCGGCGCGCGAGACGCTAGACGAGGACATGATAACGAGGGGCGATCGCCAAGCTTCGCCGCCCGCATCCACTCGAGGTATCAAGGGAACGATCATGCGCTTAAACCTTTCCCACTGGGCATATTCGGTCGGTCTTGCTGCAGGCGGCGCCTTCGCGCTGGGTTCGATGCTGCCCAGCTGCTCGCCCAGCTGCGAAGAGCTCGCCAGCTGCGGTGAATACGTTCCGACCGGCGGCAGCGGTGGGAGCGGAGCGGGAGGGGAGGCGGGTGCGAATGAGCCCGGCGGCGGAAGTGGCGGGCATGGTCAGGGTGGTAAGGGAGGAGCGGGTAGTATTGGGACGAGTGGAAGTGGGGCGACGGGTGGCGGCGGGAGCGGAGCTGGCGGCGAAGGTGCGAGCGGCCCGGGCGGAGATGCTGGCGCGGCGGGAGCGGGCGGCGGTGGCCCGACGCCTTGCGACGCGACGCAGAGTCCGAGCGAGGAGGCCTGCTTGGTGTCGGATGAGTACGCGGTGTTCGTGTCGGTGGGAGGGGACGACACGGCGGCGGGGACGCAAGATGCGCCGTTTGCGACGCTGACGAGGGCGGCGGAAGCGGCCGGAGCCGCGGACAAGATGGTGGTGGTGTGCGACGCGACGTACACCGAGCACGTGGTGATAGCGGCCGGCGTGCGCGTGTATGGCGGCTTCAAGTGCACGGACTGGAGCGCGGAAGCGGCGAAGCCTTTGTTCAAGCCGACGACGGCGGGCCCGGCACTGAAGATCGATACAGTGACCGATGCGGTGCTGATCGAAAACGTCGCATTTGAGGTGGGCGACGCGGTAGCAGCAGGCGAAACAGCGCTGACAGCGATCGTGAATGCGTCGACGAACGTCACATTGCGCGCTGTGTCGCTTAAAGCGGGGAAGGGCAAGGCGGGAGCGAATGGGACGCTGACGGCGTTTACGTATCCGGAGGCGGCGACGTTGAATGGCTATTCGGAAGCATCTCCGATGAACGGAGGAGAGAGGAGCTGCGTGTGTCAGGTAGGACAAATGAGCGTTGGAGGACTTGGTGGGCCGCCGTCCACTGCTGGCACTCCGGGAAGCCAGGGACTGCCGGACCACGGTGGTGGGGGTGCCGGTACGCCTGCGAGCTGCGGTAGTGGTGGAACGGGACACGACGGAAACGACGCTCCCGCCAAGGGGGCCTCCGTCGGGGCAGCTACCCTCGGCACTGCATCCACCACAGGATGGCTTGCTACGCCCGGTATCGATGGTGTCACCGGGTCTCCTGGCCAAGGTGGTGGTGGCGGCGCAAGTCGCAACGCTGCGGGTCACGGAGGCGGTGGAGGTTGCGGAGGTTGTGGCGGCAATGGCGGCACGGCAGGCAAAGGCGGTGGCGGCTCGATCGCGCTGCTCGCACTGGACTCTTCGATTAACATCGAAGGTTCGTCATTCACGACTGCGGACGCTGGCGATGGTGGAAGCGGTGTCGCGGGGCAACCTGCTCAACAAGATGTGGGCGGCGGAGGAGGCACCATCTTGACGACGAATTCTTGCGCGGGCGGCAGCGGCGGCAAAGGCGGTTCCGGCGGAGCCGGCGGCGGCGGAGCCGGCGGCATCTCCGTGGGCGTCGTTTGGAAAGGCGTAATGGCGCCCACTCTGAGCGCCGACACAACTGTTACGAATGGCAAGGCTGGTGCGAAGGGCATCGGCGGAATGCCGGGCACGAACGACGGCATCGTCGGGGTCGCGCAGAAGGTGCTGGCAGCTAATTGAGCTGGAGAATCTGAGAATGCGGGGGGGCGAATCAAAGATGAACGCGCGACGAACACGACGACAGTTAGCCGGGGGTGGCGTGGTACTGCTCGCCCTTTCGGCCTCCGCCGTGAGTGGCGGGTGCTCGGGCGAGTTCCATTCGTGCGCGGAAACGAGTGCCTGTCCGAAGGGCGGCAGTTCTGGCAGCGGAGGCGGTGGCGCCGAAGAGCCGGCCGGCGGAAGTGGCGACGGTGGTGGACAGGGCCAAGCGGGTAGCAGCGGCAAGGGCGGCGGCACCGCCGTGGGCAGCGGTGGCGAGAAGGGCCTCGCTGGCGACGGTGGTAGCGAAACGGCAGGCAATGCGGGTGCCGCGGGTGCGGCGGGCGCGGGCGGGGCCGAAGCGGCTCCTTGCGATCCCGCGCTGAGCCCTCGCGACGAAGCCTGCTTGGTTTCTGACGAGTACGCCGTGTTCGTGTCGCCCCAAGGCACCACGACGGGTACCGGCGGCCAAGCGGAGCCGCTCTCCACGATCACTCAGGCTAGCCAACTGGCGGCAGAGAAAAACAAGATCGTGGTGCAACGCCACTTATGCCGAGCACGTCAGCGTCGCTTACGGCGCGAGGATCTACGGCGGCTTCAAGTGCACGGACTGGAGCGTCGACGCCGCGAAACCGCTCTTCAAGCCGACGAGTGTGGGCCCGGCGTTGAGGATCGATACCGTTACCCAGCCGGTATTGATCGATAGCGTGAGCTTCGAAGTGGCCGACGCCACCGCAGCCGGCCAAACGGCCCTTGCGGCGATCGTGAATGCGTCGACGAACGTGAAGCTACGAGGCGTCTCATTGAGGGCAGGCAGAGGGAAGGCTGGATCGAACGGGACTTTGACTGAGTTTCAGTATCCGGATGCGTCGTCGCTCAACGGGACGCCCGAGATCGATAGTGGAAGAGGCAGTGTAGACAAGAGATGCAGCTGCCAGACGGGCATCGAAACCTGGGGTGGGGGCGGAGGGATCGCTGCCTCTGGGGGTCGGGCTGGCTCGCCAGGCGGACCCGATCTGGGCGGAGGGGTACCTGGGGAACCGGGAACCAAGTG
Source organism: Myxococcota bacterium (assembly GCA_048498935.1). GTDB lineage: Bacteria > Myxococcota_A > Polyangia > Polyangiales > Polyangiaceae > PMG-095. The sequence goes on from JBEHXA010000057.1 coordinate 14,144, forward strand.
TGGATTCGGAGCAGAAGGGGGCGATGGTAAGGGGGCGCCGGCGGCCGCGCAGGGCAACGGAGCCGGTACGTTCGGTCACGCAGACCTCGCAGGGTGGACGCCCGCTTCCGGCAGCGCTGGCACCATGGGTGCGCCGGGTCAGGGTGGCGGTGGTGGCGCTAGCCTCAATGCCAACGGCCACGGAGGCGGTGGAGGTTGTGGCGGGTGCGGTGGCAATGGCGGCGGCGGTGGTGGTGGCGGCGGTGCATCGATCGCGATGCTGGTGCTGAGCTCGAGTGTCGAATTGGATGCGTGCACCTTCACGACCTCCGACGCGGGTGATGGGGGCAGCGGCGCGGCTGGGCAACAAGGGCAGAGCCCCGGCACCGGGGGTGAGGCGGTCACGACTCAGAATGCGTGTCCAGGCGGTTCCGGTGGTCGGGGCGCATCTGGTGGCGGCGGTGGCGGCGGAGCCGGCGGAATATCGGTGGGCATCGTGTGGACGGGTTCCCCGGCGGCGCCCAAGATCAAAGGGGACACCGTCTTCTCCATCGGGCTCCAGGGCAAAAAAGGGAAAGGTGGCGGTACGGCCAACGACGGGGTCACCGGCGTCACGCAGGACATCTTGGGCGTGAACCCGTGAATGAGCTCTCGTTCGCGGTCGGCGCCGCGGCGTGGGTCGAGCCAGACGCCGATCGCCTGTGCTACCCTCCTTCATAGGTGGAGCATGAGGAGACTGGCTTTGGTGGCGGCGAGCGTGCAGGCGTTGGTGGCTTGCGGGGGATCGGTGAAGGATCCTGCGGATCGCTCGCCCTCGACGGGCGGCATGCCCTCGGCGAGCGGGGGAGCTTCAGCTGCTGATCCGAAGCCGACGAGCGTACCGGTTGGCGAGGCACCTGGCGCCGTCGGTCCCGCCGTGCCCGAGGGAAGCGGGGCGTTCTTCTGGCGGCACGGCCTTGGCAATTGGTTCGTGAGCTCTTCTGATGGCGGTGTGCGTGATGCTGAGGGGGAAGAGCTCGACGGCGTGAAGGCTTGGAGCGCGAACGGTGGAGCAGGCACGACCGTCGACCTTTGGGCGCAGCTCGACCACCCGAGCGGGGTCGCGCTCGATCTCAGCGGCTACTCGGGCATCTCGTTCGAGGCTCGCTTGACCAGTAGCGGTCAGCGGGTGTCGGTCGCTTTCGGTGCCGACGGCGATTTTTCGGCCGCGTCATCCGTCTCACCGAGGCAGCAAAAAGCCGTAACCTCGGCCTGGGGCAGCTACGAGATCCTCTTCGCAGATGCAGGTCAGGATACCTCGCGGGTCTCGAGCATCGACTTCATAACGGGCGACTCCACGGAGCCCCTCGAGCTATCGATCAGAAATCTCGCGCTGCTGTGCGAGAGCAGCTGCCCCTAGCGCGACCGCAATACTAGTCGGTCACGCAGTTCCAGCCGGTGCAGGTGTTGGCGCCCTTGCAGGTGTGCTCCGCCAACTCTTGCGTGGTGATGTCGTACGAAAAGCCACGTGCGCTCGCCAACCCACCGCAGTGGACCATGATCTCCACCGTGCCGCCCCGGGCGTCACACAGAGCCTGAAAGCCGGCGGCGTCGAGGTTCTCCACGTGCTTGGACGACGTGACGTGAGGTGCCGACTCATCATCGTCGGAGCCACACGCAGGCACCGCAACGCAAAGCAGCCCGACCAGCGCGGCTTGGAGTAGGCGCGGCGTCACCGTAGGGAGCGCAGCGGGACTTGAAAGCTCGGTCTCGGTTGGCACGGCTTGGGTAGCCTAGCGCAGTTTTGCGGGGTCTTCGAGGCTCGCAAACCCTGCCCAGACGCCCAGCCGTACGCTGTCCGCCAGCCATGCCTGAGCTCGTCCTGGCAGCGCGGCTCGGTCGGTTTCAGGTGCTGCGTTCTCCAGCAAGGCCAGGGCGTGGTGCAGCGGGTATTGCTGCAGCAACGTGAGGAGCTCGGCCTCAGCAGGCGCGAGCGCGCGCAGCCCGACTTTGGTGGCGTGGCGAGCGATCAACCACGAGCGAGGAGCTGCGAGTCGCTCCGGAAGGGCGAGCGGCTCGTCGCTCGGTTGCTCCACGAAGGTGATGCGCCGCTCACACAGCGGCCAGTGCTCGCACACGATGGCGACGCTGTTCGACAGGACAAGGGCGCTCGACGCAAAACGCTCGGCATCTTGCGTGGTGGGGACGAACGGCTGGCTACTCGGTGCGCGGGTGACCCGATGAAACACTGCGTCGATGTGCGCTGCTTCCAGCACTGCCGCCGCTTCCACCGGCCTGCGCGCGCCCGCGACAGCTCCGCTCGGCGGCAACAGTCGCTGCAAGCTGGCCTCGAATCCGTCGCCGATCGCGTCGACGTCGAAGCCGCGCGGCGCGTGCTCGACGAGGTGCGCCATCGCAAAGTCGTTGAACTGCCAATACCCCAGCAAACGCGCGGTGAGCGGGTAAATGCCCTGCAGTACCGTGAGCAGCCGAAACCAATACTGCCGATGATAGATGGCGAGCCGATCGGCGGAGCCGAGCTCTTCCGTCGAACGAACGGCGTCGACCAGCCGCGCTTCATAAGCCGCCGTCTCGGCGCGCAGCGTACCCGTCGAGCGATCGAGCGGCGCGCGCAGCAGCGCCCCGAACTGCGTCTGCAGCTCGAGCAGCCATGGGGGCGAAGCGGGCCAGCTCATGCTCGAAGCACCGCGGCGCGCCTCAGCTCGGTGAGCGCCTCTTCGAGCGGTGGGATGTGGTCGTCCCATTCGAGCAGCGTTGGAAACGGCTGCTGTCGAAAGGCTCTTGCATAGAGCTGCCAAACCGCATCCTTCACCGGATGATCGTGCGTGTCGATCAGAACTCCGTTAGGCCCCTCGGAGTGGCCAGCGACGTGCACCTGCAGCACGCGCGAGAGATCGATCCGCGTCAGGTAGTCGGTCGGTGAAAATCGATGGTTTTGGCTCGAGACGTAAACGTTGTTCACGTCGAGCATGAACCAGCAACCGGCGCGTTCGACTACCCCGGCGTAAAAATCCCACTCGGTCATCGTCGACGCCGTGAGCTCCACGTAGCTCGAGAGATTTTCGAGGCCGAAGGGGCGGCCCAAATGGCTCTGCACGTGCCGCGCGCGCTCGGCTGCGAGCTCCACCAGCTCCGGAACGTGCGGCACCGGTAGCAAGTCGTGATGCGAGACGCCGTGCGCCCCCGTCCAGCACAGATGATCGGTGACGAACGGCGCGTCGACAAGCTCGGCCAATGCCGCGACGCGATCCAGGTAGTCGGTCGATGGCGGCGCTGGTCCCAGCAAATTCAAACCCACGCCGTGCAGCACGATGGGATAGCGCTCGCGTACCCGATCGAGGTGGTAGCGCGGCCCCGGGGCGTCGCTCAGGAAGTTTTCGCTGATGATCTCGAAGTAGTCGAGCTCGGGCCAGGGCTCGCCAAGCTCACGGTAGTGCTTGGTTCGGAGCCCTAAACCGAGGGCATCTCGCGCGAGCTGCCGCACCATGTCTCGACGTTATGGCGCAGCGCCGCCGGCGCCGCCAGCTTACTAGAGCAGCCAATGCCCGGCGGCAGCCATGAGCGCGACGACCGCCCAGGCCGGCGCCTCCCAAAACTGCAGCAGTCCGAAAGCCAGCAGCGCAGCCACCACATCCCAGATACCCTGGACGCCTTCCGCGATCACGGGCCTACACAGCGCAGCCAGCAGCACGCCCACCACAGCGGCATTGGCGCCCGCCAGCGCGCCTTGCGCCCAGCGCTGCGCCCGCAGGCGATGCCAGATCGGAAGCGCTCCACCGATCAGAAGCCACGCCGGCAAAAAGATCCCGAGCAAGCACCAAAGGCCATTGAGCCACGGATGCATCGGATCCATGGCCGCGCCGAGGTAAGCGGAGAACGTGAAGAGCGGCCCAGGTAGCGCCTGAGCAGCGCCATAGCCGGCCAGAAACTGATCGTCACTCAGCCAGCCTCTAGGGACGAGCTCTGCCCGCAACAGTGGTAGCACCACGTGCCCCCCTCCGAACACCAGCGAGCCGGAGCGATAGAAGCTGTCGAGCTCCGCCACCAGACGATGGCCCGTTGCGGAGGCGGCGAGCGGTAGCGCGACCAGCAGCCCCAGAAAGAGGCCCAGCACCGCAAATGGCAGCGCTGGGCGCCGCGCCGAGCGCGCGGCGGAAACTTCGACGCTCGAAGGCGCGTCCCGATACAGCCACCACCCGACGCCACCACCAGTTGCGATCACGGCAATCTGCGTGAGCGCGCCCGAGCTCGCCAGCACGGTGGCGGCCGCCGCCAAGCCCAGCAAAATCCTGGCCCGATCGCGGCAAAGGGTCCTCCCCATTCCCCAAACGGCCTGAGCCACCACGGGCACCGCCGCGAGCCGAAGCCCATGCACCCAGCCAGCGCTCCCCAGATCACCCGTCAACGCCAGCCCCCGCGCGAACGCGATCATCAAGAGCGCCGAGGGCAGGGTGAAACAGAGCGACGCGGTCAGCGCACCTCCAATGCCGGCGCGCAGCATGCCGAGCGCAAACACGACCTGACTGCTCGCGGGACCCGGCAAGAACTGGCAGAGCGCGACCAGGTCGCCGTACTGCGCGTCATCCACCCAGCGCCGCTTATTCACCAGCTCCGCGCGGAAGTAGCCCAGGTGCGCGATAGGCCCGCCGAACGACGAGCACCCGAGCCGCAGGAAGACCAGCGCTACCTCGGCAAGGCGGCCAGGCTGGGCAGGTCGAGGTGCGTCGTTCATCGTGCGCTCGGTTCCGTCTATCTACCCGGATTTGACGCAGCCGGGCTGGGTCGCGCGCTCTGCGTGGCGTTTTGGCTTGCGGCGTCCTTTTGACTTCAAGCCAGTGGCATGGAACGCAAGCTGGAGTGCCGTCACGCTCTACCCTGTCTGCTTTGAATCAGAAGCTGATTGCATTCAGGCAATGGGCGCTTCGGCTCGAGCTGAGGGTCGCCCCGACCGAGTCGCAGCGACTGTTCGCGCTCACGTTGCTGATTGGCTTGGTCTGTGGTCTGGCGGCGGTCGGGTTTCATTTCTCGATTCGTTTCGCGGAAGGCCTGCTGTTCGAGCGCGCCATCGCCGCCCCGGACGGGCGCTGGTGGTTCTGGGGCATCTCGACGCCGCTGCTGGGTGGCCTGGTCGCTGGCTTGTTGCTCAAGTACGTGGTGCCGAATGCGCGCGGCAGCGGCATCCCTCAGGTGAAGGTGGCCTACGCCTCCCGCGACGGGGTGGTCAGGTTGCGTGACGCGGCCGGAAAAATGCTGATCGCGAGTCTGCAGATCGGCTCCGGTGCTTCGCTGGGACGGGAGGGGCCTACGGTTCAGATCTGCAGCGGAATCGCCAGCGCCCTCGGTCGTTTCGGGCGGCTGTCGCCGCGCAATCAGCGGCGCTTGATGCCGGTCGGGGCCGCGGCCGGCATCGCGGCAGCCTTCAACGCCCCCATCGCC
>JBEHXA010000058.1:0-19527 GCA_048498935.1 Myxococcota bacterium
TGGCCGTCGAGCGTGACATACCAAGCGCTGGGCTCGCCGTTGAAGTAGCCGACCGTCTCCACGTCGCCTTTCAGACCCAAGTAGGGCGAGAAAGCGGTCGACGCAGTGCCGGTCACGCGCACCCCGTCGCGGTCGGCGTCGAACGCTGCCTTGGCGAGGGCCAAGTCATTCAGGTCGATGCCGCTCCACTCGCCGAGCTTGCCGGCGTCGAGTGCCAGGTCGCCCTCGGCCATGAAGTACATATCGCCCAAGTCCGAGCTGGCGTGGCCGGCTGCCTTGAGCCGCTCGGTGTGGCGGACCGGGACTGCTTCCGGCATCCAGTCGCTGCCAGCCTCGAGCACTCCGCTGTAGTAGGCCCAAGCCGCGTCGCCTCCGATGCGGCCGACGACGCTGCTCTGCGCAATGGGAACTTCGAAAGAGAGCAGGCCTGCGCTGAGACTCAGGTCGAGCTCGGAGTTCGAGCCGAATTGGAAGCCGCCGTGCGCGTCGCTGAAGAGTGTGACGCCGTCGTCGTTCGGATCGACGTCGATCACCGTCTGGCCGGCGATGGCCAGCGGCAGCCTGAAGTCGTTCAAGTTCAGCGTGCCGCCGATCCACAAGTGACCATCGAAGCGGGTGACGTCCTCATCGATGCCCCACGTGGTCGTGGGCGCGAAGGGAAGGTGGCCGCCGAGCGAAAAGCCCACGCTCGCTTCGTCTACCGGACCGAGCAAGCCTCCCAACGAAGCCCTCAAAAAGAAGGCCGGATCGGACGGGTCGAGCGTCATCGTCACGCTTTGCCCACCGGGCCCGGAGACCTCGAGCTTGCCGAGCTGAGCCGCGAAGCCGCTCGAGAACTGAAAGTACAGGTACTTTCGTTCGGGCTTCAGCGGAGCGTCGGTGCGCTCCAGATCCTTACCCGCCGCGTAGCCCACGCTCGCATAGACGAGATCGTCGAACTCGACGTCGCTCATGAAGCCGATGCTGGGAAAGGGCAGACGCACGGTGCCGCTGAAGCTTTGGAGACCTTGCCCCGTGGCCGCGTCGTACTCGAGCTTCACGCTGGCCTCGAGCAGGGTGACGTGCTCATCGTTCGGGACGTCGACGAGCACCGTGCCGGTGAGCTCGAAGCCGCTCTCGAGCTGCTTGACGTTGCTGGCCAAGGTGCGGAAAACCACCGGGGAGGCGCCGTCCGGATCCAGCGTGAACACGGCGAACCCGTTGGGTGTGACCTCGCCGTCGGCGAGCTCGGCCCCGTTCGACTCTCCCTCTTCACTGCCCGCAGTCGGGTCGCTGCTTTCTCCCGCATCCGACACCAGACCTTTGCCGGAGCCGCGTTGGCCGGAGCCCGATGCCTCGCGCTGCTGGGCGGTGCAGCCGTTGCCATCTACCTTGGCGCTCGCTGCGGTGCCGGGGCACAGGTCCTGATCGCCGGGCAGGCCGTCACCGTCGGCGTCCGCTCCCGGATCGCTGATGGTGCTCGGGTCGGCGCCGCTCGCGAGCCCACCACCGGAGCCGGCGTCTTCTCCCGAGCCTGCACAGCCCGAGACGAAGGAGGTGAGTACGACCAGTGAAGTGAAGAATCGCGAGCGGACCATGGAAGAGCTCCCTGCCGAGTCGGCGCATGACGCGAGCCCCTTGCTCGGTCGGTTGGCGCCTCGACCTCCCCTAAAGCAACCGCCGTGCCGAGCCGCAAGGCGCCCAAAACGAGCCCGTTTCGCGACCATCCAGGCCCGTGTGCAAAGGCATGCACAACGGGTCGGCACGTCTCTTACCGGTTGTGCAAAACCTTGCTCAAAGCTTGGTGCGCTCGGCCCGCTCCTTCACGGTGCGCCGATCGAGCCCTAAACGGCGCCCGGTTTCCACGTAGCTTCCGGTGTCGCGGTAAACCAGCGCGCAGTAGCGGTCGAGCAGTGCCTCGCCTCCGAGCTGGCTCGCCAGCAGCGCTTGGTCCAGGGTCGAGCCCCCCACCTGCCGCCGCGCCGGGCGGTAGCGCTGCCGGACCAGGACGTTGCGCACGCATTGCTCGAGCTCTCGCACGTTCCCCGGCCAGCCATAGTCGCCGCCCAGCTCGCGTTCGACCCACCTCAGCACCTCCTGCGCGAGATCAGAACCATGCTCGGCCCCTGCAATGCGCACGCTCAGCACGTTGCACAGCAGCAAGAGCTCCTGCGGGTCTGCCTCGATGCGCTCGCGCAAGGTCGGCGTTTGGATGCGATCGGCGCAGAGCCGGTAGTACAGGTCCTCGCGGAACCACCCGGCTTGCAAGCCCTGATCGAGATCGCGATGGGTCGCGGCCACGATCTTACCCAAGAACATGCGCGCCTTGGTCTCCCCGATGCGTTGAAACGAGCGCGCTTGCAGCACGCGCAAGAACTTCACCTGCAAGTCCGTGCCGAGGTCACCGATCTCGTCGAGGAATACGGTGCCCTCTGGGCCGCAGAGCTCGAGCCAGCCCTGGCGGTCTTCGAGCGCGCCCGTGAACGCGCCTCGCCGATGGCCGAACAGCTCGGACTCGATCAGGCCTGCCGAAAGCGCCGAAACGTTGAGCGCGTGGTACTGCGTGCTGAACGTTTCCACGAAGCGCTGCTTCTGCTCGTCGAACGGCAGGTAACGCGAGTAACCGATGGCCTGTGCGACCAGGTCCTTGCCGGTTCCGGAGGGGCCGACGACCAGCGTCGGGATGTCGGCCATGTGGCGGTACACGCTCTGGCGATAGCGCCTCAGATCGTGGGTGAAAACGGAGTGCCAGGTTTCGGCACGGAGCTCCGCGATCGGCCGCGAAGCTCCGAGCAAGTAGCGAAAAATGTAGTGAAATGCGCGGCGGATTTGAAAGAAGAAGGAGAGCGCCGTGGCCGCGCTGAGCCCGGCTGAAAGCGGCACCAGAGGCTCGGTCAGCAGGCGCTCGAAGTCGCGCTTGAAGGCTGGGAAGAAACCGAGCTTGCGCGACTGGCCGGATTCGTCGACCGCGAGCTCGTAGAGGTTGAGCTCGTAGCGCGCGAACAGCGCGTACAGGCACAAGTCCTCGTACAGCAAGAGCTCGGCCGGGGTGAGGTCGGCGCGTGGACCTTCCAGCCGTGCTCGCACCGCCAGCGCTGTGCGCCAGCTCTTGTCGCGCAGCTGGATCACGTTCTCGCGCTCGCGATGAAAGGGGCTCTCGGTCAGGTGCGCGCCGTCGGGTGACCAGACCGCGCCGCTTTCGACGAAATCGGCCCCCAGCGCCTGGCGCTCGCTGGCGATCCGCTCCGGGGCGAAGGGATTGTCGTAGGCGATGCTGGCCAGCGCGGTCGCGAAGCGCCGTTGCTCAGCCGTGAAGAGCATGTTCATGAATAGTACCTATGTGTACAAGAGATGCACACGCTCTTCCTCGGGGTGACTCGCAATAACCCAGTGATTACGAGCGTTTGTGCGATTGGGTCCCGGCTGGCCTGGTGCTTGCTGAGGGAGCGCGCACTGCTGCCGAGGTTGGCAGCCGAGGAGACCCATGATGGCGAGAATCAAGCGCTGGACGCACGGCTTCGTGGCCAGCATCGATAGCATGATCGTTCAGGTGGAAAATCACGAGGCGCTGGTCGGCAGCGCATTGCGTGAGCTGGAGCACGGGGTAGCCCGGTCCAAAGTCCAGCTGCTGCGCGTGGAGCGCGACGGTAAGGCGCTGACGCAAGCGCTGAGCGAGGAGCGAGAAGCCGCGACTCGCTGGCGCGAACGAGCACGGCGCGAGCAAGACGAGGCGCGCGCGCTCGAATGCTTGCGCCGCAGCAAGCGCTCGGAGGGGCGCGTCAGTGAGCTGGCCCGAAACTTGGGTGAACACGAACATGTCGAGCAACAGCTCAAGCGTGACGTGCAGGCGCTCGAACGCAGGCTGGGGGAGCTCCGCCAGCAGCGCAATACCATGCGCACGCGCCAGTCGCGCGCTGACGCCTTCAGCGTCGTGCAAGGGCAGGGTGACGTCGAACGCGGAGAAATCGGGGAGATTTTCGAGCGTTGGGAGACGCGCGTGGCTGAAAGCGAGGTCACGAGCGGCTGCCTGGTGGCCAGCGTCGACAGCTTGGATGAAGAGCTCTTAGACGCCGAAGAACACGCATCACTCAAGCTCGAGCTCCGGGCGTTGAAGGAGGAAGGCTGATGGAAACGCGCAACGAAGCTGCGTCGTCGTTCGATGCGGACGCGCTGACACGCGCGCTCCGTATCGCAGGAGCCGTCTTGGTCGTGGCGTCCGCTTCGACCTTCATGCTCCAGCATTGGCAGGCCGGGAACGACCTGTGGCGCTACGCCATGTTGGTCGGTCAGTCGCTGCTTTTGGCCGTGGCCGCGTATTTCGTCGGCTTGACGCTGCGCGAGGGGCGTTCGGCGCGCACCTTCCTGGCTTTGGTCCTCGCGACCATGCCGGTCAGCTTCGCGGTCTTGGGCGGCCTGGTGTACTCGCAGTTTCACCTGGAGGCGCTGGCACCGCTGCCGAGCTACGCCACCTGGGTGGCCCCGAGCAAGCTCGCGGCATTGCTCGCCGTGTCGGGCACGTTCTTGCTGTTGGTGCCGCTCGCGGTGGTCTCGTTCGTCGCCCTGGCGCGCAAGGAAGCCGTTTGGCTCACGCTGGCCTTTTTCGGAGCAAACCTGCTGGTGCTAGTGCCGGTGCGGCAACCGCTCACGGTCGTGGTGCTGGCGGGTGTGGCGCTGCTGGCGCTGCTCCGTCTCGAGTTGGCGCGCTTCGGCCGCTCGGCACAGCTCGACACCTTGGAAGGCAAGCTGGCGCGCGCGATGCCGTTTGCTCCGCCACTGATCATGCTCGGGCGGGTCTTCCATCTGTATCGCGTCGGTCCAGGCTTTCTCGGCGGCGTGCTGCTGATCGGTGCGGCAGCGATTTGGCTCGCGATCGGTCGGGCGCGGAGCTCCGGCCTGCGCGACTTCGGCGCCTGGGGGGCTGCTATTTTCGGTATCGCGGGTTGGGTATGTTGCTGGGTGCAGCTGCTGGAGCACGTTCACACGGCTACACCGGCCGCGTTGCTGTTGGGCCTGCCTTGCGCAGCGGTCACGGGGCTGTGCGCGGTGCGGGCGGAGGGCTCGCGCCGCAGCTTGCTGTTCTTCGCGACGTTGATCGCGATGTCGACGAGTTTCTTGGCTTGCACCTTGGAGTGGTCGACGCTGGCGGCCCTTTCCTGCATCGTGCTTGGGATTGCGGTGGCGGTTTGGGGCGCCTCGACGCGCGCGCTGCTCGCTACCGCTAGTGGCGCTCTGCTCGCGGTGTTCGGGCTTGGGGTGCAGGTGTGGCTCGCGGTGCACGCCGATAATTTGCTGCGCTGGGCGAGCTTGAGTGGCGTGGGCGTGCTGCTGATCGTAGGCTCAGCTTACGTGGAGCGAAATCGCGGGCGTATCACCGAGTTGTGGGAAACAGCGCGCGCTCGTCGCCTGGAGCAGCAGCTCGAAGGCTGAGTTGGGAAGCGGTGCGCGGCGGCGTTCGTGCCGCCGCGAGACCGGCGTCGTTGGCCCCAGGCTTCTAGGGCTGGACGATGTCCCACTTGGGACGATCACAGGTGGCTGCGAAGGTGGCGGCGTCGCCCACGACGGCGCGTCGTTCGCCTTCGCGGCCTTCGAGGAAGTAGATGAAGTCGAAGGGTTGGTCGGGCTTGCCTTGGTGGTCGCGAAAGCTGCGCGCGATTTCGGTGGGCGGTACTGCGCGCCGCCCCAGCAGCTCGACGTAGGGCATCGCCAGGCCCGGCTGTTCGCCGCCTGCCTCGTAGGCTTTGACGACGAGCTCCGAGCAGACCAGCTGATCGTCGGTCGCGAAGTCGAAGTTGAAGTCGTAAGGCCGGCCCCAATAGGCGAGCGCACGCTCTACCGCGCGGGCCTTGACCAGCGCGGGTACGCGCGGGCGGAGCGCAGCAACATAGTCGGCCGCGCAGGAATGCTCGAGTGAAGCGGAGGAGACGCCCTCGCTCACGGCTTCGATCACGCACTGCTGGTGGCCGCCGTGATCGCGCTCGGCCAGGCTTTGCCAAGCCTTGGGGTAGAGCTTGCCGAAGCGCTCGTCGAGCTTGCCCAAGGCTTGCACTACGTCCGGCGCGTCGGCGAGCGCCGCGAGGACCTGCGCTTGACTGCCGACGTACAACGCGGCGTGGGGCCAAAAGCCCGGGAGGCCGATGTTCGACAAGTACCAGTTGCGCCGCTCCAAGATGATATCGCCGGGCTCGAGCTTGGCCTTGAAGGCCGCGAGCTGCTCGTCGCTGATCAGGCGCCGCGCTTGCGGCGCGACGCGCGTATCGCCCGCCCATTCGGCCATGGTCTTTTGCAGCGGGAACCAGCGCTCGAACGCCACGCTCTGCAGTAGGTCGAGCTTGTTTTCCACGCCTCGCGCGCTGGGCGTGAGCACCTGACTCAGAGCACGCCGTCGCAAGGGGCCGAGGCGCTCGAGGAGTGGAGCGAGCTCGCTGTCGAGCGTGAGGTGGCGCTCGATCCAGCGCTCGTACCAGTCGTCGCCGAGCGGCACCAAGAGTAGGTCGCGCGCCCGAGCGAGTCGTTGCCTGAGGGCGCTGAAGGTGCGCGCCGGGAGTCCCAGCTCGGGCATGCTTTCGTCGAACAGCACGGGCAAGAGCGGCTTTCCGGCCAGGGCCGCGAGCAGGCGCGTGCCGGCGTCGACTTGAGCGCAAAGCCCGGTGAAACTGAGCGCGAAACCTCGCGCGTGCAGCTTGGGCTGGTTCACGTAGTCGAGCCCGTACCAGGCCGCGTAGCGGCTCTTGAGCTCGTCGATGGCGAGGAGCGGCTCGAATACCCGGTAGTAGGCTTCACGCAGCTGGGCGCGTTCTTCGCCGGTCAGCTCTCCGGTGCGTGCCGTTGCCAAGCGCGGGTCGAGCGTTTCCAGCCCTCGTACTGCAGCGTCGAGGAGCGGGAGCAGGCGCGCGAGCCGAGCGGCGTCCTGTTCGGTCGCTTCGAGGAGCGGCTCGGCAGCCACGTTCCACAGCGGCTCGCGCTTGCCACCCAAGCGCCTCGCAAATGGATAGGCCGCGCGCTCTTCGGAGCTGGGCCAGAACCACATGCCTGCTGCCACTGCAGCCGTAGTGGCTCCACCCCAAAGCCACAGCTTGCGTCGAGCAAACGGAGGAATTGCCACGTTGAGCCCGACACTATACACGGGAGTCGGCATGTCTGGACGGCCCGAGGAGACGCGCGTGACGCGGAGGCTGCGCTTCCGGCAACGGTTGTGGGCTGCTTGCCTCCGAATGTTGGCGCGGATCGAGTTCGGCTTCGATCGGGTCTTTTGGTGGCTGCGTCGGCGCGTGGGGCGCCTCGGGCCGCTTCAGCTCGTGATCTTTCGATCGTTCGGCACCGAGCAGCGAGCGCTCGTTCGCGGCCGCGTTTTGGAGGCGTCGGCGCTCGAACGCTCGCTGCCCGAGGATTCGCGTTGGCGCAACGTGCGGCGCATGCTGCGACGCTTCAACTCGCACGAGCTCCCGGAGGCTCGGGTGCGCGGGCAAATTGGCGGGCGCTCGGCGGCGGGTGTGACCGACGACGAAGGTTACTTCGAGCTCGAGTTGGCGCCCGGGCAAGGTAGTCGCGGCTGGCTCCAAGCAGAGCTCGAGGTCGTGGCGGCCGCAGTGCGCGGGCTCGTCCCAGTGCGCGCGAGCGGCGAGCTGCTCGTTCCGGACGCGCAGGCCGAGCTGGGCGTGATCAGCGACATCGACGACACCGTGCTGCAAACGCACGTCACGCAGAAGCTGAAGATGATGTGGGTCACGCTTTCGGGCAGCGCGTACACTCGAGCGCCGTTCGAAGGTACGAGTGAGCTGTATCGTGCGCTCGCGGCGGGCGCCTCGGGAGTCGGCAACAACCCGGTGTTCTACGTCTCGAAGAGTCCGTGGAACCTGTACGACTTTTTGGTCGATTTTCTCGATCACCACGGCCTCCCGCGGGGACCGCTCCTGCTGCGCGACATCGGGCTACGCGAGGCTCCGCCGCTGGACCACAAGTCTGCGGCGTTGCAGCTGCTGTTCGACACTTACCCCTTGCTGCCCTTCGTGCTGGTCGGCGACAGCGGCGAGCGCGACGCGGAAATTTACGTCGAAACGGCGCAGCGCTACCCGGGTCGGGTGCGCGCCATCTACATCCGCGACCTGGACGGGTCGCACGCGGACGGCGCAAGCGCGCCTGAGCTCCGAGCCCGCGCGCGTAGCTCAGGCGCGGAACTGCTCTGGGTAGCGCATGCTAGCCAGGCGCTCGAGCACGCGCGCACCTTGGGGCTAGTACCCTAGGGCGCGCGTGCCAAGGCCCGCGCTGCCTAGACGAGTAGCGCGTCGACGATGCCACTGCTGTTGCCGTGCTTCGTGACGTTGGTCAGCCCGAAGCCGTTTTGAGCGATGGTAAGGTGCAGGTTGGCGAGCGGCACCTCGGTGGGAAACGACGTGTGGTAGTCCGTCTTGAACACGCCACCACCGCTGCCACCGATCACGATCGGCAGCAGATTGGCTGCGTGGTTGCCGCCCTGCATGCCCGACATGAACACAATCACGGTGTTGTCGAGCACCGATTTGCCGCTGCCGTCGGGCTCCATCGACTTGGACAGGCGATCCAGCAGGCTGGCGAACTTTTGCACGAACCAGTGATTTACGGTAGCGAAGCCGTCGTTGTCGACGGCGCCGTGCTGCAGCGCGTGCAAGCCCAGCAAGTCACCTTCTAGCGCGGTGTTCAGCGGTGCGTCGATTTCAGTCGAGGTGGCGCCGGAGAACTTACGCTGCTTCAGGAAGTGATAGTGGTAGTCGCTGCGCGCGTCGTCGAGCATGTGGCTGATGACCGGCGTCAGGTTGGTTTCGAAGGCCATGGTGATGAGGTCGTTCATCACCTCCGCGTGCTCGTTGCGGTTGTAGCCTGCCGGGTCGTTGGTGCTGATGGTCTTGATGTCGACGCGCTCCGTGTAGCTGGCGGAAAGAGTGGGGCGCGTGTAGGTCTTGCCGCCGTTCGGCAGTGAGCCGCCCTGCTGCTTGGCGCGCGTCTCCAGCTCACCGACGGAGGTGAGAAACTTGTCGAGCTGACGCTGATCGCTCGCGCTCAGCTTGGGCTTGAGCGAGTTGGCCTCCTCCAGCACGTAGTCGAGCACGCTGAGGTCGCGCTCTTTGCGTAGCTTGGCGGCTGCTTCGGCGGCCGGATCGGGCGTGCCCATCGGTGTGAGCTCCGCGACTAGGCGATCGAACACGTCTTGCGGGTTGACGACCTTGTAGAGCGGTTGGTCGCTCGCGGCCCAGGAGACGCTGCGAGAAATCGCCGGGTTTTGCCCGTCCGGGTAGGAGTTCATGGTCGAGCAGCCGATCTGCAGCGACTTGAACTTGTAGTTCCCCATGATGTTTTGGGCGAGCACCTGATCGATGGAGGGGCCGCCCAGGACCGCCTTGGTCTTGTCGTTGACGGTGCAAGACGTGGTGGGCGCGCACAGCTGCGAGTGGCTGGGGTTGGGGTTGCCACCGAACAGCGCCGTCTGCCCCACGTTGGTGAGCACTTGAACGTACTGCTTGTAGGGAGCGAGCGGCTCGAGCAACGCCGAGAGCTGCCAGGCGTTACCGGCGCCCTGGCCCGTCGGCTTCCAGAAGCCCTGCGCGACGCCGTTAGAGAAGTACATGAAGACGTAGCGCTTCGTCTTGCCGCCCGCCGCTTGAGCGTGCACCGGCGCGGGGCGCAGTGACTCCATGAACGGCAGCGCCAGGCTCACGCCCAGGCCGCGGAGCACGTTGCGTCGCGTCATCCAGGTCTTGCTGTTCATTGGGCTTCTCCGCGGCGGAAACGGAAGGCGTCGGACGCGACGACTTCTTTCATCAGGTTGCGAATGGTGAGCGGGCCGCGCGCGGTCCAACCGGCGCGCACCTTCTCGAGCGTCGCAGCGTCGAGGTCCTCGACCTCGCGGCCGAGCGCGTACGTGTAGAGTTTGCTCTCGACGCAAGCGCTGAAGCGCGGATCTTGTCCGACCAACGCACCCAGCTCGTCGGGGCCGGCGAAGGCCGTGCCGCCGGGGAGCACGCCGGCCGGGTCGATCGGGTCACCGTTGCCGTACGTCTCGCGGTAACGACCGATGCCGTCGTAGCGCTCGAGGCCGAGGCCGATCGGATCGAGGACCTTGTGGCACGAAGCGCAAGCCGGATCCGCGCGGTGCCGAGCCAAGCGCTCCTTCACGTTCTCGGCGCCGGCGGGCTGAGTCATTTCTTCGGGCGTCGCGGAGTCCTCCAGCTTGGGAACGTTCGCTGGTGGAGGCGGCGGTGGATCGCAGAGCAACTCGGAGAGCACCCAGACGCCGCGCAGCGTCGGTGACGTGCGGCTGGGAAACGAGGTGTGCGTGAGGAAGCTGGCCAAACCGAGGAAGCCGCGGCGGTTGTCGGTCGTGATCTCCACGCGCTTGAGCTGTGTGCCTGCGCCTTGCGGTCCCATCCCGTAATGTTGGGCCAGCTCGTCGGTCACGAAGTTGACGTCGGCGGTGAACCACTCGCTGAGCGGGCGATTCCCCACCGAGAACTCCCGGAACCAGGCCTGACCCTCGGCGACCATCGCGTCAGCCAGTGAGTTGGTATACGTGGTGAACACCGTCGGCGTGATGCTGTGCGTGGGGATTTTGCGAAGGTCCAACCACTGCCCGCCGAAGCTCTCGATGAAGGAGTCGGCCTTGCCGGTGGTGTCGTCGAGCATGTGATCGACCTGCGCGACCAGCGTGTCTTTGTCGAGCAGGGCGTCGCGCCGCGCTAGGTCGAACAGAGCGTCGTCCGGCATGGTGCTCCAGACCAAGTAAGACAGGCGCGACGCGAGCTCGAAGCTCGTGAGCGAATGCACTTCCGTGCTGGCCGGCTTCGCGTCGTATTCGATGCGGTAGAGGAAGTTCGCGGCCGACAGCATCGCACGCAGGGCGAGCTTGATGGCCTCGGCGCCGCTCTGCGACCTGGCGAACTCGGCGTTGTAGGCCTTCATCGCTCGGGCCACTTCTTCCGGCGCGAGGTTACGCCGGTAGACCTTGAAGCCGAAGTCCGTGATGATCTTGTTGGCGCACGCGTCGTCGGCCGCGGCAGGCATGCAGGCGCCCATGTAGTGCGCCGCCGCCGCGGGATCGTCGAGTAGCGCTCGCGCGGCTCCGAAGTAGGCCTCGTATTGAGGCCCGGTCATGCCGAGCGCTGCTGCGGTGTTGTCGAAGCTGAGCCCTTCTTCCGCCAAGAAGTCCTTGGCAGGGCGCGACGTGTTGCCCAGCAGATCGCGCACCGTGTTGTCGTACTCGGTGTTGTTGAGGCGATGGATACCGACGCGCCCCGGATCCACGCCAGCTTCGGCGACGGGCGGAGGCAAGGAGCCGCCGCTGCCGGCGTTGCTGTTGCTACCGCCGCCGTTCAGCCCGGAGGTGCCACCGGTCGCCCCGCCACCGTCGGCGGGATTACCGGTGCCAGCAATCTCTTGACCGCACGCGGCGGTCGAGAGTGCGAGGAGCGCAGCCCCCCAGGGAACGAGCACCGGCCAATGTCGAATCGCGGAGTCGCGCATGGTTACTGCTCCTCGGAGCGACGGCTTTCCTTCCGCCGTTTGCCCGGGCTTTATACCCTCATATTGTGTTTCCAGAACAGGGCGCGTCCGCGGGAAAACTTCTAGTTCCCGGTGCGCCAGGCCTGGCTATTCGTTCGAGCCCCCGACTCCACTGACTCGCAGTCTCGGAGACGCGACGTATTGGCTCAGCCGTTGCCCGGATTGCTCTGCTTTTTCAAAGCGTTGCGATACTGAGCGGCTACCAGAGTGGTCGTCAGCCGCTGCGGGAGCATACGGGCGAACGCGCTGCCGACCCGATTCGCAAAGCCGGAAATATGCAGGTACTTGCGATTTCGGAAGGCCTCGACGCCTTCGCGCGCCGCCTGATCGACCGGCATGAGCCAGCGGCGTAGCGGAGTGAAGTTGTCGCCGGCCGTCATTTCGCTGACGACGCCGCTGGGCGCGTAGGTGGTGATCGACACGTTGCGACCCTCGAGCTCGTGCCAAAGCCCGACGCCGAAGTGCACCAAGAAGGCCTTGGTCGCGGAATAGTGAGTTTGAAACGGGACCGGGAAAATACCGGCCATGCTGGAGACGATCATCAACCCGCCGCCTTGCTGCTCAAGGTGCGGGATGAAAGATGTCGCCATGCGAACGGTGGCGATGACATTCGTGTCGAGCATGGAACGGAAGCTCTCCCAGCCGAGCTCTTGGTACGCACCGAAGTGCGTGACGCCCGCGTTGAGGATCGCGCCGAAGAGCGCGCGGCCCTCGGTCGCGGTGGCGATTACACGCTCTACATCCTCCGCCTTGGAGAGATCTGCCACGCAGAGCTCGACCTTCACGCTCGCACTTTGGGTGAGCTCCGCTTGCAGCTCCTTCAGCCGATCCTCGCGCCTGGCGACCACCAGCAGGTTGGCGCCGTAGGTCACGGCTAGGATCTTGGCCATCTCGCGACCCAGGCCGGATGAGGCACCCGTGACGAGTACCCAGCGACCGCGAAGCTCCATCGGATTCATGCTTGTGGCGTGACGGCGTACCGGCCGGACGCAGCGCTGTCAAACGGGGCCCGCGGTCAGTCGACGCGCACGTAAAAGTCCTGGCTTCGCAGGTCCTGGACCGGGCCGCTCCAGATCTCGAAGCCCACGGCAACGCTCAGCACCGTGCTGCCTGGTAGGCTCAGGTTGCGGGTCGGGGCGTCGCGCACGAAGTCGAGCACGTCGAGCTCGATCTCCGGCGAGTCTTGCCCTTCGGCGCGCACGTAGCTGATGCAAGGTTTGCCGTTCACGTTGCCCGCCCACACGTTCCAGGTGCCCGGTGCGTTGGCGACCGTGATGCCGCTCACCCGTTTGGAACCGGCGGGTTGTTGCCCTTTGGGGTCGCGGAGCCACACCATCAAGAAGGCGCTGTGGCCGGAGATGTCGCCCGTCGTCGACAGCCAGACGTCGTAGGCGGCGTTGTACTGCCCAGCGTTGCCGTTGGCGTTCCAGCGCCAGCCGGTGCGGAGCGACTGCATGCCGTCGAGCGCTCGGGGTAGACCGCAACTGCCCGAGATCGAGTCGGAGTACTGGCCGCAAAACACCGTTGGGTACGTGGCGGGCTCGTAGCCTGCGCCGCGCATGCCTTGCATGCTCTCCACCGTGAATGCCGTACCGGACCAGCTCACCGTTTGTTCCTCGAAGCCGGGCCCCCAACCATTGGCCATGAAAAAATAGCTCGAGCCGTCGCGCTCGACGTCGGTCTTGTACCAACGGTCCGACGACGAGCCGCTGCCGACTTGCTCGGGAGTGCCGAACAGGGTGGGTAGCAGGGTGGAGGGAACGCTCGTGGGCGCGGCACTGCCGGAGCCACCGCGGCCGTCGGGTGCAGTACCGGTGTCCGCTTCGGTAGACCCGTAGTCGGTGCCGACGTCGCAGCCCAGGCTGAACCAAGCGAGCACGAGAGCGGCCGCGCGGGCCTCCGCCGAGAGCAGCATGCCCCGAGAATAGCAGCAGCGGCCCGTTACTGGAACCGGTTCCTGAAACTCAGTCGCGCGCAGTGCCGATGGCCTCGGAAATGCTGGAGAATCCGGCGTTTTTGGCGCGCTCGCTGAGGCCCCGAGCGATGCGGCCGGGCAAGCTCGGGCCGTCGTAGATCAG
This sequence comes from Myxococcota bacterium, assembly GCA_048498935.1. GTDB lineage: Bacteria > Myxococcota_A > Polyangia > Polyangiales > Polyangiaceae > PMG-095. The sequence goes on from JBEHXA010000058.1 coordinate 13,587, forward strand.
GGCCGAGTAGACTTGCACCAGGGTGGCGCCCGCCACTATGCGTTGCCAGGCGTCCTCGGCGGTCTCGATACCGCCCGCGCCGATCAGCAGCAGCCGGTCACCGACGCGCCGCCGCAGACGACGTAGCACTTCGAGGCTTCGAGCGCGCAGTGGCGCGCCCGACAGTCCGCCGGCGCCTAGCGCTTCGACCTCAGCCGCGGGCGTCTCGAGGCCTTGGCGCCCGATGGTCGTGTTGGTGGCGATCAGTCCGTCGAGCTGGAGCTCGAGCGCGAGATCGGCGATGGCGTCGAGATCTTCGTCGTGAAGATCCGGAGCCAGCTTGAGCAAGAGCGGCACCTTGCGCTCGGGCGACGCGCGAAGCAGCGCCTGCTTCACCCCGCTCAGCAGCGGGCGCAGTTGCTCGACCGCTTGCAGCTCGCGCAAATTCGGCGTGTTGGGCGAACTCACGTTGACGACCATGTAGTCGGCATGCGGTGCGAGCGCTTCCGCACTTTGCACGTAGTCGGCGACCGCGCCCTCGTTCGGTGTGACCTTACTGCGGCCGATGTTGGCACCGACCACGCTCTGGCGCGGCCTTGACAAGCGAGCCGCGGCGGCGTGCGCGCCGTGGTTGTTGAAGCCCATTCGGTTCACGAGCGCGCGATCGCGCGGCAATCGGAACAGGCGCGGTCGGGGGTTACCGGGTTGGGCCAGCGCAGTGACGGTTCCGACTTCGACGAAACCGAAGCCGATCGCCCCAAAAGCCTCGAACACCTCCGCGTCCTTGTCCAAGCCCGCTGCGAGGCCCACCGGCGAGCTGAGCTCGCAGCCGAGCGCGTGCACGCGCAGACGCGGATCGTTCGGGGCGCCCAGGACTTGGCGCAGGAGCCAGAGCACGCCGGGCACGAGCGAAACGAGCCGTAGCGTACCGAGCGTGAGCCGATGGGCGGTCTCGGCGCTGAGCATGAACAGGAAGCTGCGAAACAGGCGATAGAACAAGCGCGCGGAACCTAAATGAGGCCTCCCTGACACGCAACCCGCTCCGCGCTCTGCTGCCAAGACAGCAATTTCAGGCCGGCTAGCGGCCGGAGGCGCGCGCCGGGCTATGTTCGCGCCATGGACATCTGCGATCTCCGCTCCGACACGCTGACGCGCCCGACGCCCGGGATGCGGGCCGCCATGGCAGAAGCCGAGGTTGGCGACGACGTGTACGGTGAGGATCCGACGGTGCGCGCTCTAGAAGAGCGAGTGGCGGCGCTGCTCGGCAAAGAAGCGGCGCTGTTCGTGCCGTCGGGAACGATGGGCAACCAGATCGGGCTCTTGGTGCACACGCGCCCGGGCGACGAGGTGATCGTCGGTGAGGGGTCGCATTGTGCGTTCTACGAGTCGGGTGCGGCTGCGGCATGGGCAGGTGTACAGTTTGCAGTAGCCGGGACTGGCGGGTTATTCGACGCCGAGCAAATGCTGGATGCGATCAAGCCGGGCGCTTACGTGTTTCCGCACACGCGCTTGGTCGTGGTCGAGAACACGCACAACCGGGCTGGCGGTCGCGTGTTTCCGCAGGCTAGCGTGCTGCAGATCGCCGCTGCAGCGCGCGAGCGGAGCCTGGGTTTGCACCTCGACGGCGCGCGCATTTGGAACGCGAGCGTGGCGTCGGGCCTCGATGTGGCGGAGCTTGCGGCACCGTTCGACACGCTCAGCGTCTGCTTTTCGAAGGGGTTGGGCGCACCGGTCGGGTCCGCTTTCGTGGGATCGCGCCAGCACGTCGCGGCGGCGCAGCGCTTTCGCAAAATGCTCGGTGGAGGCATGCGCCAGGCCGGAATTCTGGCGGCTGGCGCGCTCTACGCGCTCGAGCACCAGCGCGCGCGCCTGCCCGACGACCACCGCGCGGCGCTCGCGTTCGCGGAAGCGCTCCTTGGTGCGCCGGGCATCGAGCTGTCCGGTGTCGTCGAGACGAACATCGTGTCGCTCACCGCGACGCTCGTCGATGCGGAAGAGCTCCAGAAGCGCGCCGCGCGCGAGGGCGTGCTCCTGAACGTCACGAGCAGGCGCACACTTCGCGCGGTGACTCACCTCGGCGTCACGGAAAGCGAAGTGAGACGCGCCGCGGCGACCTTGGGTCGCCTCGCGAGCTGATCTGGGTTGACGTTTGCTAGCCGCCCGCACGGACGCGCGAGTCAGCTGCGACCGGGCTGGCCACCGAGCGGGCCGTCTTTGGGGCCGCTGCTGGCTTGGTCGGCTGGCATGAGCGAGACCAGTCGAAACAGATCGGCGCGCCGATCGAGGCGGGGGGTGACGGTGCCGCTGGAACGCACGGCGTGGAGGGCGTTGAGGTCGACGTCGCAGATCAGCACGGTTTCTTCGTTCGAATCGGCTTCGGCAGCGATGCCGTCGCGGGCGAAGGCGAAGTCCGAAGGGGTGAGCACCGCCGCCTGCCCGTAGTTGATGTCCAGGTGCCCCACATCTGGCAGGTTGCCGACGTTGCCTGCGAGCGCGACGTACACCTGGTTTTCGATGGCGCGCGCCTGCGCGCAGTAACGCACGCGCAGGTAGCTCTGCCGGGTATCGGTGCAGAACGGCACGAACAAGATCTCGGCGCCCAGGTCGGCGAGGTAGCGGGCGGCTTCCGGAAACTCGACGTCATAGCAGATGAGCACGCCGACCCGCGCCTTGGGCGCGTCGATGGGCCTCAGCGAGTTGCCGCCTGAAATGCCCCACGCGACCTTTTCGGTCGGCGTGATGTGCAGCTTCGGCTGCGTCACCACGTGACCGCTCGGCAGACAGGTGAACGCCACGTTGAGCAATCGCCCGTTCTCGAGCACCGGTAGGCTGCCGGCGATGATGGTGATGCCGTGCTTGATGGCAAGCTCGCGCATCAAACTTTCGAAGCGGTCCTTGTAGCCCGCCAAGCGACGCATGCCTTCTTTGGCGGTCAGGGCGTCTTCAGCCGAGAGCAGCTGCGCCGACACCAGCTCCGGCAAAAGCAAGAAGTCGGCGCGGTAGTCGGCTGCAACACCCACGAAGTAGCTGATTTGCTGGGCGAATTCTTCGAAGCTGGAGACGCGCCGCATCTGGTATTGCACGCAGGCGATGCGCGCCTTGCGCTCACCACTGTCGGGGCGCCGGTAGTCCGGGTTCAGCCATTCGATCAGGCTCGCGTAGTTCTTGCTGCGCGCGTCGTGGATGTAGTTGGGCATCACGCTGCGCAGCACGAAGCCTTCGCGAAGCTGGAAGCTCAGTACCTGGTCCTTGAGCTCACCGCTGACGACGCGGGCAGCGTACTCGTCCGGTGTGAGTCCGGCGCCGCTTTCGGAGTATCCCCAGAGCCTGCCGCCGGCCAGGATGCGGCGCTTGTTCAAGCGCCGGCAAAGGTTGCGCCGCGCTTCATACAGCGCCGCGCCGACACCCCGACCGCGTGCGTCGGGGTGCACGTAGACGTCCGCGCCGTAGAGCGTGTCCGCCTCGGAGTCGTGGTTGGTGAAGTAACCGCTGTCGGTGATGCCCGGCCAGGTGTGGTGACGCAGCGGATCCGGTCCAAGGTCGACAATCAGGCTGGCGACGGCCCCGACCACTTGACCGTCGAGCTCCGCCACCAGCTGTCCTTGCGGGAAAATGCGCTGGTGGCTGACCAAATGACGCTCGCCCCAGACCACGTCCTCACTGGCCAGCACCGGGTAGGCAATGGAGTTGAGCTCCACCAGGCGGGGCACATCGGCGCGTGTTGCCTCGCGGACCAAGACCTTGGGGCTTTGAGTGGTCACGCTCCGACTTTGCAAAGCCCTTACCGCCCTGTCAAAGGAGGTCGACCGAGCCGTGGTAGATTCACGCGCATGGCACCTTCGCGTCGCGATGTCGTGAGGCACGGCTTGAGCAGCGGTTTCGCCTTGGCGGTGGCGCCAATCGCCGCCACGACCTTGGCTACGGACGCCCAGGGACTCGACGCTGGGGCCGTCACTATCACGACCGCTCAGGGGGTCATCCCGGCGTATCGCGCGGCCCCCAAGAAGTCGAAGGGCAAGGCGCCGGTGCTGCTCGTCGTGCACGAAATTTTCGGGGTGCACGAGCACATCAAGGACGTGTGCCGGCGCTTGGCCAAGCTCGGCTATTTCGCGGTCGCGCCCGACCTGTTCGCGCGCCAGGGCGATGCGACGCAAATTGCGGACATGAAAGAGCTGCAGCAGAAAATCGTGTCAAAAACGCCGGATGCGCAGGTCGCGGCGGACTTGGACGCGACAGTGGCCTGGGCTTCCCAGCAGCCGAACGCCGACGTCGGCCGCCTCGCCATCACCGGCTTTTGCTGGGGTGGCCGCATCACCTGGCTCTATGCGGCACACCAACGGATGCTGAAGGCCGGCGTCGCCTGGTACGGCAAGGTCACGGGTGATCGTGACGCGCTGCGCCCGAAGTTTCCGCTCGACTTGGTTGGCGAGCTCAAGGCGCCGGTGCTCGGTCTCTACGGCGGCAAGGATCAAGGCATCTCACTCGAGACCGTCGACGAGATGAAGCGCTCGCTGCAAGCGAGCTCGAACACCGTCGCGATGGGCTGCGAATTTCACGTCTATCCGGAGGCGGGCCATGCCTTCGCAGCTGACTATCGACCGAGTTATCGCAAAGCCGACGCCGAGGACGGGTTTCGCCGTCTCCAAACCTGGCTCAAGCGGCACGGCGCTGGCCCGTGACAACACAGGCCTAGGCGGCAAAAACGTCACGCGTCGAACGTGGCAGTTTGCCGCGTCGTCACGCGACACCGAGGAGTTATAAGGAGCACAGCACAAATGGCTGAACGCTCTGCTGCGCCTCTGCGCGCTCCGTCGAAGCTCAAGGCCGCGCAACTGCCCGTTTTGCGCAAAGTCCCGACGGGGATCAGTGGTTTCGACGATGTGACGCACGGTGGCGTGCCCGAAGGTAGGACGACGCTGGTATGCGGGGCTGCCGGCTGCGGCAAAACGCTGTTCGGTATGCAGTTTCTGATCCGCGGCGCGCTCGATCACGGCGAGCCCGGTGCCTTCGTGGCATTCGAGGAGACTGAGCAAGATCTGGCAAAGAACGTCGCCTCGCTCGGGTTCGACGTGAAGACCCTCGAGAAGAACAAGCTGCTGGCTGTCGATCACATTCGCGTCGAGCGCTCCGAGATCGAGGAGAACGGCGAATACGATCTGGAAGGGCTGTTCATCCGCTTGGGGCTCGCGCTCGACAGCGTGAAGGCCAAGCGCCTCGTCATCGACACGCTGGAGACCATTTTCGGCGGTATGGAAAGCTATGGGCTGCTCCGCTCGGAGCTGAAGCGGCTCTTCAACTGGCTGAAAGACCGCGGGATCACCACCATCGTCACCGCTGAGCGTGGTGACGGCACGCTCACCCGCCACGGCCTCGAAGAATACGTTTCGGACTGCGTGGTGCTGCTGGATCATCGAGTCCAAGACCAGATTTCCACGCGACGCCTGCGCGTCGTGAAGTACCGAGGCTCGACCCACGGCAGCAACGAGTACCCGTTCCTGATCGATCGCGACGGGCTCACGGTCGTGCCGATCACGACCTCGGAGCTCGAGCATGCCGTGAGCAGCGAGCGCATCGACACGGGCGTGCCGGCGCTGAACGAAATGCTCGGAGGCGGCGGTTACTACCGAGGCAGCACGGTGCTGGTTTCTGGCACGGCGGGGTCCGGCAAGAGCAGCTTGGCGGCTCACCTGGTGGACGCAACTTGTCGCGCTGGCGAGCGCGCGCTCTACGTCTCGTTCGAAGAGTCGGAAGCGCAGATCCTCCGCAATATGGGCTCGATTGGCCTGGACCTCGCGACTCATGTCAAGCGCGGCAAGTTGAAGATCTCCTCGCATCGCGCGACGTCTCTGGGGCTGGAAGGGCATTTGACGGGGCTGCACAAGCTGGCCAGCGACTTTCGGCCGAGCTCGGTGGTGATCGATCCGGTTGGAACCATGGCCAACGCCGGCAATAGCTACGACGC
>JBEHXA010000059.1:0-19484 GCA_048498935.1 Myxococcota bacterium
AAGGCGCCACCTGAGCGCCGAGCGGCGGGTGCAGCCCGGGCTCGAGCAGCACCTCGGCCAGCTCGTCGATCGTGAAGTCCGCGACCAGCGTGCCGTGCTTGCTCGGCGCAGGTGGCGGCGCGGGAGCTGCGACCGGAGCGCTGGCGACCGATTGCTGCGCGGCCTCCGCCGCGGGCTGATCCCCGAGCTGCCGGATCACGCGCGCGGGAATGCCGCCGGCGATCACACCCGGCGGGATGTCGGTTTCGACGACGCTCCCGGCCGTAACGACCGAGCCGTCTCCAATCTTGACGCCGGGCCGGAGTGTGACGCGACCAGCCACCCATACGTCCTTGCCCAGCACGATGGGCTTCGCGTCGAGCTCGGCGCCTTCTGCCGACTCCGGGTCGTCGGAGTCGGCCACGATGCAATGCTGCCCGAGCTGCGAGCCATCGCCGATGGTAATGCCGCGGCGCGCGGAGAGTACGCACCCGAAGTTGATCCAGACGCGGTCGCCGATCTCGATGCGACCCGCTGGCCCGGTCACGAGCTCTACCGGCACATAGGAAGCGATCAGCGAGAGCCCGCTACCGATGCGGATCTCTCCTTTGTTCTGTACTCGCACGCGCCCCACCACGCGAGCTCCGGGACCGACGGCATCGCAGTCGCGCAGGGCAACGCGCGCCGTAAGCGTACCGCTCACGAGCTTGAAGCCCTTGCTCAACCTGTCGCGGACCGGTAGCTCGCGGTCGCGCTTCAACCCTCGGGAAATCTTTGCGAAAAGCGATTGCTCGTCGTCCTTCACGGGCTGCTCCATCGAACCTTCCCGACGTAGCATGGGCCCCCCCGGACCTCAAAGGGAGCCACCCGGCCGTTGCTGCTTGGTACGCAACTTGCGAGGGGCTTGCCCTGAATGAAAGGGTTTCTGGGTGGTCTTGGAGGTTTGGCCGTGTGTTTCTGTGCGTCGCTTGCTTCCGCGCAAGCTTCCGACGCGCTCGCTGCTGCGCCCGAGCCTCACAGTGTGAATGCAGCGCCACAACTCGGCGACGATTCGCGCTGGGAGGAGCGATACTGGTACGGATGGCAAGGGGCAGCGATCGATGCTGGTGCCGCTGCACTCGGGATTGCCAGCATCGCGCTCTTATCCACCGCTGGTTCGGAGAACTACGAGGAGCGAGAGCAGACGGCGCAGCTACTCGCGTTGGTTGGTGCGATCGCGTACGGCGCAGGGCCGCCGATCGTTCACCTGAGCCATCGTCAACCGTGGCAGGCGCTCGGTAGCTTGGGCCTACGCGCCAGCTTGCCAGTGATCGGCGGTGCTTCGGGCTTGGCGCTGGCGACTTGCCCGCACCCCGGTGAGGAATACGGGAACTGCGGCATGTTCGAGCTGTTCATCGGAGCCTCGACGGGGGCGGTGCTGGCCATGGTCCTCGATGCAAGCGTGCTCGCCTGGGAGTCGCCAAGAGCCGGCGCACGGTCGGGGAGGCAGCTCGGCCTCGCGCCGATCGTGACTGGTGACGGTCGGCGCGAGCTTCGCGTTTTTGGCACTTTTTGAGGCGACGTACCCTTTCGGAGCAGGTCTTCGGACAATAGCCGATAGCGCGAATCAGTCCTTCGAGACGCGACCGATCGGTTGAATCGTCGCTCGTTCAGCGAACTGCGCTTTGCGCCCTTGGGGTGCGGCGATGAGTTGGTTGAGCTTGGTCTGCACCACGTAAAGGGTGCCGTTGCGCAGCGTGGCGGTGGTCGGGTAGCCGTCGCCCAGGTCGTGCTCGGTCGTCACTCGGGCGCTGGCCCAGCCGTCGTCGCTCGAGAGAGAGTACGCGGCGTTCGAGCTGTGCTCCGGGGTGCGATTGGCGATGACGACCAATGCTCGCTTGTCGATCAAGGTCAAGCCATCGCCGCCAACGATTCGGCGATCGAGCGCGATGCGCGTGAATGCCTTGGGGCGGTCGAGCGGTACCTTGAAGAGCGAGCCGTCGCTCTTCTTGATCACGATCAAGTAGCCGTCGGGATGCACGACCAGGCCGTTGAGGTTGATGGCATTGCCGACGAACTGTTCGTCGCTCAGAAAGATGTTCGCGTTGCCTTCGGGAGTGACCTTGTAAATGACGGGCGAAAAGCTGTCGGTGACGAAGGCGTTGCCGTTCGCATCCAGGGCGATGCCGTTGATCAAGTGCGGGCCCTCCACCAGCGCTGACAGGTCCACATAGCTGAGCGGCTTGCCGGATTTCAAATCGTAAACCCCGACGCCCGCTAGCTTTTTCGGCTCCGCGGCGCACCATTTGAGGCTGGCGCCCAGGTTCGAGTTCACCGCCCAAAGGCGATTGCGCGGCTCATCGACCGCGATACCCAGGACCGAGCAGAGCCGCGGATCGTCGACCAAGAGCGACGGCTTCCCACTTTGGTCGACTTCGTAGACAGCACCTTCACGAAAGGAGCTGAGCAAGAAGGTGTCGTTGCTCTTCTTGTAGTCGATGGTCTCCGGATACAGAGCCGGTCGCTCTACCGTGAGCGACTTTGCCTTGGTTCCGAAGGTGACGATCGCGTCATGAGAGCAGGCGAGCACGAGCGAGCTCACCACGCCGAGCCACGAAATTGCGCGCAGCGCTGGCACCAAAGACATGAATCTGCCCCTTCTTTTCAAATCGACGGCATACGAGACAGATATGGTCTCGACGTTTGACGGTAGTGATCAGCGCCGATCGTTGCGCTGTTCCGCCGCGATAAAGCGTTGCTCGAGCCACACCTGCATGGCCCGCGCGTGGCGAAGCTCCTGCTCGAGCTCGAGCATGCGTGTGTGCTCGGGTGTCCCATCGCGCGCAGCTTGCGCACTCGTCGAAAGCTCGGCCAACACCGCAGTCAGCTGCCTATCGCGGGCTGCGAGCTCGTTCATGCTGGCGCCTCGCTCCGCCGGGCTGGGCGAGATCGTGGCGACGACGGTCGAGCTCGACGCTGCAGCAGGTGACACCGGAAGCCGGGCATGGACGACCCGAACACTGAGGGTGAGGAGCGCGATTCCGACGACAGCCACGCTCGCGAGCGCGCGGCGCCGGCCGCGAGGGGCCGCAACTCGATCGAGCGGTGAGAGAGCCGCCAGGCGCTGAACGCGCCCAAGCAGGTCGCTGCGCTTGCGCAAGATGGCCGGTGCCAGCACTGAGCTCGGGAGCACCGTTGCCGCTTCGGCCAAGCGCACGAGAGCGCGCGCCAGGGCCTGCGGATCCCTGGTGAGCTCCACCGCGCGATCATCGCACGACAGCTCGGCGCTGCTCCGAAAGCGGGATGCGACGACATGATTCAGCGGTTGGAACCAGAGCGTGCATTGCAGCGCGCCGACCAGTGGGAACCAGATGCCGTCGCGTCGCTCGAGATGTGCGAGCTCGTGGGCGAGCACGGCGTCCAAGTCTTCGTCGGTCAGAATGGAACTCATACCGAGTGGTAGGCAAACCTCCCTTCGACCGAGGACGAGCGGGCTCGACAGCAACGCGCTCTCCGTCAACCGAAGCGCTGAAAGGCCCGTTCGTGCGCGTAGCGTTTCGAAGCGATGCACGACCCGCCCCTCTGTCACGCGGGTTCGGTGGTGAAGGTGACGGCTCAGTGCTGCGGCAGACATCGCAAAACGCAAGAGCCCAAGGCCAGCGGCAGCAAGCGCAACCCACACGAGGCTCGTGCCGTTGGGCCACGCAGAGGGCCACGCAAGCTCGAGCTGCGGAAGCCAAGTGGTCGGCGAGGGTGTGGACGAGAGCGGGGGGCTGACTGCAGAATCCCCTGCAGAGATGCCGTGGACCGCGCTTCCAGCGACAGCGCTACCGGCCAGAGCAGTGCTGAGCAGCGGCCCGAATAGAGCCGCTTTCCAGCAAGCATTGCGTGCGGCAAACGACAACCGCGGCAAGCGGGCGACCAGCGCGGCGGCCGCGGCAAAGGTCGCTGCGTGGGCCAGATACGTGAGACAAACGGAAAGCAACGAAGCTGCGAGCGCCTGGTCCGTGAACGAAGCTTGCAGCGACATGCTCAACGACCCTTCCCGTCGATCAGACCGCGTAGCTCCTTCAGCTCCGCCGCGCTCAGCTCCTCCGACTCGAGCAGCTGGGCCGTGAGCCGCGAAACCTTCCCCGCGAAAAACGCGCTCACCAGCCGATTCAGCATACCGCGCGCCGCATCCGCCTCTTTGACCTTGGCCCGATAGACGAGTTGTCGCCCGTTCTTCCTCCCCTTCAACCAGCCTTGCTTGCTCAACCGGTCCAGCACCGTGGCTACCGTAGTTGGCGCCAATTCCCGCCCATCTGCCGCGAGTTGCTCCGACACCGCCCCCACCGTGGCGTCACCTAAGCGCCAAACAGCCCTCATGACCGCCAGCTGCAAATCCGTGAGGGTGTCGTTCGTCACGACTACAGCTGTAGTTCACGCGAGCCAGTTTGTCAACTACAGTTGTAGTCGTGATGAACGCTCTCTACAAGCGCGCACGAGGCGACGCGGTAGCGCCGCCGCCTGGCGCAGCTGCGGTTGAAATGCTTTGGTGACGGGGTTCGAGCTTGCGCTCTCGAAAGCCCCAACAGATGTCGCTCAAGTATCACGCTCAGAAGGTTGGCTCGAACCACTATGTGCTGCCCAAGACGGGTGGGATGCGCACGGATGCGCATGCTTTCTTTTCGGAGGCGTTGTTCGATGCGAGCGAAGAGTCGATGTGGCAGCAGCTGGCTGCGGGTGCATCGTATGAAGGCGTGACGGGCGCGTACCTCATGCCGGACGCGCACTCCGGCTATGGCGTTCCCGTCGGCTGCGTGATCCTGACGGACGACGTCATCATTCAGGCTGGCTCGGGCTACGACATCTCGTGCGGGGTACTCTGCATGCGCGTGCCGAAGCTCCACGCGGCGGACGTCGCCGACTGGGAAAGGCGCGCTAGCTGGGTCGCGGCGGTGGAAGACCGCGTCGCGACGGGAGTCGGCTCGCATCGCCCGCGCAAAATGCCGCGGTTTTCGCAGCGCAAGGCCAACGACATTTTGCGCTTCGGTGCCAAGGCCATCGGCGTCTCCGCCGACCTGTGCGAACGCCAGTACATCCCGGTCGACGAAGTAGCGGATCTCGAGTCGATCGCCCGCGCCTACTCGAAGGCCGTGCCTCAGCTCGGTTCGGTGGGTGGTGGCAACCACTTCATCGAAATGCAGGTCGACCGCGATACCGGTGAAGTCTGGGTGATGGTGCACTGCGGCTCACGCGGCTACGGTTGGCAAACCGCCAACCACTTCTTCTACGAAGGCGCCGAGCTTCGCGGGTTGCCGAAGAACCGTCGTGAGGACTCGTGGCTACGCGTCGACGAAGAGCTCGGCAAGCGCTACTGGGCGCACCACAATAGCGCCGCGAACTACGCGGTAGCGAACCGCCACATCATTGTCCAAGGTGTAATCGAGACACTCGATGAAGTGTTTGGCGCGGCGGCGGAGGTTTACTACGAGATTTCGCACAACCTGGTGCAGGAAGAGACGCTCGTCTTGCCGGACGGCTCGACGAAGCGTGGCTTCGTCCATCGCAAGGGCGCGACACGCGCCTTCCCGGCGGGCCATCCGGATCTGGTCGGCACCGCTTGGGAAAACATCGGACACCCGTGCCTCATCCCCGGGTCGATGTTCGCTGGCGCCGCGATCTTGTTCGCTCAGCCCGGTGCCGCAGCGAGCGCCTTTTCGGTGAATCACGGCGCCGGTCGCCTGCTCGGTCGCGGCGCTGCCAAGCGCCAACTCGAGGCGTCGCACGACGCCATCGATCGCGAAATGCGCGAGGTCGAGCGCACGCTGGCGGGCGTCGAAATCCGCGGCATCGTCGGCAACACGGAACGCACTCCGCTCGACGAATGCGCCCACGTGTACAAGGACCTCGACGCGGTGCTCGGCGTGCTCGAAGCCGAAGGCATTGCCAAGGTCGCGCACCGTCTCTACCCGGTCGCGAACCTCAAAGGGACCGACTAGGGCGCCTAGAGGAGGGCCGGGCGCGCATCGCTCATAAACCTACTAGTGCTGTCCGGAGAATGCCTGACGTAGCGGTGACGTATGCAGTGCAGTGAGATGCGTGCCCGGAAACGAAGCGGTGAGGCAAGTCGACTCATGCGCGGGTGAAGAAGCGCGGCGCGACGCGTTCGTGCGGATCAGCACACCAAACTAGGATAGGTTCCTCGGCGCGACGGAGCTGGGAGCACCGAGCGCGATCGATTCGCCATTTCCATAATCCATTCGATTCACCTGGGGAGGTTAAACGTGACCGCGAGTGCAGAGCGCTTTCAGCAACCAGAAGCGGTGCTCCGATCATTGATCGAGAGCCCGGAAGGTATGGTCATCTTTGCGCTCGATCGCCAGTACCGTTACCTGGCGTACAACCAGAATCACGCGCGCACGATGAAGCAGATCTGGGGGGTGCAGATCGGTGTCGGCATCGACATGCTGAGTGTCATCGGGCGCGACGATGATCGGGTCAAAGCGCGCGCCAATTTCGATCGCGCCCTGGCGGGTGAAAACTTCACCTTGATCGAAGAGTACGGCGACGCCCGCATGGATCGGCGTTTCTACGAGGACACGTATAGCCCGGTGCGCGACGACTCGGGGAGCATCGTCGGGCTGGCGGTCTACTTGCGAGACATCACCGAGCAGCGCCGCGGGGAGCTGGAGCTCGAGCGCTACCGTGGCGACCTAGAAGTGGCGGTGGAGCAACGCACGGCGGAGCTCCGCGCAGCGCACGTCCAGCTGCTGCACGCGCAAAAATTGGAGAGTCTGGGCGTTCTGGCGGGCGGTATCGCTCACGACTTCAACAACTTGCTAGCCATCATGCTGGCGCGGGCGGAGCTGTACTTTCGCGAGGTGAACGAGGATGCGGCGGGTCACCCGCACATCTCGATTATCCGCGACACGGCGTTCGAGGCGCGCATGCTAACCAAGCAGCTGCTCGGCTACGCCGGCAAGGGCAAGCTGACGGCTCAACCTTTGAGCTTGAACTGCATCGTGCAAACCATCGCGCACTTGCTGCGCGCCTCCGTCAGTAAAGACATCAGGTTGGAGCTCGAGCCGAGCGCCGCGCCGATCGCCGTTCACGGCGACGACACGCAGCTGCGGCAGGTGCTCTTGAACTTGGTCAGCAACGCCGCCGAAGCCATTGGTTCGGGCGTCGGCACGATCGTGATCCGCACGGGGGTGCAGGAAGTCGAGCTCGAACCCAGCTCCGATCACTCGCAACTATCCGCGGACGTTTGCAGCGGGCGCTACGCTTACCTGGAGGTCGAAGACACCGGCTCGGGAATCAGCGAAGTTGACCGCGCCAAGATCTTCGACCCATTTTTCACCACGAAGTTCACGGGCAGGGGCCTAGGGCTTGCGGCAGTGCTCGGCATCGTCAAAGGTCACCAGGGGACCGTACGGGTGGAGTCGACGCCCGGTCGTGGCAGTCGTTTCAGGGTGTTGCTGCCCGCCATCGATCCGGGCCTTTTGCCGGTAGACGACGTGAGCGCACGCCGGGTTGCCACTGGCTACCGCGGGACCGGCTCCGTGCTGGTGGTCGACGACGAGCCGGCAGTGCGCGCCGCCACCGCGGCCATTCTTTCCTCGTGTGGCTACCACGTGCTCGAGGCAGAAGGAGGCGAATCCGCTTTGCGGCAGCTCCGAGACTGCTCGGTCGAGGTGGACGTGGTCCTGCTCGACCTGGCGATGCCCGGCATGAATGGTGAGCAAACGCTCTACGAGCTCAAGAAGCTTCGACCAGACATGCCGGTGGTGTTGCTCACCGCTTATGCGGAGGACGAGCTGCGGCTGCGCGCGATTCGAGCTGAGCTGAGCGGCATCGTCTCCAAGCCGTTTTCGTACGAGGAGCTGGTCCGCGCGGTGAAGGGGGCCACCGGCGCCGCCAGCTCCTCGACCCCGACCATTTCGCTCACGGTAGCGGAAGGCCCGGCGTATCGGCTCGCAACGTGAGCACGGCCGGCTGAGGTGTACCGGGCTGCAACCCGAGGGTGCGGCTGAAGGCCGAGCTCGTCAGATAGAGCGTGTGCTTGCTTTGACGGGTGGCTCCGAACACCACGCTGGAAGGAGCGTCCAACAGGCCTCCGCTAGCGACCGTCGTTATTCGGCCGCGCTTGTCGAGCGAAACGAGCGTGTCTTGCGCGTTCACCGCGACCAGCAGGTTGCCCGCCTTGTCGAACGCGATGCCGTCGACCCCACGCAACCGCGCGTTTTGCGCGAACACGCTGGGCTCGGGGGTGGCACGCGACATATCGATACGGAGCACGCTGCCCGCGTCGGTGTTGGACACGTAGAGAAAGCGATGCTGATGGTCGAAGGCGATGCCGTTGACGCCAATTTGACGAAAAATCAGCGCCGGATCCGCGGGATTGCCGGCCAAGAGCGGGTGCTGCAAGAAGACTTCAGCGGTGCCCTCTTCATCCACCTTCCAGATCTGGCCGAGCAGAGGGTCCGTCACGAACAAGCTGCCGTCGTCGTCGAAGGCGAGATCGTTGGGCGCACCGGTTTGGTCCAGCTCAGCGAAGGCTTCCACTGAGCCCGCGCCGCACAGACGCCAAACGAAAGCACCTGGAACCGCACTCAAGCTGGTGCTCGCGTTGTAGACGCAGCCGTCGGGTCCCACTTTCACGCCCAGCGCTGCGATCGGCAGCGGCAACGTCCCGAAGACGCCGAAGCTGCCGCCCGGGGACCGAACTTGAACGGTGTTTCCGACGGATACGTAGAGATTGCCCTGCTCGTCCGTGGTGATGGATTCGGGAATATCTTGGCCGCTCACGAAGCTGGCCAGCAGCGTCGGCTGCGTGCTGCAGGAGTTGCTCGCTCCCGCGTCGAAGGCCCCGAACGTTACCGCTGAAGCGCACGCCATTGCCGCGATCGCCGCCCTTAACTGATGCATTGCTTTCAGACCTTTCCGATGCGTCCCTCGCATCGCTTGCAGGAGTCACTCCTGAAGCTGACAAACTTAGCTGCACGGCGGTACGGTTGTCGTGTGGCATCTTTGAATCATCGGTGCGGGTGGAGTGTCGCAGGTGCCTTTGCAGAAACTCACACGAGCCCCCTGCGCGGCCGCCGTACAATCCACGACGTGAGGAGCCCTCAGTCGTCGAGAGCACGCCCGTCGTGGTCAAGTTTCTGAAGGAGGGGGTCTGGGCGCTATCGCGCTGGTCGACCAAGCGAACGCGACGCAATCTCGCGTGCCAGTTCCACGATGGTCGCGGGGGCGCAGCCTTCGGCCTTGTTGTTCACCACCACCAGCGCTGGTACGTCGTGGGCGAGCGCTCGTGCGATCAAGTCGGCGATGCTGCTGCGGTTCGGCAGGTCCGGCTCGGCGAGCCGCGTGAAGGGTAAGAAGCGCGAGCGGGCACCTTCGTAGTCGTCGCCGCGCCGCATCAGCCAACGAACGATGAGCGGACGCCGCGCGGCTGGATGCACGATTCGCGCCTGTGCCGTGACGGGCGGCATGTTTCCCCACACGTTGTGCGCGTGCACCGCTCCGCTGCTCAGCAGCGCCCGTGCGTAGCGCGGACTTAGCAGCTCGGGGTCCCGCACTTCCACCGCAAAGGTGGCGACCTTCGGCAGCTTTTCCAGAAAGGCTTGCAGCTGATCGGCGAAAGCGCCCGGATCGCTGCCGCCCTGCGGTGAGAATTGGAACAGCAGGGCGCCCAGCTTGTTGCCCAAGCCCTCCACGGCCGGAGCGATCACGGCGTCGGTTGCGTAGGCCGCGTCTAGGTAGCGCCGGCTCGGTTCACCCTGCTTTTTGCCGTAGCGCGCGTGTCGCGGAAAGTGGCGTAGCGTGAGCTCTTCGTGAGCCTTGACCAAGAAGCGGAAGGTCGACGGCACCTGCGCCGCTGTCTGCTCGAAGTAGCGCTGCGGCAACGGCTCGTAGAACGAGCGATCGATTTCGACCGCCCCGAGCAGCGGATGCTTCGCGTAGGCCGACAACCCCGCTTCGGCGAGCAGCTTCGGTTCGGCGCTTTCGCCGTACACGAGCCCGCGCCAACCCGCAAACGACCACGACATCGTCCCCAGTCGTAGTTCGCCGGGCAGCCGTTCGGCGAGCGCTACGTCCTCGCTTCGCGGCGCTGCGGCCTCGAGCTCACGCGGCGGTAGCTCGAACAAAGTTGGTTGCTCGGCGCGTGTCGGCACGCGCGGAGCGTAGCGCAATCGAGAGACGAGCTGCTACTGGCTGCCCAACGAGGCACCCTCGCACATCAGAAGAGTCGTGGCGTCGGAAGGCGGGGCCGTGCCGGTGAAGCGCAGCTTTCGATGGCTCGTAGGGGGGCAACTGGCAACGAGTGCTGGGTTGCCGACCTGCGCCTCACTAGCCTCAGCGTTGATGTAGCAGTAGCCCGTCTCACTGGGCGGGGTGGGGTCCTCGAGGCATTGCTCTGCGGCGTCGCCCTCGAGTCGAGGGATTTCGCACGTGCAGAGGCTGTCGCAACTGGGGCCGCTTGCGGTATCGCACCCTTGAGTGAGCCGCAGGTGGTCACGCGCCTGTGCCGCCACGTCAGTGTCGGCAAGCTCGGCGAAGCCGGAGTCCGTACAATCGCAGCTACTTCCGGGCTGCAGAACGGCCACCAACGTGCAGCTCAGCACCCCAGTGGTTTCGTCGAACGGGAAGGGTCGGGGCAGGCAACGTTCTCGGAAGAGAGGCTGGATGTCGCTCACGAGCGCGTCGACAGCCGGAAGGTAGCCGAAGCTGGGCGAGTCGGCGTTCAGCACCTTGGGGCAAACCGACGCGAGCGTTGCGATGTTGCCGGCCTGCTTGACCAGCTCGAGCACGCGACTGCTCGGTTGCGCCTCCGCGAAGGCTTGCGTCGGGGTAGCCGCACCGACCGGGAAAACGCAGGCGGATTGAAGCTCCTTGAGCGAGCTCGGGTGCTCGCCACCGTTGATGGCGTTGGCTGCGAGGTCCGGGGCCGCACTGGGGGCGAGCGCGTGGTTGGTGATCGGGTTGTTCCCTTGGCGCACGTTGGGCGTTTCGACCATCAGCGGGTCGGTTGGCAAGATGGGGGGGCTGGCCTGAGAGTCGCCGAGGATCACGTCAAAGCGGCCCTCGTTCAACAGCTCGGTCGCGGTCATGTAGCGCAGGCTTTCCGGTGAGGTGAGGCTCTCCGGGGCGGCAATGTCTTGCCAAGGCACGCCCGCGACGGCAAACAGACGAACGAAGCTCTTGTCGCGTGGGGCGGCGCCTTCCCCGCCGGCAAAAAGCGGATTGGCGACGACCTGCCCCGTCGAGCGCAGCGTTACGGTCGGCGATCGCAGGCCGTCGACGTAGCGCGCGACCGGATAGAGGAGGTCGAATCCGTAGCGGCGCTTTTGATCCCAGCAGCGCAGGCCAACGTCGTCGTCGGTCGCCGCCAGGTACCTGCCCTTGGTGCACTCAACATCGACTTGCGGGGACGGACAGCCTGCGTTTGGGGTGGACTCTCCGCAGGATTGGCAGCACGGGCTGTTGGGGTTGGTTTGGCACGGCGAGGTGCTGCGGAAGATGGGATCAGGCCGAGCGGCAAGCCAGCCGTACCCTTCGTCTTGCAACGAACAATCATTCGCGTCCGTCAGCACGCCGACGATCAGCAAAGAATCGGGCCGCAGGAATGCGCGCCGCTGCTGGAGCACCGTTTCGTCGATGCCGCTCACCTGAGCCTGTCCGGCCGGCGAAATGAGGATGCTCGCGGGGGGCTCGGGGTCGACGAGAAATCGATACCAGGCTTCGAGCGTGGCGGGTTGGCTACATCCTGTTTCACCTGCTGAGGTGACGAGCTCAGCCGCCTTGTCTGCGAAGGCTGCTGCATCAGACGAGCCTGGTGGGTTGCTCGTACCGTTGGCGTCCCAAGCCAAAAAGCCCAGGTTGCCGTAGGTGCCGGTGACGCCGCGCACGTTGCCAAGCAGCTGCGCGTGGTCATTCTCGCTGGCGGCGATGCAGAGGGAGCCTGGTGTCGTAGCGCCGTGCGAGCCGAGGCTGGAGCTGATCACAGCCAGGTGCAGGTCGTCGATCGGCCTGACCTCCGGGTCGTTGCTGTTCGGTGCTTGCAAGCGTTCGAGCAGAGCAGGTATGGCTTGCGCCAACAGTCGCTGCTTGTCCGCCATGGAGGGCGAGTTGTCGATCGTGAGGAGCAGATCCACCTTGGTGAGCGCGCTCGAGCGAAGCTCGGTTATCGCCAACCTGCGTGAAGGGGAGGCGCCGCCATCGCCTTGCCCGAGCCCGCCCTGGCCGGTTCCTCCGTGGGCAGTTCCGCCCGTGCCGGTGGGGCTACCCCAGGTCCAGCTGTCGCCGCCCTCGCCGTCCCGCATGCCGCCTTGGTTGCTTTTACCGCAGCTTGGGAGCACTACCGCGCACAGGAGCGCCCCAACCATCAGCGATGCTTGCTTTCCCACCGTGCCTCTCCTCTCCATTGGCTGACTCCCGCCTGAACAAGTGAGGCTATACCCGGGGCCGAGCTCGGGCAATTCGCTGGACCCAGGTCCTTTGATTCGCGGCAACTGCGGGCGTCCGGGCAGGCGGACAGAAGTGTCCGGGCACCTGCAGACGCGGCCTTTTCCGCGGAAAAGTGGCGCCTGAGTACCGGCATGCCCCTTGCTCACAAAGGGGGGGCGGAAATTGTGGAAGGAAGGCTCGTGGGCGGCCGTGGCGCGCGGTTCTTAGTAACACCGGGGAGTTATTGTTCGCGGCCGGCGATCGGTTCGGGACGCTGCGCAGCGCGCTGCGCTCATTGCAGCGGTCGTGCGTCCGAGCCCCAACATTCGAGGCGGCCGTTCGGATGAAGACCGCAGGTGCTGCCGTCGCCGGCCGTGATCGCGATGAAGGGCCCGGCGTGCGTGGTGCCCTCGCCCCAAAGGTTGTCGCCCCAGCACTCGACGCTGCCCTGCGCGGTCAGCCCGCATGAGTGAAAAAGCCCCACGGCGAGCGCAGTGAAGTGGGCGCTTTTCGGTGGATCCGACTGTCCGTGATCGAGCGATTCGTCGGCTTCACCCCAGCAGCTCGCGGTGCCGTCCGTGCGCAGCGCGCAAGAGTGCCAAATGCCCGCGTACACGTGCTGAAAGTTGCCGAGCGGTGACTCCGTGAGCCCGACGCCCTTTTCGCCCCAGCACACGAGGCCGCCGTTGGGCCGAATACCGCAGGCGTGCGTTTGTCCGACCGAGACCTCGAGCAGCGGTTCGTTCGGGGGCTGCTGCAGGTGGTACTCGTTGGTGCCCCAGCACACTGCTGCCTT
The DNA here is from genome assembly GCA_048498935.1 of Myxococcota bacterium. Taxonomy (GTDB): domain Bacteria; phylum Myxococcota_A; class Polyangia; order Polyangiales; family Polyangiaceae; genus PMG-095. The sequence goes on from JBEHXA010000059.1 coordinate 13,190, forward strand.
GTCGGTGCTGATCGCGCAGGAGGCGAAGTGTCCAGAGTCGACCTGCTGAAACGTGCCGGGAGGCGGACTGGCTTGTCCCTGATCGTTGGCACCCCAGCACACCAGCGTTCCGTCGCTGCGCACGCCGCAGCCATGATCGTTGCCCGGCGCTGCGTCTTTGAAGGTGCCTGAGGGCGGACGTTGGCCGTTGCCCCAACAGCGGAGCGAGCTATCCGGTTGAACCCCGCAGACGTTACCTTGGTATTGTTTGACCTTGGTGAACACGCCGGTGGGCGCGCCGACCTCGTCGTACTCGGCCAATTCACCCCAACACGTGACGCTGCCGTCCGTACGTACGCCGCACGTGCTGCTATCCGCGGCTGCGATACGCTTGAAGTGATCGGCGGGTGGCAGCCCTTGCCCGCGGTCGTTCTTGCCCCAACAGCGCACGCTGCCGTCGGTGCGGAGCCCGCAGGCGTGGTAGGTGCCGATGGCGATCTGGGTGAACTTGCCTTCCGGGGGGAGGCCCAGATCGCCCGGCTGAGTGCAGCGCAGTGTTTGGTCGAGCGTGATGCCGCACATCTGGCCGCCGCCGAAGGCAATGTCCACGAACTTGCCGGCGAGTTGAGGCGGCTGCCAGGTCGCGTCACCACCCCAGCACGTGACGGTGTGGTCTGGCTTGATGCCGCAGCCAATTGCATCGATCGCGAGCAGCGGCTCTTGCGGCGGGGCCTTGGTGACGCCCCAGCACTCCGGCATGCCGTTTTCGCGCAGCGCGCAGCTGCCCCCACCGCTCGAGCGCACTGTCGTGAAGACGCCGCCAGGCACGTCGAAGATGTTGTCGGCGTCTTGCCCCCAGCAATGTAGTGCGCCGGCCAGGTCCACGGCGCAGGTGTGGTAGGTGCCGGCCGAGATCGACTTTGCTTGGAGATTCGCGGGGGGAGGGTTGGCGTAGTCGAAGCCCCAGCACGCAAGCGATGCGTCGGACTTCAGCACACACTTCTGCGAGCCCATCGTGATATCCACGCTGACGAGGCTGCAACGCGCGTCCCAGGTGCCGCTCGGGCAGTCGCAGCCTGCTTCGCTGTTCGGCTGAGTGACTGCGTTGCCGCAGTTTTGGCAGACGCTGTTCGCATCGCCCGGCATTGCGCAGGTCACTTCGGCGCCGCCTTGGTCGCCCCAGTCCATCCCGTACTGGTCCGGTACTCCCCCCGCGCCCATGGCCGGATCGCCACCAACAGCGTCGTCACCGCTCGCGCCGCCTTCGCTTTCGGAAAGTGCACCGCCTCGCCCGCCCATCACTGCGCCGCCGCCGCTCGGACTGCCACCCTTGCCGCCACCGCCTATGGCGCGCATCCCACCCGCGCTCACCGATGTGCCCCCGGCTGGCGCCTCAGGGGGTTCTCCCGCTTGGCCGGGATCAGGCTCGCTTGGCGAGCGACGCGTATTCCCGCAGTTTGCCAGACCGATGAGGGCCGCGGGCCAAAGGAGCCAGAGTCTCGAAATCCTCACCACCGCTCACGTAGTGTCCTCCCCGGCTCATCTCCATGAGCTTGTTGGCGTGACTCGCCCGGGTTGCTTCGCAGAAATCAACCTTCACGGGGCGCGATAAAAGTCTTCGGGTGAGCGTTGACCGGGGCGATACGCTGGAAAGCGTCGTTGCAGCTCCGCGAACAGCTGTTTGGCCGTGGGCTCGTCGCCGCGCCGCGCCGTGATGGTTGCCAAGTTGTAGAGGACCTTGGGATCGTGCGGGAACAACTCGCGACCCCGGGTCAACACGGCGTGAGCGTCATCGTTGCGCCCTTGACGAGCGTAGAGGCGTGCCAGGTTGTTGGTCGCGCGGCGCGCGGATTCATCGCCACTGACGGAGCGCCGCAGCACCTCGCGGTACGCGCTTTCGGCGCCGACGACGTCGTGTCGACCTTCGAGTGTGTTGCCCAATAGGTAGGGTGCCGTGGTGCTCAGCTCGGTGCGCTCGGTCGCGTCGGCAAACAAGAGTGCGCTGTCGCCAAAAAGCCTGCTGCGTTCGAAAGTGGCCGCGCCCAGCGCGACGAGCAAGCCCACGACCACCACTGGTGTGACTCGCGGTGCGAATATCGCTGCCCGCGCGACCGCACAAGTCGCGAGCAAGCCGAGTCCCATCACCGAGAAAATCAGGTAGCGATCGGCCATGCGGTTCTGCAGCGGGAACAGCACCTGACTCACCGGCACCAGCGGAACGACCACCCACAGCCATGCCGTCAGCGGGAGCGGCGATCGCCCATGCCGCCAAAGCAGGAGTCCGCAGCCGAGCAGCGTCAGCAGCAGCCCGAACCCCACCGCCGCGCTGAAGGTGAGCTGCGTTTGCGTTGGCACGTCGTACACGACGCTGAGCCGGGTCGGCCACACCAAATGGCCTAGGTAGCGCCCCAGTACATCGCCGAACGTAAGGAGCGCGTTGAGTCGGCTGCCACCTGCAAGTGGCGTGGTCATTCCCACCAAGCGCCCCACGTGCACGTGGATCAGCGCCGCCGCGACGGCAACTGCGACGGCTCCGGCATAGGTGCGCCACTCGAGCTTTCGCTTCGCGAGTAGATCCTGCGCGACCAGTAAGCCGAGCACGCTGATACTTTGCGCTTTGGAAAAGTGGGCGAGCAGCAGCAGCACCGGTACCCAAAGCGCGCGCCAACGCGACCGCCCCGCGTATGCAAAGAGCGCTGCGGACACGAACAGCAGGGCCAGCGTGTCTTTGCGGCCTGCCAGCCACGCGACCGACTCGACGTGCAGGGGATGCAGCGCGAACACCAAGAGCGCCAGCTCGGCGCGCCAGCTGGCGCCCCAGGTTCTGCGTAGGGCTCCGCGTAGGAGCACGAGCGCTCCGAGGTACGCGGCCAGGTTCACGCAGCGCATGACGTGCGGTTCGAGGCCGTGGGCCAGCGATTCGAGCCAAATGCTCGTGTCGCGCACGGGTAGGTACTCCGCCCCGACCGAAAGCCGCGCCGCGCGCGAGAAGTCGCTCCAAATCAGCCCAAGGTGCTGCAGCGTCGCTTCCCGAAAGACTGGGTTCTGGTCGATCAGCCAAGGGTCGTCGTAGTCGAGAAATCCGCCGCTGAGCGAAGGCAAGTACACGATCACGACCAGCGCGAGCAGCAGCCAATCGAGCCAAGGTCGCCGGGCGAGCCACGCTCGCGCTTCCAGAAGATCCGGCCGGCTCCGTGTCATCCCGTCGGGTCGAAGCTAGCACTCTCCGCGCTTTGGATTGCGAGCTTCTCACGCGGACAGCGCGTGATACCCTGGCGGCAGCGTCAATGGACTTGGAGGAGCTCGACCGTGCCCTGCGCGCCACGCTGGACGACGGACGTTTGTCGCGAGGCGAGCGTCATGCTCTGTCCGAAGTCTTGCGCGATAGCCCGCCTAGCCCGGGCCAGATGGCGCAGCTGCGCGCTCGCGTGTTCGCGCTGGTCGAAGAGCAGTTGATCGAACCCAAGGCGCGCGAGCTGCTCGCGTGGCTGCAGGGCGTGATCAAGCTGTTGGCTCAGCTCGAATCCGCCGAGCCCGCGACCAGCTCACGCGCCTACTTCAGCCCGGGTGAGACCTGCCTGACCGCGATTTTGGGCGAGCTGGGGCGCGCTCGGCAAACCGCGGACATTTGCGTGTTCACCATCACGGACGACCGCATCTTCGAGGCGCTGCTCGTCGCTCGGCAGCGCGGAGTGGCGCTGCGTATCATCACCGACAACGACAAGCAGTACGACGAAGGTTCGGACATTGCCCGGCTGCGCGCTGCCGGCGTCAGCATCAAAGTGGATGGTGACGAGCGCCACATGCACCACAAGTTCGCCGTGCTGGACTCGGCCACGCTGCTGAACGGCAGCTACAATTGGACTCGCGGTGCGACGCTGAACGAAGAGAACCTGATCGTTACGAATGATCGCCGCCTCGTAGCGAGCTTCGCGCGCAAGTTCGAAGACTTGTGGGCTCGCTACGGCTCTTGAAAGGCGGGTTACCGGTCGACAGCGGCGAGGGCAAGCGTGGCGGTGATGCCCAGCGCGAGCGTGAGCACCACGCCCAGCACCACGCCCTGACGCACCAGGGCGCGCGCGTTGCTGCGGACCTCGGCCAAGCGAAGCGTCATCGCTGCAGCTCCGCGAGCAGATCCTCGAGCCGGTCGTAGCTGAGCCCGGCGCCCTTGGCCATCCCGGTGCTGACCACGAGATCGCGCACTTCTTGCGAGGGGTAGCGCACCGTTGCGTTGATGCGCGTTTTTCCGTTCTCTTCCGTCAAGACGGAGGTCACCACGGACACGACGTCGGGATAGGGCGCGAAGATCTCGGTGAAGGCGCAGCGGCTCGGCGGCGAGAGCTCCAGGTATTCTCCGTAGAACGTGACCTCGCCTTGCGGATGGCGATTGACGAATCGCCACTTGCCGCCGACCCGCAAGTCAATCTCGCAGACCGGCACTGAATAACCCTCGCCGAGCTGACCCCACCAGCGCCGCACGTGCTCGGGCTTGGTCATTACCTCGTAGACGAGCGCGGGCGGGGCGTCGAACAGGCGAGTCAGGCGGACCTCGCACTCGGACGGTTGCGAAACATCGAAGCTATTTTTGTTTGCGGTGCTTGCGAACATTGCTCTTCTCCTTGCGTTGTAGCTCTTGCAGGTAGGCGTCCAGGCGGTCGAGCCGCTGCTCCCAGAGCACTCGGTAGTGCTCGGCCCAATCGGCTACCTGCTTGAGGGGGGCGGCTTCGATTCGGCAGGGGCGTCGCTGCGCGTCGCGTCGACGCGCGATCAGCCCCGCGCGTTCGAGGACGCGCAGGTGCTTCGACACCGCGGGCAAGCTCATGGCGAACGGTTCGGCGAGCTCGTTCACCGAGCATTCGCCCTGCGCCAGGCGAGCCAGCATGGCGCGCCGCGTTGGGTCTGCCAGGGCGGAAAATGTGCTGCTGAGCGCGTCCGTTGGGGTCATTTAACCTTCCAGTTAATTAACACAACGGTTTAATACGACCAGGTGCCCGGACTGTCAAGGGGACACGTGGCGGCTACTGGCGGCTACAGGTCCCGCAAGCGCCGATCGACCGCATCAACGCCGGCCAAGTCGTGACCGGCGCGATCGTCTAGCGGGCAGTCCCGAGAGCCTGGCTTGGCTATGTCAAGGTGTGGCCGGGGGCACTGGTTGCGGCGGGCTGCTGCACGGCAGAGACGCGGAGGCACGCGCCGTCACGACCACGTTCACGCGCAAGTACGATTCGTGAGTATGCAAGTCAGTGAGCTCGAGCTTGTCGACGCTTCCCACCAAGCATTGTTCAGCGGAGCCAAAGGTCAGCTCGGACGAGAGCTTTTCGCGCACGGCGCGCAGCCGCTGCGTCAAATCGAGCCTCAAGGCTTTGCGCGCTTCGGCCTTGATGCGCTCGCCATCGCTCATGGCCTTGAGCGAGAGCAAGAAGTTCGAGGTATCGATGGTGGGCTCGAGGTCGGGTAGAGCGATTTCGTTGTCGATCAGCGTGGGGTGCCCGACCAAGTACAGGTCGCCGTCGATGTTCGCCTCGATGCCCAGCGCGTGCACGGGGCCCGCGATGTGCAGTCGCAGCACCAGCTGGCCGGCAGACTCGTAGAGCTCGGGCTTTTCCAGGTACAGGTCCGCGTGCTCCTTGGAGAAGAAGAGCTTGCCGTTGGTGAAAGCGGAGCCGAGTGAGCGTGTGAGCTCGGCGTAGGCTGCGACGACCGGAATCGTGACCGTGAACGGGCCGGTCGGTAGCGTGGCCACGTTCGAGAGTGGCGGAAGCTTTGCGGGCGGACCCTGCGGGGTGCACGGAATCGTGACCGAAGGCGCGACGATCAGCGCGAAGTCCTTCTCGATACCGTCTGCCAAGATCAAGGGCGCGGCCTCTACGCCCAGCATGCGGAGCTCGGCGCAGCCGCGAGCGCCGTCGAGCGGTAGCTCGATCGGCTTGCCGATGCGGCCGTACGCTTCCTCGAGCATCGGCTTGAGGTCGTACGAAAAGCTCTTGAGCTTGGTGCTCAGCTCGTCGCTCACGCGCGCGAACACGTCGACGAACTGGTCGGCGACCTTCAGCCGCCGGTCGTCGGACTTCACGTCGACCTCGAGGGCTTGAAGCTTGAGCGAGTAGTCGGTGTTGAGCACCGGCTCGGAAGAGATCGTGACCTCGAACGGCACGTCCACGGCCGTCACCGGGAGGTCGACGTGGGCGGCCACGATCGTCTTGACCACGATTTTCCCGGAGCCGAACGACAAATCGAGCGGCACCCGGACCCAACTGAAGCGGCGCTCGCTGCCCAGGAGCGAGAAGCTACCGTCGCCCGTGATGGGAACGACCTG
>JBEHXA010000060.1:0-19433 GCA_048498935.1 Myxococcota bacterium
CTGCTTTTCGTGCTGGTTTGTCGTCGGTCCTCGCAATAGCCACAACAGCAAGCTCTCTCGCCGGCCGAGGTCGCGACCGCGATCGCGAGCGCGAGCCCGGCTCCGCGCGCGCCCCAACGGGAGGCGGCCCAGGGCGACTACGTGGGGTCGCAGCGCTGCCAGGCTTGTCACGCCGAGGCATTCGCCACGTGGACGGGATCGCAGCACCAGGTCGCCATGCAGGTGCCGTCGGCTCAGACCGTGCTCGGTGACTTCGAGCAGCGGAGCTTTTCCTTTCGTGGCGAGCGCAGCCGCTTCACGCGTGAAGGCGAGAAATATCGGGTCGAGGCGCTAGGCATCACGCACGCGGCCGGTAAAGTCGAGCCCGGTACGCGCGCCTTCGACGTGAAGTACACGTTCGGCGTCGCGCCCTTGCAGCAATACCTGCTCGATGCGGGTGACGGCTTTCTGCAGGCATTTCGGGTCGCCTACGACACGCGCCCCAAGCCGGCGGGGGGACAGCGTTGGTTTCAGCTCGAGCCGGGGGAGCATACCCCGCTGGGGGACGAGCTGCACTGGACGGCTCCGGCCTACAATTGGAACGCGTCGTGCGCTGATTGCCACTCGACGGCGCTGCGCAAGAACTACGACGCGGCCGCGGTGCGCTACGACACGACGTTCAGTGAAGTGAGCGTGGGCTGCGAAGCATGCCATGGACCTGGAGCGCGCCATGTTGCTCAGGCGACCGACGGCAAGCTCGATGCGGAGCGGGGCTTGCTGCGGCGCGTTTCGAAGCACGAGACGCGGCGTTGGGAGCGAGGGCCGGGCGCTCACATCGCGTCGCTCGTGAGTCAGGCGCCAGGGCCTAGCCCGGAAGTCGAAGCGTGCGCCGCGTGCCACTCCCGCCGCGCCGACCTGGGCGGCAGCGCGCTCGCTTTCGACGACCGCTACCGCCTCAGCCTGCTCACCGAAGACGTGTACTTTCCGGACGGGCAACCGCGCCAAGAAGTCTTCGAGCTGGGCGCCTTTCTGCAGAGCAAAATGTACGCCGCGGGCGTGATTTGTGCCGATTGCCACGAGCCACACTCGGCCAAGCTGCGACGCACCGGCAACGCGCTGTGCACCGGTTGCCACGAATCGGCGCATTACGACGCACCAAGCCATCACTTGCATGCTCAGGGCAGCACGGGCTCGCAATGCGTCGAGTGCCACATGCCGACGCGCACGTTCATGGACATCGACGCACGTCGCGAGCATCGCTTCGCGGTGCCACGGCCCGATTTGAGCGTCAGCCTCGGTGTGCCCAACGCTTGCACCGACAAGTGCCACACCGAGCGGCGCCGTGGTCCGCGGCCCGAGCTGGCGGCCGCCAGTTGGGCGGCCGATGCAGTGCGCGAGCGGCTCGGGAGCGAGCGCCCGCCGAGCTTTGCGCCGAGCCTTGCGGCTGGTCGCAGCATGGCGAGCGACGGCAAGGGGGCGCTGCTTGGCTTGATCACCGAGCCGCGTTGGCCGGCGATCGTGCGAGCCACCGCGCTGGATGAGCTCCAAGGGTATTCGGACGTGTCGCTGCGTGACTTTGCCGCGCAGGCCAGTGATCCGAGCCCGCTCGTGCGCCGTTCTTTCGCGGCCGCGTTGGCAGACCGGCCTCAAGCCGAGCGCCGCGCGGGGCTCTTACCTTTGCTGACCGATGCGGTGCGCTCGGTGCGGCTCGAGGCGACGCGAGGGCTGCTCGATCTGCCGACAGAGGGCCTTCAGCCCGCGGCGGCGTCGAGCTTGGCTCGAGCTAAAGTGGAGCTTCGAGCATCGCTCGAAGAAAACGCGGATCGCGTCGGCCAGCTCCTGGACCTTGCCCGCCTCGAGCTCTCCATCGCCACGGATGCAGCCGGGGTGGCGAAGGCCGAAACGCTGTTTCGGCGGGCGTTGAGCGTCGACCCGACCTACTCGGCGGCCTACGTCAACTATGCCGATTTCCTGCGCAGCCTGAAGCGCGAAGCAGAAGGCTTGGCCGTTCTAAAAGAGGGGCTTCAGAAGTCGCGTGACACCGCCCCTCTCGAGCATGCGCTGGGTCTCGCGCTCGTTCGCACCGGTGAAAAGGTTGGGGCCATCGACCATCTCGGCAAGGCCCATCGCCTGGCCCCGACCTCGGTGCGCATGGGCTACGTCTACGCGGTTGCCTTGTTCGACGGCGGTAAGCAGAAGGAGGCGCTCGACGTGCTCGAAAAGCTCTACCGCGCGCAGCCGGGCGATCGTTCCGTGCTGCAGCTCCTCGCGCATTACACCAAGTTGGCGGGGTCGCCTGCTCGCGCGGAGGAGCTGGCGCGCAGCCTTGAAGCCGGCCACGCCCCGAAGCTTTGAAGGTGCATGGCGCGCCCACGGACGCGTACCTGCGCCGTATCAAATTCAACGCGCTTCGCGGAGCGCGCGTTCGACGACGATGGCGTATTCGGCTTCGGAGCGCGCGCCCATCAGGTAGTAGTCGTTGATGAACGTGGCGGGCGTGCCTTCGATACCAGCGGCGTCGCCGGCCTTCATGTCGGAGTCGATGCGAGCGTCGTACCGAGCGCTGCTGGCAGCGTCTGCGGTGCAGGCGGCGTCGAGCCCGAGCTTGCTCGCGGCTCGGCGAAGCCCGGCGTCGCTGACGTCGCCCTGCGCCGAGTAAAGCAAGTCGTGCAGCTTCCAGAACTGCGGGCTTCCGCCATGCTCGAACGCGCAGACGGCCAGGCGCGCGGCGGGGCGGGCGCGCTCGTGCTTAGGGAGAGGATAGTTGCGCCATACCACGCGCAGGCTGCCGTGAAAGCGCGCCTCGAGATCTTCCAGGGTCGGGGCGAGTCGAATGCAAAAAGGGCACTCGAAGTCGCTGAATACTTGCAGCACCACCTTGGCGCTGTCGCTGCCCCGACTCGGGTTCTTGGCGGTCGGTTGCGGCACGCGCTCGCGCGGTACGCGCTGAGCGATGCGTTCGACGTCAGCGTCCGTGAGCGGAGCCGCATTGGGCTCGGGCTCCAGCACCGGCCAGCTCGGGCTGCCGGGAGACGTGAGGTCGATCTGTCCGTATCGAGGAGCCGCTTGGCCCGACCGCTGCGCGGAGCACGCGATCGAGCCAAGCGCACACCCGAGCGCGAGCAGGCCCAGGACGCCGCGCGGCGCCTGGGCAACTCGCGCCAGCTGCATCAGCCGCCCGCGTCCTTGAGCGCGCGGTTGATGAGCTTCTTGAACGCCGCCGCCGGTTGGGCGCCGCTCAAGTAGTAGCCGTTGATCACGAACGCAGGCGTTCCGTTGATCCCGGCGTCGTTGCCGATCTTGGTGTCGGCATCGAGCTTGGCCTTGTGGGCGTTCGAGTCGAGCGCGGCCTTGAACTGGTCCATGTTCAAGCCGAGCTCGCCGGCGATCTTCTCCAGCGCCGGACGCTTGATCGCGTCGTCGCCGGAGCCTTGCGCCTCGAACAGCTTGTCGTGGAACTTCCAGAACGCGGAGTTGCCCTTCTGCTTGAAGGCTTCTTGGGCAGCTTGGCCGGCGAGCGGCGCGTCAGCGTGGAAGGGCAGCGGCATGTGACGCCACACGAAGCGGATCTTGCCGCCGTACTCCTTCTCGAGCTCGGCGAGCGTGGGCTCGACGCGCTTGCAGAAGGGGCACTGGAAGTCGGAGAAGATCTGGATCGTGACCTTGGCGCTGGCCGGGCCCTTGATCGGGCTCTGCGCGTCCGGGGCCGGGATCTCCTTCTTCTCCGGGGGCGGCGGGCCCTTCGCGTCCTTCATCAGCTCTTCGTAGACCTTGGCCTTGGGCACACCCTTGGCGACCAGGGCCTTGGCCTTGGCGAGCTGCTCGTCGATCGCCTTCTTGAAGGCGTCGAGCGGTTGGGCGCCGCTCAGGCGCACGCCGTTGATGAAGAAGTGCGGGGTACCACGCGCCTGCACGTCGTTCGCGAGCTCGACGCTGCCGTCGATCTTCTCACCGAACTTGTTGCCGTCGATGGCGCTCTTGACGTCGTCCCACTTCAGGCCCGCCTTCTCGGCGATGCCCTTCAGGTCGTCGTCCTCGAGCTTCGGCTGCGAGGCGAACAGCGCGTCGTGGGCCTCCCAGAAAGCCTTCTCGCCCTTCTGCTTGTAGACCATGCGCGCCAGCGTGGCGGCCGGCTTCGCGCGCGGGTGGAAGGGCAGGGGGTTGTCCTTCCAGACCAAGCGCACGTCCTGCGGGTAGGCTTCCGAGACCTGCTTGAGCGTGTCTTCGACGCGCTTGCAGAACGGGCACTGGAACTCCGAGAACACGATCATGGTGACGAGCGCGTCCTTGGGACCGCGGACCGGATCGTCGTCCTGAACGAGCACCTTCCAGACGCTCTTGTCTTCTTCCTCGGCGTCGGGCTTGGGCTTGTCGGGCTGAGCCGGCTGAGCCACCTGGTTCTTGTTCGTCAGGGTGACGTACACGTCGGACGGCTTGGTGCCGCTGGCGACGAGCTTCTTGGCCTCGGCCAGCTGCGCGTCGATCACCTCGGTGAACTTCTCCACCGGCTGCGCGCCGCTAAGAGTGACGCCGTTGATGCGGAACGCCGGGGTGCCGGTGGCTCCGACCTTCTTGGACATCGCGAGGTCTTCGTCGACCTTGGCCGCGTACTTCTTCGAGCTGTAAGCCGCCTTGAACTTGGCGCGATCGACGCCAGCCTCAGCCGCCCACTTTTCGAAGTTCTCGTCGCTCAGGCCCTGCTGATTGGCGAAGGCGCTGTCGTGGAACTTCCAGAAAGCATCGCTGCCGGCGAGCGCGAACACGGTCGCAGCGGCTTCGTGAGCCGGGCGAGCCTGCTTGTGGAAGGGCAGCGGGTTGTGCTTCCAAACGATGCGAACCTTGTCCGGCCCGTATTTGTCCTTGATCTGCTTGAGCGTCGGACCGACGCGGCTGCAGAAGGGGCACTGGAAGTCGCTGATCTCGACGATCGTGACCGGCGCGTTGGGCTTGCCCCACTGCGGGTCCTTCGACGAAACCGGCACGCTGGCCGCGCTCTGATCCGGGACTGCGCTGTTCGATGCCGAACCCTCGGCCTCGATGCCCGGTGCTTCTCGCTTGTCGATGCCCCACATGAGGAACATGCCGGCGAGGAAGCTGATAAAGAACCCGACAATCGCGGTTCCTTTGTTCATGACTCTCTCCGTTTTGTGTTTGTGACGATGTTTGCGAACGTAAAAGGGACGCAGCGCGCCCGTGCGGGCTGGCGCTGAATAGACGATGAATGTGTCGTTTCGGTAGCGAAGCGCCGTGGCGCGCCTGGCTCGCTGCTTTCAGCGTCGGGGCGGACGGAACAACGACGCGACGAAACCGGGGCGCGGAGCCTGCGTGCGAGCAGCCGCGATGGTGAGCAGAGACGACTCGCCCGACGCGAGGCCGAGCTGCGCACAGCCGAGCACGCGCTCAGGTCGCTCGTGAACGACGACGCGTTCGTGGCCGAGCGGAGCCGAGCCGCCGACTTGGAGCTCGACCGGGGCCTGACAAGGCGATGCGATCAAGGTGCCAGGCTCGTAGGCGCGGAAGATGGGCGGCGCCGCGATGCTCTCCGCGTGCTCGCCGCACATCGGCACGTTCAGGCCGGGGTCGGGCGCGGGTAGGCTGGCTGCCGATGCGCGCCCGCTGACGCAAAGCACGGCGAGCGCTGCCACCACCGACATGAGTCGGAGCAGCAAGAGCAGCCCGGAGCTGCGAAGCGGACGCGAGCGGTCACCCATGGGTCGCGGCAAAGCGAGGCGCGGAGCCTATCAGGCCGCGCTGCCAACCGGCAGCTATGGGCTCTCATTCCATCTGCCCGAACAGCCGTTTTCTTTGCCTACATCATGCGACATAGGCACCATCCATCGCATGCAGGCCATGGAGTCGCTCGCTAACCCCTCGCAACTGCTGGAAAATAACGCCTCTCGCGAGGCCGAGACGCAGCCGCCGGCGGCGCCCGAGCCTCCGCTGCCGCGCCGATTCGAGCGCTACACGTTGCTGAAGCGCCTCGCACGCGGGGGCATGGGCGAGGTGCTCCTGGCCGCCTCGGGCGGCATCGAAGGCGCCGAGCGCCCGGTCGTGGTGAAGATCATCCGCAAGGAGCACGAGACCGACCGCTCCTTCCTGGCCCGCTTCCTCGACGAGGCCCGCATCCAGGCCCAGCTGCAGCACCCCGGGGTCGCGCAGATCCTCGAGGCGACCAGCGACACCGAAGGCAAGCCGTTCGTGGTGGTCGAGCATATCGAGGGTCGCAACCTCAGCGACGTACGCGGTCGCGCGGCGCAGCTCGGCGTTCGCATCAGCTGGCCCGAAGCCATCGCGCTCGGCGTGATGCTCGGTGAGGCGCTGGCTCACGTGCACGAGCGCACCGACGCCGAGGGCCGTCACCTCGACATCGTTCACCGCGACCTGAGCCCGCAGAACGTGATGGTCAGCTACGGTGGCGAGCTCAAGCTGATCGACTTCGGCACCGCGCGCGCCGAAAACCGCCGCTGCCACACGGTCGCCGGCATCGTGTTCGCCAAACCTGGTTACGTTGCGCCCGAGGTAGCGAACAATACGCCGGGCGCCGCTCCCTCCGATCTCTACGCCTTCGGCATCATGCTCTGGGAGCTGGTCGCCGGACGTCGCTTCCTGATCGGCGACTCGTCGCAGCACATGGCGCTGGTCGGCGCCGGTAAGCGCAACCCGACCCCGCTCGCGCAGCTGATCGGCGCGCCGCCGGAGCTCGACCAAATCATCCTCAAGCTGACCGCGACCCGTATCGAGGATCGCTACGAGAGCGCGGCCAAGGCCGTTTCCGAGCTGGGGCGCCTGCTGCAGCGCGCACCCAGCATGGCCGACGGCGATCGCAGCGTGCGCGGCCGCGTTTCCAACCTGATGCGGCGCCTGTACCCGGCCGAGCCGGCGCGTTCGCGCAGCGAGTTCGCCCGCTTGGTAGCCGAGTACCGCGCGGCCGAGGCTCGTCCGCTACCGGTGCCCGCCTCGCCCGAGCCGCCGGCCGCCGAGACCGCCGATCCGTCGCTGCTCCCCGGCACTGCTTACAAGCTCGTGAGCGAGCTGGGCCGCGGTTCGACCGGCGTCGTTTACCAGGCGCTGCACGTCGACCTGTCGCGCACGGTTGCGCTCAAGCTGATGGACCCGGACAAGCTGGGCGGCGCTGCCGTCGATCGCTTTCGCGCGGAGGCGCGCACCATTGCGCAGCTGTCGCACGACAACCTGATCAAGGTGTTCGACTTCGGCGTCGCCCAAGACGGCCGCCCCTACTACGCGATGGAATACCTGGTCGGTGAGTCCCTAGAGCGCAAGCTGGCCAAGGACGGCGAGCTCGGCTATCGCGAGGCGCTGGGCATCGCGACGCAGTGCGCGCGCGCCCTCGAAGTGGCTCACGGCGCGGGCGTGCTGCACCGCGACATCAAGCCGGGCAACCTGCTGCTCACGTCGGCCGGAGTGGTCAAGCTGTTCGACTTTGGGCTCGCGGCCGAGCCGATGGGCAGCGGTGACGCGGAGGCGCTGCACGTTTCGGGCACCCCCGAGTACATGGCACCCGAGCAAGCTCAGGCCGGCGCGGCCGATGCGCGCAGCGACATCTATGCACTCGGCGCGGTGCTGTACGAGCTGCTCACCGGTTACCAGCCGCACGTCGCCTCGAGCCTGGTCGAGCTGATCGAGCTCAAGCGCCGCGCGACGCCGATGGCGCCCAGCGCTCGCCGCCCGGAGGCGAAGATCCCGAGGGCCGTCGACGAGCTCGTCTTGAAGATGCTGAGCGCCGATCCGGCTGGTCGCCCCCAAACGGCGGGCGAGCTTTGCGGCTTGCTCGAACGCGCGGGCAAGCAAGCTCCGCAGCGCGAAGTCGCCCCGCCGCGAAGGCGTGGTCTCGCGCTGGGCTTGGTCACCGGCATGTCGGTGCTGGTGCTCGGCATCGGTGGCGCGGCGGTGGCCAAGACTCCACTGGCCGGTCACGCCAGCGCAGCTCTTCACCAGGCCTACGACCACGTCGTGAAGCTGCGCTCCGACGCGCTCGCACACCGCGCTCCGCCCGCTCCTCCGGCGCGTGCCGTGGTCGCGATCGGCGGTGAAGAGCCCGTCGTTGCCGCGCCCGCTGCGCCTCCTACGCCTGCACCGGCCGAGCCGGCTGCGCCGCTCGCCGCGAACGACGGCGCGCAGGAAAGCGACGACGAGGGTGAAGTGGACGCCGCTGAAGCACCCGCGGCTGGCGACGAGGCGAAGGTTGCCCAAGCTGGCAGCGACACCGAGACCGCCGCGGGCGACGAGCAAGAAATCGAGATCAAGGGCGAGGCTTCTCAGTCGGACGTGACGAGTGACAGCCCCGTGTTGGCCAGGGTCGACAAGCTCTGGGAGACCGGCAAGGGCGGCCGCATCCGCGCGCTCGGCTTGCTGAAGCGCGCCGCCACCAAGCACCCGAGCGACGCTACGCTGCAAAAGGCGCTCGCCACGCGCGCCGAGCAGCTGGGCGAGTGGGGTGAAGCGGTCAAGGCCGCGCGGCGCTGGGCGCTGCTCGATCCAACGAGCGATGCTCGCCTGGCGCTGGCCCGCCTGGAGCGCGCGACCGGCCACAAGGAGCGCGCCCTTGCACTCATTCAGGGTGTGATCAAGGACGATCCGGCCTCTGTCGACGCGAAAACGCTGCTCGGCGAGATGCGTGGTCAAAAGGTGGCACTCTCGGAGTAGTCGCGGTCGGGCGCAGCACTCACTTCACCAACAACTCACTTGCCGGGGACCCCCAGCCGTCCCTACAACCCCTGGGCTAGTGGCTCTACCCCCAAGCGCGCCCGCCGCCCCGCTGGACCTGACTGGGTCCAAGACGCGCATCGTCCTCAAGCTGGCGCTGCCGACCGTCATGGCCATGCTCGCCCAGAGCGCGGTCAACGAAGTCGACATCATCTTCTTCGCGTGGCTCGGCTGTCCGGACTCGTCGTACGCCCAAGCCGCGCTCCTGCCCTGCTTGCTGCTGCTGTGGATGTTCGGCGGGTCGCTGAGCGCAATCTCGGTCGGCACCCAGGCCCTCGCGGCGCGGCGCTTCGCTCAGGGCCGGAGCATCGACGCCGGCGCGGTGCTGGCGAACTCGTGGCTGTTCTCGCTCGTCGCCGGTGTGGTCTTCACGCTGTTCGGCTACCTGGTCATCCCGCACGCGCTGAACGTGCTGGTGCAATCGCCCGAGGTACGGGTCGTCGCAGCCAGCTACTTGAGCTACCGGTTGCTCGGCATCACCTCGATGGCGGTCACCTTCTCGTTCAAGGCCTTCTTCGACGGGATCGGCAAGACGCACGTGCACATGATCGCCAGCGTGGCGATGAACGTGATCAACGTGGTGCTGTGCATCATGTTCATCTTCGGCAAGTTCGGTGCGCCGCGGATGGGCATGGCGGGCGCCGGGTTGGCGGGCGCCGCCTCGTCTTGGATCGGCCTGTTCATCATGGTCGGTTGGGCTGCCATGGAGCGCTACCGCGCCGCGCACCAGCCGTTCGATCTGAAGGGGCTGTCGAAAGAGCTGATCGGCCGCATCCTCAAGCTGAGCATCCCGAGCGCGGTCGCCACCGTCGCGGTGATGAGCGGTTTCATGTTGTTCGCGATGATCGTGAGCCGGCTCGACTCGCTGATGCACACGAACCTGGTCGAGGCAGATTGCCCGGGCGGGAAGCCGGAGGCAGTCAACGGTGCCGCCACTACCGTGATCGTCGGCGTGCTCAAGCTCACTTTCACCGCTTGCTTGGCGTTTGGCACCTCGACCGCCACGCTGGTCAGTCAATGCCTGGGTAGCGGCAAGAGCGACGAGGCCGAGAAGTTCGGCTGGGTCTCGGTACGGCTCGGTCTCATCATTTTCGGCGTGGTCGGCCTGCTCGAAGGCCTGCTGCTCACCGAGCCGATTTTGCACCTGGTGACCAAGAGCCCGGCCGTGTTCGGCGCGGCGCTCATGCCCATGCGCATGATGGGCCTCGCCACGCCGCTCATCGCGGTGGGCATGATCCTGACGCAGGCGTTGTTCGGTGCCGGCAACACTCGCTTCGTCATGATCGTCGAGCTCGTGCTGCACTTCTGCTGCTTGGTGCCGCTGGCTTGGCTACTCGGCATCACGTTCGGCTTCGGCCTGGTCGGGATCTGGTCCGCGGCGCTAGCCTACGTGGTGCTCCTCACCACCGTGATGGTCTGGAAGTTCCGCAGCGGCGACTGGAAGACGATTCAGCTGTGAGGGCTCGCCGGCGCCGTCCGGCCCGAGCCTCAGAAGCCGCAGCGTTGACTCACGGCGGGCAGCAGCTTCAGCCGGGCGAGTCGCTGCGTGAGCGCGAGCCGTAGCCGCTCTTCTGGGTTTTTCGCCGTTGCGCGCAGCAGGGCGTCGAGCTCGCGCTCATAGCGCTCTCGGTCGCGCTTCTTACAGGCGTCGTCGGCCTGCGCGAGCGGGTTGGGGCTTGGAACCGAGTACCGGCCCCACGGGCCATCTTGCCCGCGATAGAAGGCGCTGCGCGCGCGCGCATCGGCCTGGCGCCGCTCGTGCTGCGCAGCCTTCGCTTCATCGCCCGCCGCGAGTGCTTCCAAGCGTTCGGCCTCGATGAAGTCGTTGGCCCAGCGGGTGTAGCCGGCCGCGAGCAACACGGCCACGCGCCGGTCACGTGGGGCGCGCTGATATAGCGCTTCGAGCTCGACCAGCTCGTGGGCTGCGGCTGCCTGTGCCAGCTCCAAATCGAGCTGCGTCGTCAGCACGCGTTCTTTCAGCTGCGCGCTTTGCACGTCGTTTTCGAGCACGGCTTGCTGTACGCAGCCGCCGCTAGAAAGCACCAGACAGAGCGCGAGAATCGAGGCTCGGCTCAGGACGCCTCCGACAAGCGGCAGGCGAGGCTGGTGCGAACCAGCGGGCTCTGATCGGCGAGGCGCGGCGCGAGGCGCTGGCGCTTGCCCAAGCTGGCCAGCGTGATTGCGGCGCGCAGGCGGCGCGACGAACGCGGGCTCGTGAGCTCGGTTTCCACGCGCGCGATCGCGGGCGCCGAGCCTAAGCGCGCCAGTGCGTAGCTAGCTTCGAGTCCGGGGTCGCCCTTGTCTTGCGCCGCTTTCTCGAGCGCGGCGCGCGCTGGGGCGGCCTTGGCTGGGACCTCGATCAGTCGGGCGAGCACGAGCGGCGTGAGCTCGGGGGAAGGGCTCTTTGCCGCTTTCTCGAGCGCCTCTTGAATCGAAGGCTCTTCGATGGGAGCCGAATACAGGGCGACGCGCCGCTCGTCGTCGCTGCCCTCCGCGATCGCGCGGGCCAGCACCGCGAGCGCTGCGGCACGCGAATCACGCGAGCGGAGCAGCAGCGAAGCCGCCGACACCGAGACCAACCCCCGCTGGCTGAGGGCTCGAGCTAGCTCGCGCTCACCGCCGTGCGCGAACGCGCGCGGCTCGGCCCACGCATCCAGCGCGGCCAGCTGCTCCGGCTCGTCGCCGGACGCGAACAAATCGACGAGCCCCAGTACTGCGGCTTCGCTACCGATGCGACCGACGGCTTGCGCGGCGCGCCCGCGGTTGAGGGGGCTGGGATCGAGGCGAGCGGCCTCGAGCAGGTCCGGCAAGTGTTGGCTCACAGGAGCCTTGATGGCGGCATCGAACGCACCGCGGCGCACGCGCTCGTCGGGGTCGGTGAAGTAGCGCCGCCGGAGCTCCGCGTGCTCTTGTTTGCGAGCGCCGTAGGCGGCCAGCGCCCGGAAAGCACCGCTGTCGGCTTCCTTGTAGCGAGCGACGAGCGCCGAGGCGTCACCGTGTCCCGTCTCGAACAGCAGCAACAGCGCAGTAGCGGCCGGTTCGTCGCCGCGCTCCGACCGTTCACGCAGGGCGCCTTCGAGCTCGCGCACGCAAGGTCGCAGCGCCGACAGCTGGGCCGCGCCGTCCGAGCCTTCTGCGCTGGCGATCTCGCGCTCGGCAACCGCGCGCGCGAGCTGCTCGAGCCGCGCGTCGGAGAGCGGCCCCCCGCGTTCGGCCTGCGCGATCTCCTGCTGCAATTGAGGCAGCGAGCCGTTCAGGGCAGCTCGCACCTCGGGCTGAGTTTTGGCGCAAGCGCCGGCGCCGAGCACGCACGCGAGCGACAGCAAGGCTAGCGGACCACGGCTGACACGCATGCCCGCGAGCTTATACCAAGCGGGCGTGGGCCCGCATCGGCCGCGATGGGGAGGGGCCCACGAGCGGCCCCAGTCTTCAGTTCACGGTGGTGCTGCTCGACTCGGCCTGGCTGCCTTCGCGCTGGGCCGACTTGGCGAGCGCGTCACGCCGGCGGCAGGCCGCAGCCACGAAGCTCGAGAACAACGGGTGAGCCGCCATGGGCCGGCTCTTGAACTCGGGATGAAACTGGCAGCCCAAGAAGTGCGGGTGATTGGGCAGCTCGACGATCTCCACCAGCCGATTGTCCGGGCTGGTGCCGCTCAGCACCAAGCCCTTCTCGGTCAGCGTTTCGCGGAAGTCGTTGTTCACCTCGAAGCGGTGCCGGTGGCGTTCGGAGATCTCTTCCTTCTTGTAGATCTCGAGCGCGCGGCTGCCCGGCTTGAGACTGCACGGGTACGCCCCGAGCCGCATCGTGCCGCCCTTGTCCTTCACGCCGCGCTGATCGGGCATCAGGTCGATCAGCGGCTCCGGACAGTCTTTCTGGAACTCGGTGGAGCTGGCGTGCTTGAGACCGCACACGTTGCGCGCGAACTCGATCACCGCGAGCTGCATGCCGAGGCAGATGCCGAAGAACGGTACGCCGTTCTCGCGCGCATAGCGGATCGCAGCGATCTTGCCCTCGACGCCGCGGTCACCGAAGCCGCCCGGCACCAGCACGCCGTCCAAGCCCGCCAAGACGGCAGGCCCGCCGCGCTCGATCTGCTCGGAGTCGATGTACTCGAGCTGCACCGACAAGTCGTTGGCCAGGCCGCCGTGCACCAGCGATTCGTGGAGCGACTTGTAGCTGTCCTTCAAATGGACGTACTTGCCGACCACGCCGATGCGCACGTTGCCGTTCGCCGGCTTCTTGAAGGTTTCGACCGTGCGCTTCCAGCTCGAGAGCTCGGGCTGGCGCGACCAGATGTTGAGGCGCTCTGCGACCTGAGCGTCCAGGCCTTCGGCGTGCAGCACGAGCGGTAGCTCGTAAATACAGCCGACGTCGACCGCCGAGATCACGCTGTCGACCGCGACGTTCGAGAACAGCGCGATCTTCTCCTTCAAGCCGCGGGGGATCGGACGATCGCAGCGGCAGATCAGGATATCGGGTTGGATACCGATCTCGCGCATCTCACGCACCGAGTGTTGCGTCGGCTTGGTCTTGAGCTCACCCGCGGTCGGGATGTGCGGCACCAGCGTGACGTGCACGCTGAGCGCGTTCTCGGCGCCTGCCTCGAGCTTGAGCTGGCGCATCGCTTCCAAGAACGGCAGCGACTCGATGTCGCCTACGGTCCCGCCCACCTCGATGATGGCCATGTCCGCGCCATCGGTGGCTTCGCGGATGCGCGCCTTGATCTCGTCGGTGATGTGCGGAATCACCTGCACGGTTGCGCCCAAATACTCGCCGCGTCGCTCCTTCGTGATGACCGCCTCGTAGATGCGGCCTGTCGTCACGTTGGCTTGGCGGGTTAGACGGCACGCGGTGAAGCGCTCATAGTGACCGAGGTCGAGGTCCGTTTCGGCCCCGTCATCGGTCACGAACACTTCACCGTGCTGATACGGCGACATCGTTCCCGGATCGACATTGATGTACGGGTCGAGCTTCATGTGCGTGACACGCAGCCCGCGCGCTTCCATCAATGCTCCGATCGACGCGGACGTGAGGCCCTTGCCGATCGAGGAGACGACACCGCCGGTAACCAGTACAAACTTGGTTCGCCGACTCACAGGAGGATCTCCATGTCGGACCTCCCCGTATCACGCCCCGCGCTGCACCGCACGCCTTCGCTTCATCTCCGCGCGTAGGTTGAGAAATCTGCTGCGGCCAGCCGCCCTAGCTCGGCCGTTCGGCGGCTACATCGAGCGCGCGCGTTCAGAACGTGCCGGCGAAGCCGAGGCCTAGACCACGCTTGCCGAAATCGAGTGGCACTGCGCGCACCGTCGCGAGCGCCGCCTTCTTTTGGGGTGCTGGCTTTGCGCTCGACGAAGTGTTCAGAAACAAACCTTCGCCCGCGATGGCGAGGCCGCCGGCCTGCACGATGCCGTCGAAAATCACGAGTATCGCGCCGAAGGCCAGGCCCACTGGGCTGCAGTCCGGCTCGTCTGCGGGGCAGCCGGTTTTGGCGACGGCCATCCACGGTCCCGCAACGGGAATGCGCAGCTGTTTCTCGCCCGCGTAGCCGTCGGTCAAGTACGAGCCAGCCACCGCGAGCCCGTAGCCGACCGCGGTAGTCGCCAGGCCCGCCACGATGTGCGTGACGCGGGCGCTGGGCGGCGGGCGGTCGACGGGAGCAGGGGTGAGCGGTGCGACCGGAGTCGCCGCGCCCGCGTCGGCGTTCTGCCGAGCGGCTGCCGCGTCCAACGAGACCTCTTGGGCCCGGGCAACCTGAGAAAACGACGCGAAAAGCAGGCTCAAACAGCCGGCGACGAGAAGACGGAATCGCACGGGCGGACTGTGCCTTTCAACCTGCTGGGATGCCAGCTTTTTGCCCCAGGCCGCCGGAGGGGAATAACTGAAAGCAGGCGACCTGCCATGTCCGCGCTCCTCGACTCGCTCCTCCTGCGTTTGCCGTACCGGCGATCACCGCGTTTAGCGGCACTTTTCGTGCTGAGCGCGATCGCCTGTTGGGGCGAGCCGGGGGCCCATGGCGCCGCTAGTCCGGCCCTCCCGCCGGCATCAGCCGACTTTCCCGACGAAGACCCGGTACTGGCGCCAGCCCAGCCGCCGGTACCGGCCCCGCCCGAAGCGCAGACACCGGCTCCGGCGTTGGTGCCGATCGCTCGGCCCACCCCGGCGCCCAGCGACCTGTCGACGCAGCTAGCGCCCGAGCTCGGCGCGCTTTCCAGCTGGGTAAAGACCCGTAAGGGTGATTTGGGCTTCGCGTTGCGCGATCTCGGCAGCGGCCGCGAGGTCATGGGCGAGGGCGCTGGCCACGCGCTGAATCCGGCCTCCAACCAGAAGCTGGTGACCGCCGCGGTGGCGCTGTCAGTGCTCGGGCCGAGCTACCGCTTTCACGTCGGCGTGCTCGGCAAGATCAACGGCGGCGTCGCAGCGCGCCTGGTGCTGCGCGGCAACGGCGATCCCAGCTTCAGCTACGACGACCTGCGCGAGCTGACCTCGCGGCTCGTCGCGCTCGGCCTCAAGCGCGTTACCGGCGACATCCTGGTCGATCACAGCGCTTTCGACGACCAATACACGCCGCCCGCCTTCGAGCAGCAGCCGAGCGAGTGGTCGCCTTTCCGAGCGCCCGTGAGCGGGGTGTCGTTGAATCGGAACGCGGTCACGCTGCACGTGTTTCCGACTCAGCCGGGCCAGCCGGCGCGGGTCGAGTTCGAGCCGCCCGGCTACGTGAGCGTGCAGGGAGAGGTGCGGACCGAGAAGGGGAAGAAGCGCGATCACGTCGGGCTCACCATGCGGCCGCAGGGGACGGCGCTGTCGGCGCGCGTGAGCGGAGACGTACCGGCGGGCGAGACCGTCGTGCATCTCTCCAAACGCATCGAAAATCCCGAAATTTTCGCGGCAGCGGTGCTCAAACGCGAGCTCATTTCGGCCGGTGTCGCGGTGCAAGGCCAAGCGGCGCGCGGCGGTGAGGACGAGACGGACGAGCTCGTCGGTCGCGACTCGGCGACGGTTGCCGAGCTCACCAACCAGCTCGGCAAGGCGAGCGACAACTTTTACGCCGAGACGCTATTCAAGGCGCTCGGCGCTCGCGCCAAGGGCGCGCCCGGCAGCGCCGAAAAGGCTTCGGCCGCCATCGGCGAGTGGCTCGCAGCGCGCGGTCTGAGCGAAGACGGCTTGCAGATCCGCAACGGCTCGGGGCTTTACGACGCGAACCGCATCAGCGCGCGAACGCTGACGCGCCTGCTCGAGGTGGCGTACCTCGATCCAGCGATCTCGGCGGCCTATCAGGAGCAGCTCGCGGTTGGCGGCCTCGACGGCACCTTGCGCACGCGCTTCTACGCGCTCAGAAATCGCCGCTCCGTGCACGCCAAGACCGGCACCTTGAACAAGGTGGTGGCGCTCAGCGGCTACGTGTTCGGACCCGAGCAGCAGACCGGCGTGAGCTTCTCGATCATGGTCAGCGGCATCGCCGGCGAGCACGGCGAAGCGCGCAAGCGCATCGACGCGCTAGTGCTCGCCATTTCCGACCGACTCTGGAAACGCGAATCAGCGGCCCTCGCGAGCCGCTGATTCGTTGCCGGAAAGTGCGAAGCGGCTCGGGCGAGCCGCTCGTCGTCACTTCGGCGCGAGCTGTTGGGCGCGGTATTCGTCGACGAGGTGCTGGTACTCGCCGCGGTCGGTGGTCGCCATCGACAAGAACAGGATCAAGAACAGCACCGACGTGAGAAACAGGATCAGGTTGAACTTCTTGTCCCAGAGCAGGTGCATGAAGAACGTGACCACGAGCCCCGCCTTCACGGTCGCGATGATCATGGCGACGACCAGGTTGCCTTGAGCGCCTAGATCGATCGAGGTGACCGCAACGGTTGCCACCGTGAGCACCAGCAGCGCGGCAAGGATGCCGAACAGCAGTGACACGGGCGTCGTGTGCGCGAGGCCATGATCGTGACCGTCGCCGTGCGCGTCGTGGCCGTGCGCGTCGCCGCGCTTCGGCTCGTCAGCTTTGGGCTTTGCGGCCATTTCCAGCTCGCTGCCTTCGGCTTCCGTTTCGCGCGTCTCGGTCGTCTGAACCGAGCCTGCGGGATCGCTCGCAGGCGGGGGATTCTTGGAGTCGCTTGCCATGGTTCAGACCTTCAATGAATCAGGTAAAGCAGTGGGAAGAGGTAGATCCAGATCAGATCGACCAAGTGCCAGTAGAGGGCCGTGAAGTCGATCGGACCGAAGTACGTCGGACCAAAATGCCCCTTCATGGCCTTGAGCAGCATCCACACCCAGATGCCGATGCCGATCAGCACGTGGAAGCCGTGCAGGCCCGTCATGAAGAAGTAGATGCCGAAAAACACATGCGCCATGCGCGGCCGTGAGATGTGCGCGCTGGGATCCAGCGAGCGCGGTCCGACCAAGCCTGCGGAGATCAGCGGCTCGAGCTCTTCGGGCGTGGGGCGCTCGATCGCCTCTTCATGCTTGGCCTCGCCAGCCGCAGCGCCGGCCGGCGGATGCTTGGCTTCCTCGTCGAGCTTGTGCAGCTTCTCGGCGTACTCGGCGGCCTCGGGGTGCTTGTCGCGGAAGCTCTTGAGCTCCCAGACGTTTTCCGCGGGCTGGAAGTGCTTACCGGGCAAAAGTCCGTCGTGGTACTTGTGCGAGTACTCCACGTACTTCACGCACATGAACGTGCAGGCGCACGCGATGGTGATCAGGATGTTGATGATCAGCAGCTTGGTCTCGCGCAGCTGAGCGTTGCGCACCGCCCACGCCGCCGTGAGGCTGGAGCCCAGGAGCACGCAGGTGTTGAGGGCGCCGAGCTTCGTATCCAGGAAGTAGTGCGCGTACACGAACACTTCCGGGTGCATCGACCGGTAGACCGTGTAGGCGCAGAACAGCCCCGCGAAGAACAGCACTTCGGTCAGCAGGAACAGCCAGATGCCGAGCTTGCCGGCGTCGAACTGCTGCTGCGGCGTGTCGAAGTGGTGCGCCAGGTGCGGGTTGGCGGCGTGAATCGGACTGTGCGCCTCGTGCCCGTGCCCGTGGTCGTCGTGTCCGTGGTGTGCGGCAGGCGGCGGGGTCGACGCCTTGGCAGCGTGAGTGTCAGTGCTTGGTTCGGCCATCGTACGATCCAGGCTCAGGCTTTCTTGGCGGGCACGTAGCCGCCGATCTTCTCGTCATAAACGAGGTCTTCGTAGCCGTCGTAGGGGCCGGCGGTGACCGGCGGAGGCGTGTGAAAGTTGTAGTAGGGAGGCGGTGAAACGGTCGTCCACTCCAGCGTGACCGCGCCCCACGGGTTGTTCGGCGCCTTCTTGCCGTTCTTGAGCGCGCGGGCCAGCGAAACGGCCGTGATCAAGAAGCCGATGCCCAGGATGTAGGCGCCGGCGGTCGACAGCTGATGCAGGCCCGTGAACTCCGGCAGGTAGTTGTAGTAGCGGCGCGGCATACCGCGGCTACCCAGGATGAACTGCGGGAAGAACGTGAGGTTCAGACCCACGAACACGATGATCGCGCCGATTTGACCGGTGCGCTCGTTGTACATCTTGCCGAAGGCCTTGGGGAACCAGTAGTGCAGGCCACCCAAGAACGCCGTGATGGCGCCGCCCATCATCACGTAGTGAAAGTGCGCGACGACGAAGTAGGTGTCGTGCAGGTGGATGTCGACGCCCATCACGGCGAGGAACACGCCGGTCAAGCCGCCGATCGTGAACACCCACAAGAACGCCAGCGCGTACAGCATCGGCGTGTCGAGGTGGATGCGACCCTTGTACATGGTCGACACCCAGTTGAAGATCTTGATGGCCGTCGGGATGGCGATCAAGAACGTGATGGCGCTGAAGATCGTGCCAGCCAAGATCGACTGGCCACTGGTGAACATGTGGTGGCCCCAGACCAGAAAGCCCAGGAACGCGATCGCGAGGCTGCTGATGGCGATGAACTGGTAGCCGAACAGCCGCTTGCGCGAAAAGACCGGGATAATCTCGCTGATCACGCCGAACGCCGGCACGATCATGATGTACACGGCCGGGTGCGAGTAGAACCAGAAGAAGTGCTGGAACAGCACCGGGTCGCCGCCTAGCGCCGGGTCGAAGATGCCGAGGCCGAACACGCGCTCGACCATCATCATCAACAGGGTGATGCCGATGACCGGCGTGGCCAGCACTTGGATCAGCGCCGTCGAGTACAGCGCCCACACGAACAGCGGCATGCGGAAGAAGCTCATGCCGGGCGGACGCAGCTTGTGAATCGTGACGATGAAGTTCAGCCCCGTGAAAATCGAGCTGAACCCGAGGATGAACGCGCCGAACGCGGCCGGGATGACGGCCGTCTGGGTCGTGGTGCTGTAGGGCGCGTAGAACGTCCAGCCCGTGTCGACCGCGTTGATGGCGAGCGAGGCGAGCATGCAGACGCAGCCGATGACCCACAGGTAGTAGCTGGCCAGGTTCAGCTTCGGGAAGGCCACGTCCTTGGCTCCGAGCTGGAGCGGCAGGATGATGTTGCCGAGCGCTGCCGGGATGCCCGGGATGATGACCAAGAACACCATGATCGCGCCGTGCAGCGTGAACATCTGGTTGTAGGTGTCGTGGTCCATGATCGTGCGACCGGGCGTCAGCAGCTCGGTTCGCACCATGAGCGCGAAGAAGCAGCCGAGCGCGAAGGCGGTCAGCACCGAGCACAGGTACATCACGCCGATCCGATTGTGATCGAGCGTGAAGATCCAGGACAAGACCCCCTTGTCGTGGGTAAGGTAGTTGTC
>JBEHXA010000061.1:0-19416 GCA_048498935.1 Myxococcota bacterium
AGCCGCCATCCCTCCGCTTCGACGACCACCCATTTTTCCGTTTCATCGAAGACACCAAGATCGATCCGAAAGAGCGCCTCGGCTACGCGCCTTGCATTTCACACTTCGTGATGTCGTTTGCCGATCTCTACACGCTGGTGTTTCGGCAAGAGCCGCCGCAGGACCGCTACCAAGAGCTGGTCAACGCCCACACCTACGAGGATGGCGGGCACTTCAAGTGGTATCTGGCAGATCTGGCGCGCCTCGGCTGCGACGAGCGAATGCCGTTCAGCGAGGCGCTCAAGTTGGCGTGGGGCGAGCACAGCGTCCGGCTACGCATGCTCTCGTATGAGGTGAGCCACCTTGCGCTCCACGCCAGCTCCCTTCAAAAGCTAGTGCTGGTGCAGTGCATCGAAAGCGCCGGCAAAGTATCGCTGACTCACGTTGCCCGCTCGGCCCGCGACTTCACCACACGCGGAGGCAAGCCGCTCCTGTACTTCGGCTCGCATCACGTCGACACGGAAGACCAGCACACGCTCGAAGGCGCCGAAGCGCACGACCTGCTGGGGAGTATCGAGCTCGCTTCCGCGGAGTTCGAAACGCTAGCGCCACTGGTCGAGCGCGTCTTTGCGCTGTTCGATGGTTTCGCGGCAGATCTCCACGCCTTCGCGCTCAATCGTTCGGCCGCCGGTCAAGCAGCAACCCAGGCGAGCCAGGTCAGGTGACTCGCGAAACGGCGCTCCAAGCGCTGCTTTCGCAGCTTTCGCCGGTCGACGGCACCATCACGCACGATACATCGGCGCGCCGAGAGCTGGCGCAGGACGCCGGCGGACTGGTGTCCAAACTGCCCGGCGCCGTACTGCGGCCCGGCAGCGTGCAAGACGTGCAGCGCGCCCTACAGCTGTGCCAGAAGCTCGGCGTTCGGGTGGTCGCGCGCGGTCAGGGCCACACCACGCTGGGGCAAGCGCAGGTGGACGGCGGCCTCGTGATCGACATGCGCGGCCTCTGCCAGGTGCACGAGGTCGAAGCGGACTGGGTGCGCGTCGACGCGGGCGCGAGCTGGCGGCAGTTGCTGGACGCGACAGCTCCGTTTGGCCTGACTCCACCGGTCCTGACTGGCTTTCAGGGTTTGAGCATCGGCGGCACGCTCTCGGTGGGGGGTATCAGCGGCACCGCCTACAAGCGCGGGCCGCAGATCGACCAAGTACTGGAGCTCGAGGTCGTAACGGGTCGAGGCGAGCTCTTGACTTGCTCACCCAAAGAGCACGCCCCGCTGTTCGACGCCGTGCTCGGCGGTCTCGGAACCTGCGCGCTCATCGTGCGGGCGAAGTTGCGCCTCGTGCGCCGGCCAGCTCGGATCCAGGCCACGACGCTGATTTTCGATCGCGTGGGGCCGTTCTTGGGCGCGATGCGCGCGCTCGTTTCGCGCGCAGAGCTCGACAGCATTTCCGCCAACATTTATCCCCTGCTCGGCTCCGAGACGCGCTTCGAGCTGAACGCGCTGAGCTTCGACGCGCCGGGGCCTCACGTCGCGGTGCCGGCTGCGTTGCCGGGCGAATTGGCGCGACGGCAGAGCGAGCTCACCTACCTCGACCATTGCCTGCAGGTGGACAGGCTGCTCGAGAGCCCGAACGCCGGTTGGGATGGCTTTGCCCACCCTTGGTTCGACGCCTTCTTGCCCGACAGCCGCTTTGGGGACTTCCTGCAGCAGGTGCTGCCCGGCCTGGATCCTCACCTCG
This sequence comes from Myxococcota bacterium, assembly GCA_048498935.1. Lineage (GTDB taxonomy): Bacteria > Myxococcota_A > Polyangia > Polyangiales > Polyangiaceae > PMG-095. The sequence goes on from JBEHXA010000061.1 coordinate 1,719, forward strand.
ACGTGGGCCCGGCGCAGCTCGGCCCGCTGGCGCAGATCCATGTCTTTCCGCTGCTGACCAGGCACCTGCACAGGCCGCTGCTCCGTGTGCCGCGCGAGCCGCTCGTGTACCTGTTCGACATCCTCACCTCGAGCTACCAGCCCGGCGCATCGCCCCTCTATCGCCAGCAAATGCTGGCTCGCAATCAAACCCTATTCAAGCGAGCCCAAGCGCTGGGCGGCACGCGCTACAATATCGCCGCGGTGCCGCTCACCCAGCCACTTTGGCAAAGCGAACTCGGCGACACCTTCCCCGCTTTCGCGCGACAAAAGGGCCTGCACGATCCGCAGCGTATCCTGGGCTCCATCGAGTGGCGCGGCGGCTGAGCTCGCGCAGCGCGCGCATGCCAGCGGCCGCTCAGTCTACGTGCGCTAGTAGGTAGGCACGACGGTTGCACCCATGGCTCCCCAGGAGTGCCCATGGTCTCGCTCTCACCCCGCAGTCGCTGGCTTTTCTCGTCCGTTTTCACGCTTTCCCTGATCGCCGCGTCTGGCTGCAGCTCGGACGGGGCACAGCCTGGCACAAATGAAAACAACGCCGGCAGCTTCTGGGGCTCCACGGGGGGCAACGGCAATGACAATGGCAACGGCGGTTCGTCTTCCCCTCCCGAGCCCGTCGACCCTGGCACTCCGGTCAAAGTCGCCGCCAACGCCGCCCAAAGTGCGGAGGCCGAGCGGCTCCAGCAAAAGCTCACGGCGCTCACCGATCTCGATGGCGCCGGCGTCGCCCAGCTCTACCCGACGGCGTTCGAACCGGCGCCGAGCTACGACACGAGCAAGGTGGTCGGCTTGGACAAGATCCAAGCCTCATCGCTGGCGCTGAGCGCGCCGGAGCTCACTGCGCTCGGGACACGAGGCTTCGTGATCACCGACGACCACCGCTTCCCGAGCTTCGCCTACGGCTACTCGACCATCTACCTCGAAGACTTGCCGGTCTACATTTCGGCGGATTCGATCTTGGACGCCGTGCACCGCTCGTACGACGACATGCTCAAGTACTTGGAGCAAGACGCGCTGCTGAGCGAGCTCGACGTGCTGCTGAGCGGCATGCACGCCAAGCTCGAGACCGGCGTCGACGGCGCGAAAGGTAGCGCCGTGAAAGACGCCGACGTGTTCGTCGCCGTAGCGCGCAGCCTCTTGAAGGGCGAAACGGTGCCGCCCGTTGCCGGCGGCGACGCAGCCCTCGCCACGAAACTGTTCAAGCTCGCACAAGCCGGCCAGGGCACGACGGACGTCACGCTGTTCGGCGTGGCCCGCAAACGCGAGGACTTTTCGCAGTTCACTCCGCGCGGGCACTACACGGATTCACCGCAGCTGACCCGCTATTTCAAGGCGATGATGTGGCTAGGTCGTGTTGACCTGCGCCTCATCGAGACGCAACCGAACGGAGAACAACTATTCCGGCGCCGCCAGCTGGAAGCAGCGCTCTTGCTGTCCGGGCTCGTCGGCAGCGGTCTGCGCACCCACTTCGACAACATCGACCGCACGGTGGAGGCGTTCGTCGGCGAGTCGGATTACATGACCCTCGATCAGCTCGATCAGCTGAAGGAGGCACTCGGTGTGACCTCGAACGCCGAGCTGCTGGCGCTCTCGGACGAGGCGATCGTGCAGGCCATGGTCGACGGGAACTTCGGGGCGCAGCGCATCTCCAGTCACATCATGATCGCAGGTCCCCACAGCGGGACCTTGCCCCTGTCGCGCTCGTTCGCGTTGCTGGGTCAGCGCTACGTGCTCGATAGTCACGTCTTTTCCAACGTCGTGTACGACCGCATCAACGCGCCCGACCCGGAGCCGCAGCGTCTGATGCCGAGCCCGCTCGACGCGGCTTTTGCGGCGCTCGGCAACGAGCAAGCCCTCAAGCTGCTCGACGGGGAGCTGGCGACATATAAGGCCGCTGGCTACCCCAGCGCGCTGACGCAAATGCGTGTCTTGGCCGACGAACATCCGGCAGAATTTTGGAGCGGCAGCCTCTACACCCAATGGCTGAGTGCGCTCCGTCAGCTGTCTCCCAACGCGACCTCTGGGGCGGGCGACGCCGAGAGCCTGCCGCCCACGGCGCGAAGCGAAGCATGGGGCAAGCGCCTCCTCAACACTCAGCTCGCGTCGTGGGCGCAGCTTCGCCACGACACGATCCTGTACGCGAAGCAGTCCTACAGCGGCGGAGCGACTTGCGACTTTCCGGACGGCTACGTCGACCCCTACCCGGGCTTCTACGCTGCCATCGGCGCGTTCGCGAAGCGGGGACAGGAGCTCATGGCAAGCTCCAGCCTCCCGACGCCCACCAACTCACCCACCCAAAGCGTCGCGGCCTACTTCGAGCAGCTCGGAAGCGTCGCTCAGCAGCTCCAGGCCATCGCGGAGCACCAACGCAGCGGTGCAGAGCTCACGCCGGACATGCTGGCGTTCATCAACGAAGCGGTGGTCGTGCAGCCCATTTGCGGCGGGGGCGACTTCCAGTCCGGTTGGTACAAGCGGCTATTCTTCCTCCCCTACACCGCGGTCGAGTCGGACCCCACCATCGCAGACGTCCACACGCAACCCACCGACGAATTTGGCTCAGAGGTCGGCCGCGTGCTCCACGTGGGCACGGGTGACCCGCGCCTCATGGTCGTCGTCGCCGAAGGTTGCAGCGGCCCGCGCGCGTACGCGGGCCTGGCCTCCACCTACCGCGAGAAGGTCACCGACCAGTACAAACGGCTCACCGACGAAGAGTGGCAAGGCGAGTGGTTCAACGTCCCGGAACCGAGCTGGATGGCCGACTTGGTGAGCGGCGGCCCGTAGCCAAAGTGCAGCCCGACATACCGACGAAGATTACTCGCTCTGCTTCAACTGCGGCGGGTGCAATGCGCTCCGAAAGTCGAAGCTGTATGAGGCCAGCGCGTAGAGCAGCGACTGCACGAGTCCGCCGCGATCGACGGGCATGTCACGCTCGTACGCGATGTGCAGCTCGAACGGCTGATAGCGACCGATGAGCTCGGTGGTGAAGTCGAGCTCGGTGGGAGCGACCGGGTTACCGCCCTCGCGGTTGGTGAAGAACGTGCCGTCCACACCGAGCCCGATGTGCTGGTGCCAGACGGACAGCTCGTTGTGCGCAACGTAGCGAAACAACGCGCGCCCGGTGTTGTCGGGTCGCGCAGCGTAGCTCGGATTGTAGATGAACCAGCCGAAGGTGCCGTAGCCCGTGAGATCGCCGTCTGCGAGGCTGTCTTTGAGCGAAGGCCAAACCGCGCCGAGCGAGTAGAGGAGACGCGCGCGCGCGTCGACGTACGTTTGGGTCAAGCCCGCGCGATCGACGGGCCGATCGTGCTCGACGCGCGTGCCCAGCTCGAAGCTCGTGGCGCGTCCGAGCGCGTGCGTGCTGGTCAGCCCCGTGATCAGGTCGAGCTCCGAGGGCGCGAACATGGCGGCCCCGCCGCGCAACCGGTCCGTAACCATGTTCACGTCGATCGGGATCGACAGCATGGGGCCCAGCAGGTCGACGTCGACGTGCAGCGCGTAGCGCAGCAGCATCAGCCCGGTATTGTCCGGCCGCGCCGCGTAAGTGGGGTTCACCAGTGCGCTGCCCAGCATGAGCCCGCCTGAAATATTGAAGCCACCTTCGCCGCCGCCCACCTGTCCACCGTGCGCGCTGCCCTGCTTGTCGAGCGCCACCGCCGGCCTGGCGTGACTCAGAATCAAGCCACCCAGCAACGCTAGGTGTACGCCAGCTCGCAGGACTCGGAGGTTGATGCGCGGTGCCAAGCTTGCCCGCTCTATCACGACCGGCAGTCCGGTTCCGAACAAACACCTATCGACCGGAATCCGACTCGGCTCTCTCATCCGCCATGAGGAAGGATGACGAGTAACGCACGCCCCCAAAGCGAGCCTCCCGAGTCCAAAGGTTCAGGAAGGCGACCCATCGCCTCGAGCTCGACCGCACCGGATGTACCCGAAACAGGCATTCCCAGCGGCGAGCTCAAATGCCGAGAATGGAGCGGCCACGACTTTCGAGGCGCCGCCAATTCCCAGGCCACTTTGGCCGGCCGCGATCTGAGCGGCGCGCGGCTGGTCGGCTGCAATTTCGAAGGGCTGGACCTCACGGGCGCCAATTTCGACGGCGCCGACCTCACGAACGCCAGCCTCAAAGATGCCGACTTGACCCGCGCTTCGCTCCGAGGAGCACGCCTCGAAGGCAGCGGCATCGAAAACGCCCATCTGCCGGGAGCGGATCTCACCGGTGCGAGCACCGGCGAGGCTCAGGCCAAGTTGGAAAAGCGACTCGAGCTGGCCAAGTCGCTTGCCGAGGACCTGCGAGCCATCTTCATCGCTAGCTGCGGACTGCTCACCTATATCGGCGCGAGCGTGCTGGGAGCTAGCGACGCGCTCGTGCTGACCAACATGACGACCATGAGCCTGCCGCTGGTGGACGCCGAAGTTTCGGTCCACGCCTTCTTTCTATTGGCAAGCATCCTCGTCTTGGCGCTCGGCTCGTACACGCTCGCCCGGGTCAGCCATTTCGCGCGCGTTGCTTCGCGCTTGCCCGGTAAGCTGCCGGACGGCCCACCCTTGCGCGAACAGGTAGACACCTGGGTGCTGAGCTGCGTCGGTATTTTTCGCAGGCCGGAGTTACCCATTCGCGGTGAAGCAGCGCTGCGTCTCAGCACCCTGCTGGAGCTGGTAGGCACACAAATTCCTGGCTGGATCGTGCGCTGGTTGGGACCAGCGGTGCTCTGGTACTTGATGCTGCGCTTCTTCTTCGCGGTGCAGCCGCGGGTCGACGCCTGGGAGACCAACCTCGGCTTCGCGCTCATTGCGGTGTGCTTTCTCGGCACCTGGGCCACCTCCTATGGCCTGCGACGCTATTCCGAGCTCGTGGAAGGCACGAAGCCACCGACCAACGTCACCCGCTCGGCGACCTCCGCCGTCTTGCTCGTGCTGCTCGCTTGCTCCGGCCGGTTCATCACGCACTCGATGGGGCTCGACAGCGCAGCAGGCGAAAAGCTGAGCGGGGCCCAGTTCGCAGGCGCCAACCTAGCGGGGTGGAACCTCGCGACCGCCCGTCTCGACAACGCCACGCTGGCCGCCGCAAATCTGGATCGCGCGCGGGCCCAAGAGGCGGTGCTGACCGACGCCGATTTGAGACGCGCCAGCTTGAACGACGCCTCGTTCACAGGAGCGCAGCTCACCGGGGCCAACCTGGCGCTCAGCGTCGGCAACGGACCAAACTTCGGCTCGGTGGTCATGGCAAACAGCGACTTGCGCCGCGCCGCGTGGGTGAGCCCGATTCTACAGAACGCGGATCTGCGAGGCGCAAAGCTGACGCACTTTAGCGGAGTCGGCGCTCTCGCCGCGGACGCCAACTTCTCAGGCGCCCAGCTCGAAAATGCCAACTTCAGTTATGCCATGCTGAACGGGGCGCGCTTTCTCGGTGAAGAAATGATGCTCCCGCGAGCAAACTTTTCCTATGCCGACCTCAGCTCTTCGCAATTTGGGGCGGCACAGCTGCATCAAGCTACCCTCGACGGCGCCGTGCTGCGCAGCGCTTCCTTCAACGGAAGCCGGCTCAGCTCGGTCTCGATGAAGAAAGCGGTCTTGCAGAACGCCACCTTATCGCTCAAAGAAGCCTGGCGCATCGTTCTGAACGAAGCCTTCATCTCCGAGGTAACGCTGCGCTACCCCGGTAACGAGCGCCTCAATTTGGCCGAGTCCCGATGGGAACGAGCTCACCTATTCAAGGTGAACTTGACCAACGCGAACCTGTACAAGGCCGCCTTCGATGGCGCACTGCTCGACCAGGTCAATCTGAGCAAGGCGGACCTAACGGGCGCGACGTTCGAGGGCGCCACGTTCAAAGACGTCATCTTGACGGGAGCCACGTTGAACGGAGTCACCCTCACCGAAGCCCAAAAGAAAGAAGCTCGAGGTCTGCCATGACCACACCTACCCGCGCTGGGCTCTTGATTCTGGGCCTCCTCGCGCTCAGCAGCTGCGATCAACGTCGTTTGACCAAGTGCCAGGAGTTTTCGCGCAGCGTTGCCGAAACCGGCTCCGCTGTGATGCACCACCCACTCGATAGCGCGCGCTTCGAGGCCATCCTCACTCGAGCGGATGGCCAGATCGCCGCCCTGAGCGGCATCCCCGAGCTGGACCAAGCCAAGGGCGTGTACAAGGACAAGATGCGTGAGGCCATCGCCGAGGCGACGCAGGCGAGCGCAACCGATTCTCGCCCCGCCCTCATCGACGCAAACGCCTCAGCACGCGCCGACGCTGCCAACGCGACCTACCACCTCATGGAGTCGACGAACCTGCACTGCTCCGGCGAGCGATAGAAAGTAGTGGTAGGGTTCGCCGGTGATTGATGGGTCTTCGAGGTGGGTCGGTGGCGCGTTGAGCCTCATCGCGCTGCTCGGTTGCGGCAGCACTAGCGGGGGCGACCCTGCGAAGGAGAAGCCGAGCAAAGCCCCGACCATGCCTTTGGCCTGCGAGTTCTCGGACGAAATTTCGGGGCAACACTTGGTGGCCCTGCATTGGTGCGTTCAGAACGACGTGCCACTCGACTACAACCACCAGTGCATCACGGTCGTCGACAACACGGGCGGGAGCCCCGTATTCGCGCCCGGGCTGCAAAGCGACGCCTGTCCGGACGAAGATGTGTCCGGCACTTGCCTCGCCAAGGACGGTGTGGGGAAAGTCTCGGTGTATGGCGGGGGCTTCTCGCCGGGGGAGCTCGAGCAGATTTGCGAGGCGGGCAGCTTCGTCTCGCTCCCAGGTCGCCCGGAGCCCACGCCCACGGGCTGCAAGGTCACGATCTCGGCTCCGGTGGACCGCACGATCGAATGCCGCGGATTGGTGCGCGCTGATGATGACGTGCCCCCTGCTCTCGATCTGAGCTCTCCCGATAACCAGTTCCGTTTTCGCATGGCTGGCTGGAGCGGCCGCCTTGCCGGCAACTACGCGGCGAGCACGGTCGTGCAAGACGTGAATGCAGTAGGCAAAGTCAGCTACATGGCCGCCTCGTGGCAGCTGAACATTAATCAGCTGCCCATCGACAAAGGTGACTTCAACCTGCACGTCGAAGTACCAGTCGACAGCACCACAGCCACTGACCTCACGTTCCACGGCACCCTCGATGCAACTTTCGCGGCACCCGAAGGCTACGTCGACCCCATCACCGTCCACGTCGAAGCCGACTGAAGCGCGCAACGATTCGTCTCCAGTAGCGAGGCCCACTGGGCCGAGAATCGTTTGGGCGAGAGGCTAGCGGCGTGGACCCCAGTTACGGGGCGCACCAGAGGTAGTTGTATGCATCGCAGCTGGCTCGCGCATTGCCGGGCAAAGTGTACGCGTACTGAACGATGGGGTGCTCGTATGGCTGAATGCAGCGACCCGTGACGCCTTCAGTCGGACAATGGTCCACGTAAACCTCACCTGCGTGCGTGCACAGCTCGCTCTCGATGCGGTCGGGCGTGTACGTCGGATCAGTGACCTCGAAGCAGGAGTCCTTGAGCTGGCAACCACCCACGCCGGGCGGCGGGGAGCAGCCATCGTTGCCGCCGTCCCCGTCACCCGCGTCACTCTCAGCGCCGGGCGCCAAGCGCGGACAACCAGCGCTCACGCGACGGCAAGCGTCCGGCACCGTCTGCGCCTCGTCATTGGGGGGAAGCGTGCTGTCGCAATCGATGTCTTTGCCGTACCGGCTCTCCAACACGTCGGCAGCGGCCGTCAAGCACTCGCGCAGATCGGCCACGCGGATCCCCAAGCAATCGCGCGTGCCCGCGCTGCGCACCTTCGTGACGCCGCATTCGCCCACGCTATCCTCGATGCAGGATTGGCGCTCGGAAGCGCAATCGAAGACTGCGTTACCCTCACTTTCGAGTGCACCCGCCGTGCACGACGCCGTAGCAACGCGAAGCATGTAAGGTCGAAGCTCTTCACAGAGAGAGCTTGCTTCGGCGTCCGTCAACGCGCCCAGTGTTTGGCCGTTCGCTTCTTCGTTCTTGTCACCACCGCAGGCGAGCGGAAGCCCGCCTACGAACATGAGCCCCGCAGCCAGAACAGTCACCCGCATGCGCTTCTCCTTACCGACCAAGTCCGCGGGCACGCTAGCAGCGAAGGCTCACCAGGGCTAAAGGTAAAGGCGCAGGCATGTCGACGCTAGGCCCGCGCTTTCCTGCGCAAGACTTTCGACCCTCTGACGCTTCGGACGATCGTCGTTAGACGCCCACCCGTCCGGCATAGCGCCGTGTCTCCTAGCTGCTCGTCAGCTGAAGCAGAGGCGAATGCCGGAAACGGGTAGGCTGCTCACCCGCGTGAGAGGCTAGGGCGAGGTGGTGCAGGCGTTGTCGACCCACCACTGCTGGATGTCAGCATCCGTCGACGAAGCGTCGGCAGGAGCCCAGCCAAAGGTGTCGTTCGCATAAATGCGATAATAGAACGAGGCGATGCTGCACTGGGTTACTCCAAACCCGCCGTAAGTAGTGTTGCACGAGTTGGCAATCCAGTAGTCCTTGACGAACTGAGGAGCCATGCCCCAACTAACCCCGGCCGAGATGCCGTAACGATCGCTCGCTGCCTGACACGGCGTTCTGCTGCTGGTGGTGCTGCAGCTGTGCGCAGTCCACCAATCCCGAACGTTCTGCGGCGCGTAGCCCCAAGTGACGTTGGCCGACGTGCCGTAATCGTTGCTGATTCTCGTGCACGTCGTCTGATCCGAGGTGGTGGCGTTGCAGCTCTTTGCCACCCACCAATCGCGCACGTACTGAGGGGCGAAACCGAATGTCACGTTGGGCCGAATCCCGAACCGCGCCGCCGCCTGGATGCAGTCTGCGCTCAGCTGACCTGGCGTGTTCGCTACGGCCGATCCACCTAGTCCCATCGCCACCGCACAGACCCCGATCCCCGCAAATACTTGTTTGATTTTCATCGCTTTTCCTTTCAGCAGACTCGGAAACACACACACGCGTACGACCGATTGCGGTCAACGTGGTTCGTCCCATTCCCTGCCGTCGACGGTGCCGATGCACCGGCACGCGACCGTGCCTAGCGCTCGCACCGAACGGCACGCGCCATTTCGAGTTGTGTCCTCTTCCCGCCGGCGCTGCCCGCGCCGTCGCTTCACACCCGCCTCACAACAAGTCGCACGCTGCCGCAAAGGCAACGCGCTCACGCATCGTCACGAATAAACGCGACCAACGATCCCACTTCAACGCAAGCGGCTAGCGCCCCTCAGCCTCCCTTCTCTCATTTCTAGAACTGGAGATAGCACGCGCAAAAATCCAACTCAAGACAGTGGCGCTACTTTCGATCGCATTCGACTCTCGATCACATTCGATCAACACGATCGCGTTTCGATCAACACGATCGCGTTCACGCTATTGAGTGATGCATGCGATCTCGCTCGAGCCTGCTTCTTTGCATTTCTGACGCGATCGATGACGCCGCTATCGATTGCTCAGCCTTCGCCAACGCGACGCGCGCAACACGATGAATGCGACTCATCGAGATCGAATGCACCGTGTCAATTCTGCACCTCTCATGTCGCGCGCCCATGATGGCGTGCGCGCTTCAGGCAGCTAGCAGTGCGCTGACGGCTTGCGCCAACAGAGCGCTGCATCCGTGCTCAGCGACCGCGCTAGGTGTGCTCCGCTTCTTGCTCGCGCGACGACGAACCGCGACGCTCGCGGCGCTCGCGGCGGTCCCGGTTGCGACGACGGAAAACCACGCCTTCACGTCGCTCGTCGACGTGCTCGGCACGAACCCTCACGATCTGCCGTTCGCGCTCGCCTACGCGATCGACGACGCGCATGGCCTGGCCCAGCTCGAGGCCGCGGCGGGGATCGACGAACGTTCGGCGATGGCTCCAAAGGTGATCGAGCCGGCCAGCTCGAGCGCGGTCTGGCCGCTCGCCCAGGTCATCGAGGCCCGCGGCGTTGGTCGTCTCCGGTCTCGTCGCGCGGTTCGGCCAGCGCGTATCGGGACCGTGGGACGACCCAACCGACGAGGCGATTCTCTTGCCGCTGGGCGGCCTCGGCGAAGCGCCGCCGAGCGTCCTCGTTCGTCGGGCTGAACCGCCGGAGGCCCCTCGACGGCCGCTATCGCGAATTTTTGGACCTCGTCGCCTCCCAAGTCAGCGCGGCGATCACTCGGGTCGGCGCACACCACCCACTGCGAAGACGTCGCGGGCGCGGAATACAACTCGCGCAAAGCCCAGCAAACCGAGGGGTTCGAAAGTCGCCGAGCCGCCAACCGCGAAGTCGGGCTCGCGCTCTCGCAACAAGCGGCGCCAATAGAGGACATGGCGTCCGGCGCTGGGTTTATTGGTAGGTCGCGGTGAGCAGGAGCGCCGGCGCGAACGTCGGGTAACTACCACTCTGCCTCTGGGGATTGTCCATGCTGAGAGGCGCGTAGAGGACGCGACCCATCACCCCCAGGCTGAATTCGGACGCCACCCAGAAGTCGTAGCCAACTCCGAGGCCGAGGACGATCCCTTCTCCGCCATTGAGAGCAACGGGCGCGGCCAAGAAGCCCGAACCGATCGACGGCATGATGTGCAAACCGCCCTTCGGATCCAGATAGATATCCGCGAACACGGCAGCAGCCCAGAACGCGAAACCATCGTCTTCGGAGGCGGGGTCGAAGCCGCCCTCATACTTGTAGGTAGGCGCCCACACGACATCCATAAAGGCTCCGACGCCTACCGCGAACTTTCCGAAGGTATAGCCACCCCAAAGCGCAAAGGGCGTCGAAAGCCCCGAGAGCTTGCTCGGATTCAAGTCACCCGACGAGCCCACGTAGCCCACACCTGCGTTGGCGGACAAGTAGAGGCCGTCGTGCGTGCGACTCTCCGCGCGCGCGCTCGCTGCCAGCGCCAGCACCCCCGCGCAGCTCGCCACCGAAACGGCCAATCGCCCCGCGACGTTCCTCATCAACATTTGCCGCAAGCTAGAGCCGGCATCCCCCAACTACAAGCCCTGCCTACCTCGAGTGCGCGCGTTGTGGGTATTCGGCGGCTCCCCCTCGAACGGAGCCCGGCCAGCACGTCCGCGAGCACGAACCGGCGCGTCTCCGGCACTCCACCCGTCGCGAGCACGTACCTGTAGCTGCCGTGCGCCGCGAAGCCGAAGAGCGCGAAGTCGGCAGCGGCGAAGCACGAAAGGGCCTGGGAGCGCAGCGACAGGGGGTTAGGCCTCATCGGCGTCTCGGGTCACAGCTTCGGGCGGCAAACCTTCCCGAACTCGAGTGGGGCGTTTCCTAAGCACGGTAAACGCGGCCTGGCGATATCTCGAACGGGCACACATTCTGTCTCAGCCGTCCGCCAGATTGCACATTCGGGTGCACGCAGCGATGTCGGCGATTGCTCTCGGCCAACGGGACGTGAGGGAAGTCTTCGCTCAGATAGCGCGCGTGGTCGTCGCCGCCTTGGGAGCGCTCACCGGACGATACCCACGGGGCAATACTGGTCGCTCGACGTCTCAATGCTGGAGCCCATGCCTATGCCACCTGACCTAGCCGAGATCCTGCGCTCCACCTTGCCCGATCGGGCCGACAGGAGCGAACCGAGCTTGCGGGGTTGGGGCGACGGACGAGACATCATCGCCAACATCTCGGTGCTCCTGGCCGCCGGCGCGGTCTCTGTTTTCGGCTCGGCCTGGCCCGACATCGTGGTGGGCGTGGGAATTGCAGCCCTTTTTCTGGCCTCCGCAGTAGGCATGTTACGCAGCGGCCTCGATGCCCTTCAGAGGGCTGCGAGTGGGCCGGCCATCCTTCGCTAGCCCGGCCTGGAACCAACGTCTTTTCTGGACTAGCGTTCTTCCGATGACCCGCCTTCGCCGCTCCCGATTGGCCGTGCTGGCCAAGTTGGTAGTGTTGGTGCTGGTCGCAGTCTTCGCCTGGCCGACCTTCGGTGAGGCTTGCTGCTTGGGCGTTGAACTCGCGGTGTCCGAGGCCGCTGCGTCGGAGGGCGACGGCTGTTGCCCCGCTGAAGCTCCCAGCGAGGAGCCTCAGGAAGAGCACGAAGGTCCGTGCTCCTGCCCGCTTTCCTGCGCGTCAGGCTGCGGCGGCATCGGCCGCGCCCTGGTCGCTACGACGGCTGCCCAGCTGGTGCCGCCGAGCTCGGCGCCGCTGGCGCGAGAGCATTGTAAGCTCGCTGATCCGCCTACTGTTGATCCTCACGACATCCTGCACGTGCCCAAACGCGTCCTGGCTTAGCTCAAGCCCAACGACGTTTTTGATCTTTTACTGCAGGAGATAGTTCGATGATTCGAGGTTTTTTCACCACGGTGGTGGTGTGTTCCCTCTTGGCTAGCGTGGGCTGCTCGAAGGAAAGGACCGAGGCGAAGCCGGCCGCAGCCAGCGCGCAGGGCGCCGGTCACGCGGCGGCGGGCGTGAAGCCTGGCTCGCACGAGGATTGGTGCGGCGAGCACGGGGTGCCCGAATCCCAGTGCACGCTGTGCCACCCAGACCTGATTGCCGCATTCAAGGCGACGGGGGACTGGTGCGAGGAGCATTCCTTGCCCGAGTCGCACTGTCTGAAGTGCAATCCAAACCTGAAGATCGTTCGGCCTCCGAAAACCAACTAGTCGAGCGAGGGCAACATGGTGAACATCCCGCGCTTTGGGGCGCTGGGGCTGCTGCTGCTGCTCGCCTTGAGCTGCGGCAAGGGACGGCCTACCCCAGCCGAAGAGCAGAAAGGTGCTGAGCAGAAGGCCCTGCTCGCTCCCGTGGAAGGCAAGCTCTGCGAGCACGGTGTGCTCGAGGCTATCTGCACCAAACACAACCCACGCCTTATCCCGGTTTTTCAAGCAAAGGGGGATTGGTGCGACGAGCACGGCTTTCCAGAGTCGGTCTGTCCTATTTGCCACCCCGAGCGGGGCGGCAAACCCGGCCACTCGGTCACGCAGGAGAAGGCTCCGCGAGACGGTCTCAAGATCCGCTTCAAGCGTCCCGACACCGCCGCCAGCGCCGGGCTCGAATGGGTTCAAGTCAGGGAGCTAGCGCGCACCGCTGGCGTCACCGCCCCCGCGCGCCTCACCTACGACGCCACGCGCCTCGCGCAGATCAACGCGCGAGCCCCAGGCGTCGTGCGAAGCCTCAAGGTGGACGTCGGTTCGAAGGTCAAGAAAGGCGAAGCCCTGCTCGTCATCGATAGCCCGAACGTCGGCGCCGACCGCGCCCGGCTCAGGGCGGCCAAGACGCGCGTGACCACGGCAGAAGAGAACCTGACGCGGCAGCAGCGGCTCGTTGTTGAAGGAGTCGCAGCGCAGCAAGTGCTGCTCGCGGCAGAGCAAGAACGCTCCGCCGCGCAAGCGGAGTACGAGGCCTTGAAGACCTCGCTAGCCATCATGGGAGCGAGTGGCGGCGGTGCTGGCGCGTACACTCTGTCCGCGCCTATCGATGGCTTCGTCATCCAACGCAACATGACGATCGGCAAGCTGGTGGACAGCGAAGACGTGCTGCTCGAGGTCGTGGACACCCGCTCGCTCTGGGCCGATGCGGACGTCGCCGAGATGGACCTGCAGCGCGTCGCCTCCGGTCAAGCTGTGACACTCACGTTCGATGCGCTCCCGGGGCGCGAGCTCAAGGGTGTCATCAGCTACGTCGCGCCCGCCGTAGATGCGCACACTCGTTCGGCGAAAGTACGGGTACCGCTCGAGAACCCCGACGGCGCCTTGCGCGCAAACATGTTCGGTCAGGCCCGCATCGTGGCCTCAGAGGTCAAGCCACGCCTGGTCGTCCCGCGGGCCGCGCTGCATCGGGTGGAGGACACCTCGCTGCTCTTCGTTCGGTTGAGCAACATCGAGTTCGAAACACGTCGCGTCAAGCTCGGCGCGAGCGAGGGCGAACTGGTGGAAGTACTGAGCGGCGTGAAGGCGGGGGAGGAGGTCGTCACGACCGGGAGCTTCCTGCTGAAGACCGAGACTTCCAAAGAGAGCATCGGAGCCGGCTGCTGTGAGACGGACTAGCGCATGCTGACGAAGCTCATCGACTGGTGCTTGCACCACCGTCTGTTCGTCATCCTGGCGAGCTTGGCGCTGGTGCTGGCAGGTTCGCTGGCCTTCCGGCAGCTCGACATCGACGCCTTTCCGGACACGACGCCGGTCCAGGTTCAGATCAACACCAACGCACCGTCGCTGTCGCCCGTCGAGATTGAGCGGCAGGCCACATTCCCCATCGAGCAGGCCATCTCCGGCTTGCCGAAGCTGGCCGAAGTGCGCTCGGTGAGCCGCTTCGGCTTCTCCCAGGTTACGGCCATTTTCGAGGATGGCACCGACATCTGGCTCGCTCGGCAGGTCGTCAGCGAGCGTATGCAGGAGGTGGAGCTGCCCCTCGGCATCGAGCGCCCCAAGCTCGGTCCGGTCGCCACCGGCCTCGGCGAAGTCTTTCACTATGTCGTACGCGGCGACTTGCCGCTGAGCGAGCTGCGCGCCATCCACGACTGGACGATCCGGCCGCAGCTCAGATCCGTGTCCGGTGTGGCCGAGGTGAACGCCTGGGGCGGCGACGAGCGCCAGTTCCACGTCGTGCTCGACCCAACCCAACTCCACGCCCGCGCTTTGACTCTGGATGACGTCATTGCTGCGCTCGAGCGCAACAACGCCAACGTCGGCGGCGGAATGCTCGACCAAGCTGGCGAATCGAGCCTGATCCACGGCGTCGGCCTGGTAACCAAGCCCGCGGAGATCGAGAGCATCGTCATCCGCGCCGAGAACGGCGTGCCGATCCGTATTAAGGATGTGGGAAGCGTCGTCGAGGGACGCGAGATCCGGCGCGGGGCCTCGAGCGCAGATGGCAAGGGTGAGGTGGTGCTCGGCCTGGGCTTCATGCTGATGGGCGAAAATAGCCACGTCGTCACACGCGCCCTGCAAAGGCGGCTGCAAGAGATTCAAAAGACCCTGCCACAGGGGGTCAAAGTCGAGCAGCTCTACGCCCGCACGACCCTCGTCGACCACGTGCTCGGCACCGTCGAACGCAACCTGCTCGAGGGTGCCCTGCTTGTCGTGGCAGTGCTGTTCCTCTTTCTCGGCAACCTTCGCGCCGGGCTGATTGTGGCTGCGGCCATCCCGCTTTCGATGTTGTTCGCGTTCAATTGGATGGTTCAGGCGGGCATCGCGGGCAGCTTGATGAGCCTGGGCGCGATCGACTTCGGCCTGATCGTGGACAGCTCGGTCATCACGATCGAGAACTCGGTGCGCCGGTTGGCGGGGGACACGAGTGAGCGGACCCGGCGCGAGATCGTTCGGGATGCTGCCGTCGAGGTGCGCAAGCCGACCCTGTTCGGCGAGCTCATCATCATGATCGTCTACGTTCCGATCCTCGCGCTCGAAGGGGTCGAGGGGAAGCTGTTCCGACCGATGGCGCTGACCGTGATCTTTGCGCTCCTCGGTTCGATGGTGCTGTCGATGACGTTGATGCCGGTGCTGGCGAGCCTGCTGTTGCCGCGACGCATCGCTCACCGCGACGGGTGGTTGATGCGCGGTCTGAAGGCCGCTTATCGTCCGTTGCTGCATGGGGCTCTGCGCTTTCGCGTGGCGGTGCTGGCGTGCGCAGTGCTGGTCTTGGGCAACGCCGTCTTCATCGCCACTCAGCTCGGCACCGAATTCGTGCCGAAGCTTCAGGAGGGCAGCGTCGTGATCAACACGGTGCGCTTGGCCGGCGTTTCGCTCGATGAGTCGGTGCGCTATGGCACGCGCATCGAGCGTGTACTGCTGAAGGCCTTTCCCGACGAGGTCGAACGGGTTTGGACGCGCACCGGTAGCCCCGAAGTTGCGACGGACCCGATGGGCCTCGAGGTCTCGGACGTGTTCGTGATGCTCAAGCCACGAGACGTTTGGAAGCGGGCAACGACCCAAGACGAGCTCGTTCAGGTGATGCAGCAAGAGCTCTCCACTTTGCCCGGGATGCGCATGGCGTTCTCGCAACCCATCGAGATGCGCATGAACGAAATGGTGGCGGGCATTCGCAGCGATCTGGGCGTGAAGCTCTTTGGGGACGACTTTGCGGTGCTGAAAGAGACGGCGCGCGAGATCGAGACCGCTCTCAAGAAGATCCCCGGCGCCGCGGACATCTCGGTCGAGCAGCTGACAGGTCAGCCGGTGCTTCAGGTCCAGGTCGACCGCGACGCCATCGCGCGCCATGGCATCGCGGCCAAGGAGGTCCTGGACGTGGTCGAATCACTCGGCACGCGGGAGGTTGGAGAGCTGCAAGAGGGCGAGCGCCGCTTTCCCATTGCGGTGCGTCTGGCCGACCACTATCGAACCGATCCGAGCGCCGTCGGACAGATCCCTGTCACCGCAGCCAATGGCGAACGCATCGCCCTGGCGCAGCTCGCGAAGATCAGCGTGACGGAGGGGCCGACCGCCGTGAACCGCGAATGGGGCAAGCGCCGCATCGTGATTCAGGCCAACGTGCGCGGGCGCGACGTGGGTAGCTATGTGGCGGAGGCCCAGGCCAGCATCGCAAGCTCGGTGAAGCTGCCTCCTGGATACTTCGTGCGCTATGGCGGCCAGTTCGAGCACTTCGAGCGGGCCTACTCGCGCTTGCTAGTGGTCGTGCCGATAGCTCTGGCGCTCATTCTTGGGCTGCTCTATCTCACCTACGGTCGCGTCATCGACGCCCTCCGCGTCTTCACGGGCGTGCCATTTGCAGCCGTGGGTGGCGTCTTCGCACTGTGGCTCCGCGATCTGCCGTTCAGCGTATCGGCCTGCGTGGGTTTCATCGCGCTCTCCGGAGTGTCGGTTCTGGGCGACATGGTGCTGGTTTCGACTGTGCGCGGCTTCGTCGCACAGGGCCTTCGATTGCGCGACGCGGTCGAGCGAGCGGCGGACCAACGGCTCCGGCCCGTGCTGATGACCTCGCTGGTCGCGGCGCTCGGGTTTGTGCCCATGGCGCTCAACACCGGCCTCGGCGCAGAAGTGCAGCGCCCGCTCGCCACCGTTGTGATTGGTGGTGTCATCTCCTCCACGCTGCTCACGCTGGTCGTGCTCCCCTGCCTGTACCTGGTCTTCAGCCGCCGCCCCCTGCTCGTGCCAGCGGCGCCGCCAGTGGAGCAGCCCCTTTGAACGGGAGTCGGCGCCGGCTGGCGCTCGGCCTCGGCGCCGTGGCGGCCGCTCAGGGAGCGGCGTACCTGTTCTACCGGCAGGTCACGGGCGAACGCGAAGCAGCTCGGGACACGTCCTTCTCATACGAAACAGTGCAGGGCCCACCAATCAGCTTGGAAGCCAGGCTGCAGCATCGTGACGAGCGAGAGGCCTTGCTGCAGACGTTGGTCGCGGCGCCAGTACTCGTTCACTTCTGGGCGACCTGGTGCGAGCCGTGTCGCCTGGAGCTGCCAGAACTACTGGCGCTCGATCGCCCGGCGGCAATCCTGGTCAGCACCGATGAAACTTGGCCAGTAGTCGAGCATTTCTTCGATGGTCGCGTGCCCAGCAACGTCATGCGCGACGCGCGCAGCGAAGCTCGCAGCGCGTTCCGTGTCACCACCTTACCCAATACGTTCTTGCTCGACGCAGCCGGCAGACCGCTGGCACGTTTCCACGGCGCCCGAGTCTGGAACAGTGTTTCCGCGAGGCGCGCCTTAGACGCCTTGCTGCGTCGCTCCACGATCGACGCACCTTAACCGGCGCCCTCCGCGGGTCGGACTGCACGCCGCAAATAGAGCGGTGGTGCTCCGCCCAAACAGCAG
Organism: Myxococcota bacterium; assembly: GCA_048498935.1. GTDB lineage: Bacteria > Myxococcota_A > Polyangia > Polyangiales > Polyangiaceae > PMG-095. Next base: position 19,416 of record JBEHXA010000061.1, read on the forward strand.
C
>JBEHXA010000062.1:0-19294 GCA_048498935.1 Myxococcota bacterium
TCCACGTCGAACAACCTGCTGCCGGCCGTCCGCGCGATCACGAGCGGGTCGGGCCCCTCGAGGTACTGCTGCATCGGCGTGTACGGGTGCCACGAGAAGGCCTTGTCACTGCTCAGAATGGCGTTGCGATCACTCAAGCTATCGTCTCCTGACGAACCTCGACGGTGGGAAGGTCCGGGCTGCGCTCGGCGTCCGCGGGCGGACCCAGTGGCAACAGCAACGTCACGGTCGTACCCTGTCCTTCTTCGCTGTCGAGCAAGATTTCGCCGCCGTGCGCCTCGATGATGCGATGCACGATCGGCAAGCCCAGTCCGGTGCCGCTGGGACGGGTGGTGAAGAAAGGATCGAGCGCCCGATCCCGGACGCCTTGCTCCATGCCCTGACCCGAGTCGGCGATCTCGATCTTGACTGCGGGCTGGCCCCGCAGCTGTCCGCGATGCACCAGGATTTGTACGGTTCCGCCGCCCTTCATGGCCTGGTAGGCGTTCTCGACCAAGTTGTCGAACACCAGCCGAAACAGGCTCGGGTCGACCCACACGGTCTGCAGCTCGGGGTCGTCGTCCATACGCACGACGATTTGGTGACCGTCGACCATCGCCGAGGAGCGTGAACGATTGGCCAGCTCGAGCAACGAGACCGGCGAGCGCTTGACGCTGACCGGGCGCGCGAAGCGCAGCAGATCGGTCACCAGGCGGTTGAGGCGCGCCGCCTCTTCGTCGACGATGCCGAGCAGCATGGTGCGATCTTCGTCCCGCACCGCGCTACGCCGTAACCCGGCGACCGCATTGACGATCACCGCCAGTGGGTTTCTGACCTCGTGCGCGATCGCAGCGGCCAGCTCGCCGACGGCGGCCAGCTGCTTCTTCGTCACCAGCTCGTTTTGGACCAGCCGCAGCTCGGCGTACGAATGACGCAGCTCTTCGCTCTTCTCTTGCAGGCTGCGCGCCGCCTTCTCGAGCTCGTCGCGACCGACCCGGTACCTGAGCAGCAACGTGCCAGCCACGCCGAACGCATACAGCAGGAAAGCATGCGGCAGGAGCGGTACCGCGCTCTTGAAAATGCCGAGCGCCAAAGCGCCGTCGTTCCCGACTGCCGGCAAAATGCACAGGATACCGATGATGGCGGCTCCGACCTCACGGCGCCCCTTGCGGTAAGCCGACACCAAGACCGCAGCCGCCGTAGCCGTCTCGAGTGAGGCGATCACGTAGAAGGCCTTGCCGAGCCAGGTGGCTCGCCCGAGCACGTGCACGACGCGATGGCCGAACAGGTACGAGCTCGCGACGAGCGGCGGGTCGTCTTGCCACCAGAAGCCGCTCCAGAGCGCGATCAGAAAGGCAGTCGCCACCACGTACAGCCAAGCGGCCCGCGCCGGTCGATCGAGCGCGCGCCCGAAGCACAGCGCAAAGTGCAGGTTGAACGCCGCCGCGAAGATCATGCCCGAATGGGTGATCTGGTCCGCGAACATGCGCGCCCGGATGTCGGTCAGCGAATAATCGTACGCCACGCCGGTCGTGCCGACCGAGAGCGATAAGCAGAGCAGGCTGAAGATGAAATACTCCAGCTCGCGGCGGCCCAACAAGTAGGCCAGGGCAAAGAACACGGAGAGTCCGAGCTGCGCGGCGGCCCAGGCTGAGAGCAAGCCGGACAGGTATGCGGCCATCAGTTGCGGCCCGAGGTAGCGCGCGACAGCTCGCGGTTCACCGTCACCCAGCAGCTCACACGCTCGGGGCCGATCGCGAGCGTAAAGTCCCCGCTCGGCACGTTGGGCAAACTGAGCTGACCGGGCACGCGCGTCGTGGTCTGCGCGACCACCCGCTCGGCCCGATCGTACAGCGTGGCATCCAGCGCCGCGGCCGCGTCACCTTGTCCCTCGATCGCAAAGCTCACCGGCTCGTCCCCGTAGACCGTGCTCGGCGTGGCGCTGCAGCGCGTCGCGCGCGCCAGCGGCTGAAGCGGAACCTCGCTCGAAGCCGCCGGGGTCGCCGACGCCGGGCGAACGGGCGACGGCGAGGGCGCGCCGCAGGCAGCAACCAGAAACGCCGGTGCCAGGCAAATCATCGGAGCGCGCACGCCGGCAAGGATACGCGAATCCGCGCTCGCCCGCCGGCTCTACCTGCGCCCGCCCGTTTCTGCTAGTTGTCCCTCCCCCGCTCGTTCGCGCCCGTCGCGAGCTCGGCTCCGTGATTCACCCCCGATGAGCTACTTGGTCCTGGCCCGCAAGTGGCGCCCCCAGCGCTTCGAAGATCTGGTCGGACAGGACCACGTGTCCAAGACCCTGGCCAACGCCATCGCCAGCGGACGCGTGGCCCACGCCTTCTTGTTCACGGGCGTACGCGGCGTAGGCAAGACCACCAGCGCGCGCATCCTCGCCAAGGCGCTCAACTGCATGGGGCCGGAGGACGACCCCAAGCACGGCGCCAGCTACGGCCCCACCATCACGCCTTGCTTGCGCTGCCCTGCTTGCCTGGAGATCGCTCAAGGCACGGACATGGACGTGCGCGAGATCGACGGCGCCAGCTACAACGGCGTCGACGAAGTGCGTAAGCTGCAGGACTCGCTGCCGTATCGTCCAGCTCGCGATCGCTACAAGATTTTCATCGTTGACGAGGTGCACATGCTGTCTCAGAACGCGTGGAACGCGTTCCTGAAGACGCTCGAAGAGCCTCCCGCCCACGTCAAATTCATCTTTGCCACGACCGAAGTGCACAAGGTTCCGGTCACGATCCTCAGCCGCGTGCAGCGCTTCGATTTCAAGCTGATTGCTACGCAAACCATCGCAGCGCGCCTGCGCGAAGTGCTGGCTGCGGAGCAGATCGAAGCCGACGCCGCGGCTGTCTCGATCGTGGCGCGCGAAGCTGCTGGCAGCATGCGCGACGCGATGAGTGTGCTCGACCAAGTCATCGCCTGGGGTGGACAGCAGCTGGTGGGTACCGAGGTTGCTCGCGTGCTTGGCGTCGCCAGCCACAGCGTGCTCTACGAGCTCTCGTCGGCCCTTCATCGGGGCGACGCGGCGCGCACGCTCTCGATCGTCGATGAGCTCGCCAATCAGGGCTACGACATCGCTCACGTGGCGCGCGACCTGCTCGCGCTGCTGCGCAACTTGGTCGTTGCCAAGGTCGTCAAAGAGCCCGACAGCTTGCTCGACTTGCCGGACCAGGAGAGCAGCGACGTCAAACAGCTGGTCGCCGGTGCCGATGCCGACGACCTGACGCGGCTCTATCACGGGTTTTCGCAGGGTTTCGATGAGGTAGTGAAGAGCGAGCGCCCCCGCGCGGCCTTCGAGATGCTGCTAGTGCGCCTGGCGCGCCGTCCGCCGCTTCTGCCGATCGACGACTTCGTGGCGCGCCTGTCCGCGCTCGAGCGGCGCCTCAGTGGCTCGGCGCCCGCCCCCCAGCGCCAGGCACCGCAACAAGCGGCGCCCCATGCCCGGGCGCCCCAAGAATCGCCGGCAGCTGGGGAGCAAGCACACGCCGCGCGACCGCGCGACCCACGCAGCCCAGCTCCGAGCCGCAAGCCCGCCGGCGACGACCGCGGCGGCGAACCTCCAATCGCGCCGGCCCCAGCCCAGGTCCGCAGCGTCGAAGAGCTGGACCAGATCTACACCCAAATCCTGGCCGTGCTCGAGGCCGAGCGTCCGGAGCTCGCCGCCATGCTGGGGCACGCGATCCCACTGAAGCTCGAGCCCGAAGCAATCGTGATCGGTTGGCCTCCGGACGCCGTGCTCACCGTCAGTGACAAGGAGAGCGTGGCCACCCTCGCGCGAGCCGCCGAGAAGCATTTCGGCCGTCCCGCCGCGATCAGCTTCGAGTTCGATTCCGAGCGGGCCAAAGGCCGCCGTTCGCTCGCATCAGCCGATAGCTTGGAGCGCGCCGAGCGCACCAGGGCTGCCTACGCCGCCGCACAGAAGCACGAGCGCATCACCGAGGCGGTAGAGATCTTGGGAGCCAAGCTGAAGGAGCTCAAGCTCGGAGGCGCTGCCTGACATGCTGCCCGACGCGCTGCTTCGCTTGATCGAGCTGCTGTCACGTCTGCCCGGCGTGGGTGAAAAGACCGCGCAACGCTTCGCTCTGCATCTCGTGGCCGAGCGCACCGGCACCGCTCAGGCGCTCGGCACCGCGCTGGTAGAGCTGGAGCAGCGCGTGAAGAGCTGCTCGCAATGCGGCAACATCGCGGAGCTCGATGCGGCGGGCAAAGCGCTGTGTCAGGTGTGCCGCGATTCGCGGCGCGACTCGGCGCTCTTGTGCATCGTCGCCAAGGTGCAAGATTTGCTGGCCATCGAGCGCAGCGGCTCGATGCGCGGCCGCTACTTCGTGCTCGGTCGCCTGCTCTCACCCTTAGATGGGATCGGCCCTGACGAGCTGCCACTCGCTCGACTGTTCCAGCGTTTGACCGAAGACGGCGTGCGCGAGGTCATCGTGGCTACGCCGCCCTCGGTCGACGGAGAAGCGACCGCGCTCTTGCTCGCGCGTGAGCTGGGCGCCCGTGGGGTGACGGTGAGCCGCATCGCCAGCGGCGTGCCGCACGGGGGGGATCTCGAGTTCGCGGACCAAATCACCCTGGGCCGAGCCATCGAAGGTCGACGCAGCTTCGACGGGCGTTGATTTCCCGCCGGCACCTGCGCGAGCATCCAACTCGCATGACCACCCGCCGCGTCATTACGTCCGCTCAGGCTCCGAGCCCGGGCGCCTACTATTCCCAGGCCATCGCGTCCGGCGATCTGCTGTTTTGCTCCGGCCAGATCGCGCTCGATCCCGCAACTGGGCAGCTCGTCGGCGGCGGGATCGAAGCCGAGACCCAGCGCGTGCTCGACAACCTGACGGCCGTGCTGGCCGCGGCCGGCGCAACCCTTTCCGACGTCGTGAAGACCACCGTCTACCTGGCGGACTTTGCCGACTTTCAGGCCATGAACGCGGTCTATGTGCGCGCATTTCCAGCGGAGCCACCGGCGCGAGCCACGGTCGGAGTCTCCGCACTACCGCGCGGCGCCAAGATCGAGCTAGAAGCCATCGCTCGCTTGCCGTGAGCACCTCCGGCCAAGCCCTGCCCAGGAACGACCCATGACCGCAAACTCCGACTTCGACGCCAAGCTCCTCACCGCCACCGCCGACCAGGCCTTGTCGAGCCTCGAGAAAGTCGGCGCGCGCTCGCCGCAACTGGTCGAAGCCTGGGTCAAGTCGGGTAACGCCGCGGCCGTAGCTCAGGCAGCCGAGCTCGCTGACGGTGCCGCACGCAAGGCAGCTCGCAGGGGTATCAACGTGCTCAAGGCTCGCGGCGTGTCCGTGCCCGAGCCGCAACGCATCAGCGCGCTCGCCGGCGCCAAGGCGCCCGAGCAGACCGAAGCCTTTTTGCTCTCCCCCGACAGCCTCGGCAACGTGCTGGTCGCCATCACGACGCGCAGCGCCACCGCGCGCGGTAAGGTGGCCTTCGTCTACTTCAACGACCAGCTCGGCGTGCATCGCGTGGACGTCGGTGAGCTCAGCCAGTCTCAGCTCAAGGACGCGCTGGCCAAAGCTCTGCCGGGAGCCCGCTACAAGGCTGTTTCGGTGCCGGTCGATTGGGCACGGCGGCGCATCGCCGATGCTCGCGCGCAGCACGCGGCGCGCGGCATCCCGGAACCGCTCGGCTTCGCACGGGCGGAGTCGCTGCTCACCCCCGTGCCGGCGGAGAGCGTCGGACACCCGTTCGACGCCGAGGGTCTGGAGCTGTCGCTCGACGACGCGACCGAGATGGCCAAGTCGTCGGCCGAGCTACACCAACTGCCCGAGCTGCAGGGCTGGTTCCCGGAAAAGGGCGCGGTCGACGAGCTGTTCGCACACGTCGGACAGAAGCTGGCTGAGGGCGGACACGAGCCCGGCAAGGAGCCGCCGCCCGAGGTGCTACGCGCCGCCCTGACCGAGCAGATCGCGGCAGCGACCGATCGCTACTTCACGCCCGAGCGCCGCGCACAGCTGGTGATCGCGCTGAAAGACGCCGCGCTGAGCGCCCTCCCCCGCGAAGGCGAAGAGAAGGCGCTGCAGATCGCGGCGCTGGCCAAAGTCTCGGCCGAGGCCGGTCTCATCACCAACCCGCCCCACGAAATCCCGTTTCTGCGCGGCTACTTCGAGAAGGCAGTGAGCGTGATGGCCATGTCGAACCGCGGCAACATCCGCATCCCGATCCCGCAAGCTGCCGGGCAAGCCGGCTAGAGGCGGGACCGAGACGCAGACGGAAGCCGGCTAGCGCGTGACGAGAACGTTCACGAAGGCCGGCTCGTCGTCATCCTCGTCGGAGTCCGATGCGGTGACCGTGTAGGTCGGTCCACCGGCGCCGCAGCTGAGCTCGAGGCTCGTCTCTTCGGAGCTCACGGTCTCGCAGTCAGCCGTCTCCAGCTGCCCGATGTGCGCGTCCGGACCGGAGACGCTCGCGGTAACGCCGTAGTCCCCCTCGACCGGCAGAATCACCTCGATGCTGCTGTTGTCGCCGCTGATCTCGCCTCCGATCGCATCGGGACTGATGCTCGCGATTTCCACGCGCACATTGCTGTGAAAGTCGGCGTCGCGGCTCTGGACCAGAACGTTGTCGTTCACGCCGCGCACCGTGATGTCGGCCTCGCAGCGCACGTCGGTGTCCGTGAGCGTGCTGGGCGGCACCACGCCGTCGTCGTCGCCGCGCAGAATATTGCAGTTTTCGAGCCCGTGATTCACGACGTTCAGGGTCGACGCCTGGCCGACGGACTTCACGGAAATGCTGCCTTGATTGATGCCGCCGTTGCCCGCGTTCTTGACGATGAGCACACCTGAAAACTCGGGCGGCAGCTGAACCGTGATGACGGCTCCGAGGTTACCGGTCTTGGAGTCGGTGCGGTCGCTCGACACTAAGACGTTGCCGTCGTCGTCCGCGGTCATGTCGAGCAGCAGGTTGTCTTCCATCTCCTGCAGCGCTTCATCTTGCTTGTCGTGGCCGCGAAAGTTGAACGGCGCAAACGTGGTCTTCACCACTCCGGCGCTGCCCTCCTCGACGGTGATCGAGCCGTACAGGCCATCGATGGTCAGGTTGGCTCCCTCGGTGTAGTCCACCTCGAGCTCCTGCTCGGGGCCCGCGAACTCCTTCAAGGACGAGAAGCAAGTCGCGTCGTTGCCGTCGGCGTCCTTGCACTCGTCCGACTCACAGCCCGCCGTTAGCAGCGCGCATGCACTCACAGCCAATACCGAAATCGAAGCAAGCATTGCTCTCATGGGTTCGTCGACTCTCTTACATACTCCGACTCGCGCCCGGCCCTTCCCGAGGCGCTTTTCCCCGCTTCTCAAATGCTCCGCGCCAAAGGCGCAAGCAATTGAAGTTACTTCACTTTATCCCGAAACGCGTTCAGCAGCTGCAGCGTGATCGGGCCCGGTCGGCTACTGCCGACGGGGCTCCCATCGATGCTGACGACCGGCAAGACCTCGCGGATGCTGGAGCACACGAAGACCTCGGCTGCCGCCTTCACGTCTGAGAGCGGCAAGCTAGCGAGCCTACAGCTCAGACCGAGCTCGTCCGCGACTTCGAGCACGGTCTCGCGCGTGATGCCGAGCAGGATGCCGTCCTCTTCCGGTGGCGTGACGAGCGTGCCGTCATCCAGCACCGCGAACACGTTGGAGGTCGCGCCCTCGACGACGCAGCCGCGCCGATCGACCAGCAACGCTTCGGCTGCGCCCGCTGCGCGCATCTGGCGGCTGGCCAGCACGGCCGTGAGGTAGTTGCCGACCTTGGCTCCGATCGCCGAGCTGTCGTCGGTGACGCGTCCGCTGTGAAAGGTCACGACCGCCACGCCTTGCTCGTACAGGGTTGCGGCTGGAGCCTGTAGCGGCGTGACGATCACGACGCGCAGAGGATGCCTGGAGAGGCCCGGATCGAGCCCGAGCGCCTCGCCAACGCCGCGTGTCAGCGTCACGCGCACGTACGACTCCGCATTCCCGGCGCCCACGACGGCCGACTCAACCTCGCGCCCGATTTGCTCGATACTGACCGGCAATTCGATAAAAACCCGCGCTGCGCTGCGCGCTAGCCGCGCCAGGTGCCGCTGCAACGCGAACGGGCGACCGCCGTAGGTGCGCAGGGTTTCGAAAACCGAGTCGCCGTAGAGGAACCCGCGATCGAAGACGCTGACCTTCGCGGCTTCGGGCGCGACCGGTCGGCCATCGATCATCACCAGCGACGTCACACGCGCGGCCCCGCGCTGATCAGCTCGCTGCCACCCGGCCAGATCAACTCGACCTCGAGCGGTTGATTGGCCTCGATGGTCACGCGCGGCCGCAGCGCGGCGTCGGCGCGAGCTTCAGCGCGCAGCTGAACCATACCGTCGGTACCGAACGGGTAGCGACTGACACCGAGCTCTTCGGTGCGGCGCAGCTTCCACGTCAGGCGCTGCTTGACCGAGTCGTAGCGCAACCCGAACAGGTACTCGAACAGCACCGCGATGGGCGTGATGCCGGTCCAGCCTACGAAGTTGCTGCGCCCACGGCCCTCGGCGGCCTTGTCGGGCGCGTGGTGCTCCCACACGGCGCGCGTCTTTTCGAACGACTGCACCACGTTGAAGTAGTGATTTTCCGCGATTTCTTGGGCCAAGTCTTCGTAGCCGCGCTCGCTCAAGCCGCGCAGCACCATGTAATTGGTCGGCGCCCACACGCCGCCGAGCCACAACCCACCGTCGCTGTCGTAGCCAGGCGTGTCGGCGGAGAGGCTCGGGATACGGTGGATGCGACGAAACTCGCCGGCTTGTTCCAGGTGCGATACGAACCGCGCCAGCCGCTCGGGCGGAACCACGTCGGCCAAGAGTGCCCAGTAGGCGCCGATCGTCTTGACCTCGGTGAGCCGCGTCTGGTCGCGCCGCAGATCGTGGAAGAAGCCGGTGCTCTCGTCCCACAGGTGCTGGTTGATCCAGGGGATCAGCGCCGCGTTCTCGTCGGCAAAGTCCTGAACCTCGTCGCGTCGACCGAGCACGTCAGCGAAGGCGAGCACGATGCGGTTGGCCAGCACCGCTTGTAGCGTCGCGTCGACCCACGTGCGGTGCGCGTGGTCGATCTGGGTCTGCGTTTCAGCAGGGATGCGCGGCTGGTTGTCCATACCGCTCGAGAGCCCCGTGCCCCAGTAACTACCGTTGGGCCAGGTGCGATACTTGCGGTTCCACAGGCCATAAGCGACGAGCGCCGGGAACACCTGCTGCAAGCGCTGCTTGTCACCAAACTGCAGAAAGTACTCGTACTCGCTCAGTCCAAGCACGTTCGGGCCACTGCCAGCCGGGTCGAAGCGGCTGTAGCACTCGGTGCCGTTGCCCTCGCGAAACTGACGACAGATGCCGCCGTCGGGGTGCTGCTTGCCGTAAAAGTTGTCGAGCGTCTGCTGAAACTTGAAGGCGCGATCTCCATACCGCCCGAAGAGCGAGATGAAGACGGAGTCCCACATGTACAAGCAGTCGTTGAACATGGTCGACGAGAAGTCGGAGACGAACCCGTTCTCGTCAGTCGCGCGCCGGAAGTTTTGAAACGCGATCTCCCAACACTTCCAGTAGCAAGCGAGCGCTGCCTCTTGTCCGGGCCAATGCGGAACCGGTAGGAGTTTTTCCCGAGCCTCCTCGAACGTGGGCCATGTCGGCCCAGCGCGCCTAGGCCGACGCCGGAAGGCGTTCTCGTTCGCGAATGGGATCTCGACGTACGTCGCGATATAGCTGGTATCGAAAGGACGGTTCTTGAGGTTGAGCGGGTTTCGCATCGTCGGAATTCGTCCGGATATCGGCGGGTTCCGCTTCCGGCCCGTGGGCTGCCTTTAGCCGCAGCGAAGCCGGTGCTCGAACTTTCGCTTACCACATCCGGGGCCCGGCGCCTCGGACCGGCCTGCTGACCGAGCCACTAAGACTCCTGCTGCGCGGCTGGGGGATTGTCGACTGGACATGCCAGACCTAGGTGAGGGCGCCGAAGCGAAATTCCGCGCCATTTTGGGCAGCGGGACCCCTCGGTCCGCTCGGCGACGCCCGATCGGAGGTGTGCTACCTGGGCCCCCGCGCCGCATGTCCGATCAACTCTCTTCCGACCTCGCTTCCCTAAAAATCGACCGCAGCGCGCAGCGGCCGAAAGGAAAAAGCCCGATCGGCACCATCGTCGTGGTCGTGGTCGTGCTCGGCGTGTTGGGTGCCGGGTACAAGCTGGGCCTCCCGTTGGTGGAGGGGGCGCTGTTCAAGACCGAGGTGGACGTGACCGAAGTCGTCACGGTGTCGCCGGCCCAGGCATCGGTCGAGCTCACCTCGACCGGCTACGTTATTCCTCAGGCTGTCTCGGCGGTCGCTTGCAAGGTCGCAGGCAAGGTGAAGGCGCAGCATGTCCGCCAGGGCGCCAAGGTGAAGGCCGGAGACGTCCTCTTGGAGATCGACGCCTCTGACCACGTCGCCAGCATCGCTGCTGCTCAAAGCCAGTCGGCTGCGGCGCGCGCCCGCATCACCACGGCGCGAGCCACGCTGGCGGAAACCGAGCAGCAAGCGCAGCGCGCTGCCGCGCTAGCTCGCGAAGGCATCGGTCCCAAAGGCAGCGCCGACGACTTGGAAGCGCGCGCCGCCTCGCTCAAGGAACAGGTCAAGGCTTCCGATGCCGAAGCCAAGGCGCAAGACGCGCTGGTTGCGGCGCTGCGGGTCAACCTCGGCAACTACACCGTCGTCGCCCCCATCTCGGGCACGGTAACGAATAAGCCACCCCAAGTCGGTGAGTTCGTGGGGCCTCAGCCTGCCGGCGTGGCCATCGACATGGGCGGCGTGCAGATCGCCGATTTCTCCACGCTGATGGTGGAGACCGACGTGCCAGAAGGACGCCTTTCGCAGATCAAGATGGGTAGCCCCACTGAGATCGTGCTCGATGCTTTTCCGAGCAAGCGCTTTCGCGGCAAGGCAGTCGAGGTCACGCCCACCGTGAATCGCACCAAGGCTACCGTGACGGTCAAGGTGGCGTTCGTCGACGACAACGACGGCGTGCTGCCCGAGATGTCCGCGCGCGTCAGCTTTTTGTCGGGCGAGCTCGACAAGGAAGCGATGAAGGCGCCTCCGAAGACGATCGTGCCGGGTACGGCGATCGCAGAGTTGAACGGCAGCAAGGTAGTCTATCGTCTCGAGAGCGGCGTGGTGCGCATCACCCCGGTCACGCTCGGCCCCGCCTTCGGCACGGGCTTCGAGGTGCAGAGCGGCGTGAACTCGGGCACCAAGATCGTGAACAACCCGCCTCAGGGCCTCGCTGACGGGCAGAAGATCAAGGAAAGGAACGCGGGATGAGCGAGAACAACGGAAGCAGCAAGAGCGACATCATTTCCCTCAGCAAGGTGGGAAAGTCGTTCTGGCGCGGCAAGGAGCGTTTGGACGTCCTCAAGGACCTCGACCTCACCATGAAAGAAGGGTCGTTCGAGGCGTTGATGGGCCCGTCTGGCTCCGGCAAGTCCACTCTGCTCAACCTGATCGCAGGTCTCGACGTGCCGACCTCGGGCTCCCTCAAGGTGGCGGGTTCCGACCTCAGCCAGATGGGCGAAGGTGATCGCGCTGCCTTCCGCGCAGCCAACATCGGCTTCGTGTTCCAGACCTACAACCTGATGCCGGTGCTGACCGCGGTGGAGAACGTAGAGCTACCGCTTTTGCTCGCCAAGCTGCCAGCGGCCGAGCGCCGTAAGCGCGCCGAAACTGCGCTCAAGGTCGTCGGCCTCGAGGGACGCATGGGGCACTACCCTCGCCAGCTCTCCGGCGGTCAAGAGCAGCGCGTCACCATCGCGCGCGCAATCGTGACCGATCCGAAAATCATCGTGGCGGATGAGCCCACCGGCGACCTGGACCGCGAAAGCGCCAACGACATCTTGAACCTGCTCGGCAAGCTGAACACCGAGTTCAACAAGACGATCGTGATGGTCACCCACGATCCGGCGGCCGCCGAGCGCGCCTCGATCTGCCACCGCCTCGACAAGGGAGCGCTGGCCCTATGACGCTGAGCGGCATCGCGGCGCGCAACATCGGGCGCAACAAGCTGCGCACCGCGCTGACGGTGACGGTCGTGGCGATCGCCACGCTGTTCTTTATCCTACTGCGCACCGTCGTGTGGTCGTGGACGAGCGCCTCGGAGTTTTCGAAGAAGGATCGCATCGCCACGCGCCACAAGGTCAGCTTCGTCTTGCAGCTACCCAAGCGCTACACCGACGAAATCGCGCAAATCCCAGGGGTCGCGGCGGTCTCGTTCGCCAACTGGTTCGGCGCCAAGAACCCCAAGGACGAAGCCGACTTCTTCGCCACCATCGCGACCGACCCGAAGTCGCTGCTCGATGTCTACAGCGAGATCAAGACGACCCAAGCCGAGAAAGAGGCCTGGTTCGGTGATCGCCAGGGCGCGCTCGTCGGCGACGCGCTAGCCAAGAAGGAAGGCTGGAAGGTCGGCGACAAGGTCACGCTGAAGGGCACCATCTACCCGGGTGACTGGACCTTCAACGTCCGCGGCATCTACACGACCACCACCACCAATGTCGATCGCTCGACGCTCTGGTTCCACTGGAACTACCTGAATGAATCGCTCCCCGAGCGGCGCAAGGATCAGGTCGGCTGGATCGTGGCCAACATCCGCAACGCCTCGGACTCCGGCCGCATCTCGAAAGAGATCGACGCGAAGTTCGACACCCGCGAGCTCCAGACCATCACCATGAGCGAAGCCGCGCTCAACCAGTCCTTCTTGGGCATGTTTGCGGCCGTGCTCAAGGCGATCGACATCGTTTCGGTCGTGATCACGCTGATTATGGCGCTAATCGTGGGCAACACCATCGCCATGGGCGTGCGCGAGCGCACCAACGAATACGGCGTGCTTCGCGCGATCGGCTTCTTGCCTGGTCACGTGGCGCGCTTCATTCTGGTCGAGGGCTTGGTGATCGGCGTGCTCGGCGGCCTGATTGGCGTGGCCCTGGGTTACCCGGTGGTCAACGGCGCCATGGGTCGGGTGATCGAGGAGAACATGGGCAACATGTTCCCGCAGTTCAGGGTTCAGCCGGACATCGCGATGTTCGCGTTCGGCTTGGCTACGGTGCTCGGCTTGCTGGCGGCGATCTTGCCGGCGCGCCAAGCATCCAGGCTGCAGGTGGTCGAGGCGCTGAGGCGCGTGGGTTAAGGAGCGAACGGATGATCCCGATTTCGTACAACGTACGCAGCCTGTTCGTGCGCAAGACGACGACGATCGCGACCGCCGGCGGCATCGCGCTGGTGGTGTTCGTGCTCGCGGCAGCTTTCATGCTGTCGGCCGGCGTCTCGAAGACGCTGGTCGCCGGCGGGCGCCCCGACAACGCGATCGTCACCCGCAAGGGCGCCGACAACGAGATGTCGAGCAGCATCGAGAGCCCGTCGGTGAGCCTCGTTCTGGCCACGCCGGGCGTGAAAAAGGACGAGACCGGAGCGCCGCTGGGCGGCGGCGAGGTAGTCGTAGTGATCGCGCAAGATCGACTGGGTGGCGAGCCCGGTCAGGTCACCAACATCCTAGTGCGCGGCGTTTCGGACAACGTGCTCAAGGTGCGGCCGGACGTGCGCGTGATCGAAGGGCGACCCGCCAAGGCCGGGACCGATGAGGTGCTGATCGGCAAGGGCCTCGTCGGCAAGTACCGAGGCATGAACATCGGTGAGTCCTTCGAGTTGAAGAAGAACCGCCCCGTGACCGTGGTGGGCGTGTTCGAAGCGGGCGGGTCTTCGTTCGAGTCGGAAGTGTGGGCCAACCTCGAGACGGCTCGTTCGTCCTTCGGGCGCGAGGGCCTGGTGTCCTCGGTGACCGTACGCCTGGACTCGGCCGCCAAGTTCGATGCATTCAAGGCCACGATCGAAACCGACAAGCAGCTCTTGCTCGAGGCGCGGCGCGAGACCAAGTACTACGAGGACCAGTCACAGGGTACCGCGATCTTCGTGAAGATCATGGGCATCATCATCACCTTCTTCTGCGCGGCGGGTGCCACGCTGGGTGCGATGAACACCATGTTCGCGGCCGTCGCACAGCGCCGCCGCGAGGTCGGTACGCTGCGCGCGCTCGGCTTCTCGAAGTTCCAAATTCTGCTGTCTTTCGTGCTGGAATCGACGGTGCTGGCGGTGACGGGCGGGCTGGTCGGTATGGCCGCGGCGCTCCTGCTCACCACCCAGTCCGTATCGATGATGAACTTCCAAACCTGGCAAGAGATCACGTTCTCGTTCGCTGCCACGCCGGCGATCTTGATCACGTGCCTGGTAGCCGGCGTCGGTATGGGCATCGTCGGCGGCTTCCTGCCGGCCCTCAAGGCCGCCGGCACCTCCCCGATCGAAGCCATGCGCGGCTGAGCTCGCGAGCTAGCGCCGCATGCGCGCTAGCTCTTCGGCCATGCGCTGCCTCACCAGGTCGCGCAGCGCATGGCTGTTGCCGCCGGTTTCCGCGGGGAAGATGGGCGGGAGCACGTGGACGTCGACCATCAGCGGGACGATGCGCGCTCGATGCTTGGCGATCACCTCTTGGGTGCCGTCGACGACCAGCGGGACAATGGGCACGCCGGCCCGTGCTGCGAGCCAGAATGCGCCGCGATAGAAGGGGATCAATTGGCCGTCGGGTGAGCGCGTGCCTTCGGGGAACACGCACAGCGCCTGGCCACTTCGCAGCATCCCTTCGCTCCGGCGCAGCATGCGGCGAATGCTCGGCAGGTGTCCGCGACGGAGCGCGACGTAGCCGTTGAGCCACATGTTCCAGCCCAGAAATGGCGCGTAAAAGTTCTCGATTTTGCTGACCCAAGCCAAGTCGAGGTACGTGCCGTAAACCGCCAGGATGTCGCACATCGACTGGTGGTTGACGACGTAGATGCAGCCGGTGATCCCCTGCAGGTGCTCACGCCCGGCGACTCGCACGCCAGCAAACGGTGCCCACGTCAGGTAATGGGCGCCCCAGTAGGTGGTGTAGCGTCGCAACCAGCGCCGCTTGGGATCCCACCAGAAGGTGAGCAAGAACAGCAGCAGCGCGGGCACGAACAGCACCGCGCAGCTGAGCATCAGGTACGGCCAGTAGAAAGCGTTGTAGATGCCGAGCGCCAGCGGCCCGAGCGCCGAACGCCGTCGAGGTGCAGCGAGAGCGGGGCTGGTGGTCGGTAGGTTTGCCACGCTCTCACTTCTTGGGGTTGAAGCTGCGAACGTGGGCGACCAAGAGCGCGGTCTGCCCGTCGTCGAACATGTTGCCGAAGGGCGGCATCGGGCCCTTGCCTTGCTTGATGACTTGGATCAGCTGGGCGTCGCTACGGCTGGCGTGAAAGGCGGCGTCGTTGAAATTGGTCGGCGCCGGCTGGCCTTCGGCTGACGGGACCCCTCCCCGGCCGTCGCTGCCGTGACAGCGAGCGCAGATCGAATCGAACAGGCGCTTGCCCTCGGCCTGGGTGTCTCCGGGCTGCTTTTTCTGGCAACCGGTGCTCCCAGCGAGCAGCAATCCGATGCCGAGGAAGCCGGCGAGCCGAAGCAGCGAAGGGGCCATCGATTCGCCACTAAAACCGCACTTTTCCGCCTGCGGCAAGCCTCTACGATCGCGGCGCCAAATCGGACTATGCTCCGCCCGCCATGCGTATCCGGAACTCCCTAGTCGTTTCGTCGGTCCTCCTCGCGCTCCTCGCCGCGTGCAACACCAAGACCGAAGAGCCCGCTGCCAAGGCGACGGCCGAAAAGGTTGCGGAGACGCCGCCGCCGAAGGCCGCTAGCACAGCGCCCGCCGCCGTTGCTGCAGCGGAAACTGCTCCCGCGAGCGATCCCAAGGCCATCCCGGCGCCGGCCGATGTCGCCACCGCTCCGGCCGATGCCAAGAAGACCGCGTCGGGCCTCGCCACGAAGATCCTCACGCCCGGCACCGGCAAGGTGCACCCGAAGGAGGACGACAAGGTCAAGGTGCACTACACGGGCTGGACGAGCGACGGCAAGATGTTCGACAGCTCCGTCGCGCGCGGCGAGCCGACCAGCTTCGGCGTGAACCAAGTTATCTCCGGCTGGACCGAGGCGCTGAAGCTGATGGTCGTCGGTGAGAAGCGACGGCTTTGGATCCCCGCCAAGCTCGCGTACGGCGAGACGGCGCGGCCCGGCTACCCGGCGGGGCAGCTGACCTTCGAGGTCGAGCTCCTCGACATCGTCGCGCCGCCCGAGACGCCGAAGGACGTCGCGGCCCCACCGGCCGACGCCAAGAAGACCGCGTCGGGTCTGGCCTACAAGGTGCTGACCAAGGGCACCGGCAAAGAGCACCCCACCGCCACCAGCCGCGTGAAGGTCCACTACTCGGGCTGGACCAAGGACGGCAAGATGTTCGACAGCTCCGTCACGCGCGGCGAGCCGACGAGCTTTGGGCTGAACCAGGTGATTCCGGGCTGGACCGAAGGCGTGCAGCTGATGGTCGTCGGCGAGAAGACGCGCTTTTGGATCCCCGGCAAGATGGCTTACGGCGACGAGCCCAAGCGCCCGGGCGCGCCTTCGGGCCAGCTCACGTTCGACATCGAGCTGCTCGACTTCTGAGTCAGAACTGCATCACGCGACGTGAGCGACCGACCTCGTCCTCGGGCAGCACATGCCCGTGGGCGAGCTCCATCGGATGAACACCGAGCCGCTCGATCAGCGGCCGGCTGTTGGTCGTGATTACTAGGGTGAGGCCTTCCGCATCTCGAAAACGCTCGAGCTGCTCGTAAACGAGACGACGCGTCGGAGCGTCGAGCCCGGCGTCCGGATCGTCGAGAAAAACGAAGTTGGGATTGAGCGCGATCGCCCGAGCGAACGCGACTCGCTTGCGCACGCCGGCCGAGAGGTGCGCGGGGAGAGCGTGAAAATCGGTCTGCGCGACGCGCAGCTGCGTCAGCGCTTCGCGCGCCCGCAGCGTGATCTCCTTGTCGTCGTAGCCGAACAGGTCCGCGTGATAGCGAAGCCCGAGCGTGACGTTGGCCAGGGCGCTCAGGTTCGAGAGCAATCCGCCGTGTCCGAACACGAAGCCACGCCGCACGCCCTGCCTGACCAGATCGCTGGGCCGTGTGGCGACAGCCTCGTGACCGTCCAACCAAATGTGCCCACCGCTCGCGTTGAGCAAGCCGGCGCAAAGGTAGAGCAGCGTGGATTTGCCGACGCCGTTGTCGCCCGTGACGATCAAGGTCGAGCCTGACGGCACGTGCAGGTCCGTCTCCCGCAAGACCCAAAGCTCGCCGTAGCGAAACGATGCGCCGTCCAGCCATAGCCCGTCCTTCACTGCTGGTCCCCGCGCGTCATGGTGCTGGGATGGGCGGCCCGACGAGCCAGTAGAAGCCGGCGGTGAGCGCAGTGTTGTAGACGACGCAGCCGAGCAGGCTCATCACGACCGCGCGACTGGCTTGCTGCGGTACCTCGGTGGGAGAGCTCTTCACTTCGAGCCCGAAGTGACAGGAAAGCCAGCCCACGATGGTCCCGAGCCCGACGCCCTTGACCAAAAAGAGCACCAAATCGTGGGGCATCACGCTGCCCGCCACGCCCTGCTGAAAGCTCGACAGGCTGGCGCCGGACCACAAGATGCCGATCAAGAACGCGCCGCTCAGGCTGACGATGCTGAAGTAGATCATCAAGGCCACGACGCTGACGACGCACGCCACCAGCCGCGGCAAGACCACGTAGCGTAGCGGATCGACCCCGAGCGACGAGAGCGCCAGGACCTCGGAGTTGACCTTCATGTTACCGAGCTCGGTCGCGATCGCGGTACCGGAGCGACCTGCGACGACGATGGCGGTGATGAGAGGCGCTAGCTCGCGCAGCACCACCGCGACCAGCACGCGGCCGATCAGCTCGCCGTCGGCGGGCATCATCATGTTGGTTTGGATGATGATGCTGGCACCGATCAAGAGACCGATCACGCTCACGAGCGAGAGCGCCTGCACGCCCGTGAACATCACCTGAGTAGTGATGATGCCGTGGACCAGGCGACGCGCCGCCACGCCGGGGGCCAGATCGGCGCTGAACGCCCCGGACAACGTCCGGAGCAGCGCGCCGAAATCCGAAAAGCTCGCCAGCGCGCGTCGACCAACGCGCCCGACCCACCCTGCCTCACGAGCTTCGTCAGCTCGCGGATCGTACGGCAGGGTGGTGCGCACGGCGGGGCCCGTCAGCCTTTGAGCGCCGCGAGCCGCGCCTTGGCCTCTTCGAGGCCGTCGGTCTGGACCGCGCGCTCGTACATCTGCACGGCCTTCGGTTTCTCGTCGAGCTGCTCGTGAACCTGGCCCAAGCGGAAGAACACCATGCTCTTCTTGATCGGACCGTTTGCGTCATCCAGCTTCTGTAGCAAGAGCGCGCGATACATTTGCTGCGCCTTCTTGTGGTCGCCGACCTGCATGGCGACGTCACCGAGTAGCGTGAGCACGTTCACGTTGCCAGGCTCGATGCGGAAGGCCTTGTCGAGTTCTTCGAGCGCCCGCTGCACCTCGCCGTCCGCCAGGTAGGCGGCCGCGAGCCGGCGATGAATCTCGCCGAGCTCCTTGGTGCGCTTGGTGCCAAAGCTGTCGACGATGCGCTGCAGCACCTCGGCCGCCGCCTTCCCGCGCCCCGACGCGCTGTACTGATCGCACAGCTCGAGCAAGATCTCGCGATCCTCAGGCTTCAGCTTGCTGGCGCGCTCCAGCAGCTCGGCGGCGGCGACGTGGTCGGTCCGCTCCTTGCTTTGAATTTGCGCCGCTTGCCTCAGCAACTTGACGGCGTCCTCCGGTTTGGCGGCGAAGCCAGCGTCGCTGGCCAAAAGGCCCGACAGCTTCTCCCACTCTTTGGACTCCTGATAGAGCTTGCGCAGGCGATCGCGCAGCTCGGCGTTGCGTTCGTCGTGAACCAGGCCGCGTTCCAGAGCGACGGCGGCCTTGTCGGCATTGCCGAGCTTCTGCTCGGCCTCACCGAGCTCGAGCGCGAGCGCGACCGCGTTCGGACCCGCAGACATGTCGAGCAAGCGGCTCAAAATCTCGGCCGCCGAAGCGGTGTCGTTCTGGGCCTTGTAGAGCCGCGCCAACGCCTCGAGCGCGCCGACATGGTTCGAGTCGCGCTCGAGCACACCGCGGTAGGTGTCGATGGCGCGCGCGCGATCGCCTAGCCTCCCGTCGTAAACTTCACCCAACCGCACCTGGAAGCGCAGCTCGCTGGCCGTGTCACCGCGCTCCCGCGCTGCGCCAATCTGAGAGGAGAGCAACTCGGCGAGCTCCTCGTCGCGCTGGGTCTTTTCGTAGAGCTCGCTCAGTCCGACGACCGCCTCGGCCTGCCCGGGCTCCTCGTCCACTTGAGCAGGAACTTGTTCGCGCCTGCATCCAGTGCTTCACGCTCGAC
>JBEHXA010000063.1:0-18967 GCA_048498935.1 Myxococcota bacterium
CATCAGCAAGCGTCTGGTGCAACCGGGCCAGGTCATTGCCGCCGGCAGCGAACTGCTGCGCCTGATCCGCGACGGCCGGCTCGAATGGCGCGCGGAACTGCCTTCCTCGCAACTCGCGCAGGTCGAACCGGGTGACCTGATCCGCCTGCGTGGGCGCGATGGCGCCGCCGTCACCGGGCGCGTGCGCGCGGTCAGCCCCGGCGTCGATGCAGACACCCGCACCGGCACCGTCTACGCCGACCTGCCGCAACCCGGCGGACTGCAGCCAGGCACCTACCTGGAGGGTCGGATCGAATCGGGCATCGCGAAGGCGCTGGCGGTGCCCACCGCGGCGGTGGTGCTGCGCGATGGTTTTCCCTGCGTGTTCACCGTCGATGCGCATGGAAACGCACGGCAGCGCCGGATCGAAACCGGCAGCGCCGACGACTTTTTCTGCGCTCAGCGCGCTCGTGCTGATCGCAGAAAAAGACAGGGTAAGCGAACGTGACGACACGACCATGGGACGTGGGTGCCCGGAATGACGAAAACCATGCGGCCTTCGTTCAAAAAAATGCTCACGTCGTAGCCTTCGCTCCGGTGAGGGCGCGTAGTAGTGTAACTTTCATGCCGCAGCGATCGAACGCAGCCAAGCTCGGTGTTCTGCTCTCGTTCGGGGGCATGGGAGCGCTCTGCGCCGGCTTCAAGGGCACCGCGCTGGCCATGTTCGGAGCCGGTGTGCGCTTCTTGGAGAAGGACTGGCGGCAGCGCCACCCCGAGTTCGTCGGCAATGCGGCCGAGCGCTGGCAAGCGTCGCTCTCCTTCTATCGAGATACGCACCAAAACGGCACGAACCGCACGCTGCACCTGATCGGCATTCCGCTCATCGTGGGCGGAGCGGTGGGCCTATTCGCTTCCAAGCCGCTGAGCCCGGTCACCGGTCCGCTGTGGGCTGCCTCGTTCGCTGCGTTCGCGGGCGGTTGGGCGCTCAACCTCGTGGGGCACGCCATGTACGAGAAGCGCGCACCTGCGTTCAGCGACGACGGGCTATCGTTCATCGCCGGGCCGGTTTGGGATCTGCAAGAGCTACTCAAGCGGTGAACCGGCTGATTTTCGCACAAAACGCGCGATCTGCCTGGGGATGGCTTTTCCTTCTCAAAAAAGGGCACTAGCGTCGCGCCCTGGGTTGGGCCGAGAAAGCCCGGCTTCTAAGGAGGAAGAGAAGTATGTCTGCCAAACGAGGCCGAAGCGTTTCGTCCAAGCTCATGGCCGTGATGATCGTGGGAAGCATTCCGCTGCTCAACAACTGCGGCAAGATGCCGGGCGGCGTGCCCGGCGTGCCCGCCGGTGTGCCGGGTGGTTGCCCGGCGAACATCGCCGATGCTTCCGCCATCATGAGCGCGAACTTTGGTCTCGAGGGTGAGCTCGAGGGCAAGGTGAAAGCTGCGCTGGCTGCCAGCGCCAACCTGCAAGCCATCTCGGCCGACATCGAAGGCGAAGTGGTCGCTGCGTGCACCGCGCTCGCCAAAGATCTGGGCGCGGATGACGCTGCCCTCAAGCCCGCTGAAGACGGCCCGGGCAAGAAGGCCGAGGCAGCCTGTAACGTGGCTACCAAGCTGATCGGCGAGTTCAAGGCCAAGGCCAAGGGCAAGGTCGTCGTGGACGTGAAGCCGCCCAAGTGCGAGGCATCCCTCGACGCCAGCGTCGATTGCGCAGCCAAGTGCGACGCCAAGATCAAGCCGGGCGAGGTCAAGGCCACCTGCGAAGGTGGCGAGGTCAGCGGCAAGTGCGACGCCAAGTGCGAAGGCAAGTGCACGGTCGACGCTTCGGCCACCTGCGAAGGTAGCTGCAGCGGCGAGTGCAAGGGTGAGTGCAGCGCGGAAATTTCCGGCAAATGCGACGGCGATTGCCAGGGCAAGTGCGATGGCAAGGACAGCAAGGGCAAGTGCGCCGGCACCTGCGACGGCAAGTGCAAGGGCAAGGCCGACGCTCAGTGCAGCGGCACTTGCAAGGGCTCGTGCTCGGCCAGCTGCGAGATGCAGGCCAAGGGCGAGTGCAAGGGCTCTTGCTCGGGCAAGTGCAGCGTGGAGATGAAGGCGCCGAAGTGCAGCGGCACCGCCAAGCCGCCGGAGATGAGCGCGGAGTGCAAGGCGAACTGCGACGCCGAAGTCAACGGCAAGGCTGAGTGCACGCCTGCGACCGTTTTCGTGAAGATCGAAGGCTCGGCGGACGCCGCGGCGGCCGCGAAGCTGAAGGGCGCGCTCACCAAGAACCTGCCGGCACTGCTCAAGGTGTCGATGGGCATGAAGGGCAAGCTCGAGAGCATCACGGGCAGCGTGAAGGCTGCGGTCGAGGGCGCTCAGGCGGCCGTCACCAGCGGTGGCGACGCGGCGCTCAAGGTCGGCGCTTGCTTCGCCGGTTCGCTCGAGGCTTCGGCCAAGGCGTCGGTTTCGGTCAACGTGTCGGTCAAGGCCAGCGCTTCGGCGAGTGGCTCGGCGACCGGCAGCACCGGCTGAGCTAACGCTCGGCGGAGCTGCGGCTCGGGCGAAACCTGAGCCGCCCAGCGGGCGCGATCATCGCAAGGTGGTCGCGCCCGTCGCTTTCTAGGCGAAAAGCTCGGGAAAATTGCCGCTGACTTCGCCGAAAGTGTCACCCGTGTATCCGGCGGCTTGCATGGCGCTGATCAGCACCTGCCCGGGGTGAGCGTTCTGCGAGACGAGGTGACGGCCAGGCATCAAGCCCCCCGCACGCCCTCCGACGAGCAGCACCATGCGATCGACCGAGTGAGTTTGAAAGTTGGCGGTGCTGTCGTTCAGCTGAATGCCGTGACCAGCTTCGGGCATGAAGACGACGACCGAGTTGTCGAGCGCGTTACCGGCGCCCTCGGGCGTTTGCTTGAGCTTGTCGAGCAGGTAGGCGTAGTGGCCGATGTGCCAACCCAGGCACATGCTGACCGGATACTGGCCGCGCGTCTCTGCGTCACCGTTGTGCCCGCACTCGTGCAGGTCCGCGCGGATCGGGACACCGAAATCGGTCGAGATATTGAACACGTTCATGTGCGACTGAAACACCGTGAGCTGTAGCGTCGCCACGCGCGTGATATCGCACACGAAGGCCATGTGAATCAGGTCGGCGAGCAGCCGCGCCCGCACGTGCTCGTTGCTGTAGCCGGTGTTGGTGCCGATGGTGTCGGAGCCCGAGCCGGCGTTGTCGGTTCCGAGCGGCAGGTCGTCGCTGGGTGCTTCGGGCTTCTGGCAAGCTGCGCTGGCGCCGGGCGGCATGGCCGCGATGCGCGTCTCCAGGTCGCGAATTTCGTCGAAATGTCGCTCCAAACGCTGGCGGTCGACGGCGCCCACCTTGCCGAGGATTTTCTCGCGCTTGGCGGTGATGAGCGACAGCACGCTCTGCCGTGCTCGTAGCTCGAAGTCGTGCTGGGCCTTCGCGCCGTCGTCTTTGGGCACGAAGCCGTCGAACAGAGAGCCGTAAACGATGCTGGGGCTGATGGCGGCTTCGATCGCCTTGCCGCCCTCGGCGTAGGAGATGTACTGGCGCCCCGCGAAGCTCGAGCCCGACAAGTACCAGCTCGGCTGCGCGCGCAACACGAGCGAGTCCAGCGTGGTCTGATTCAGGCCGGCGACGATTTGGTCGCTCGTGATGCTGCGCGCCTTGAAGCTCGGGCTGTCCGATCGGGTGCCACACAAGAGCGGGCCCGAGCCGCCACCGTGAAAATCGCGAAAAGCGCCGCCCGGCGGCACGTCCGCGGCTTCGACGGACGTCGTGTTCCACGGAATCTTGAGGTTGCTGACCAGGCTGAAATCACCCATCAGGCCGAGCGCCTCGAGCGGTTTCAGCGGCGTGGTCACGGCGTAGCCAGCGCCCGCGGCAGTGTCGGCGATGAAATGCCCGCCCTCCTGCTTGCGCTCACCGGCGACCATGTAGCGGTCCTCTTCCCAGCCGTCGCCGCCGATGGATTGACCGGCGAATACGATGGCGTAGCGTTTGGGTAGCGCGCCCGATTGCGCGAGCGCCTCGCCATGGCCGTCGAGCATGCATTCGAGCAGCGGCAGGCCGACGGCGACGCCGCCCAAACCGCGCAGCAGCGTGCGCCGCGGAAGAACGAGCCGTTTCATCGCGTTTCCTCCTGGCGCAGCGCAAAGCGCTCGTCGGCGACCAGCTTGGTCAGGGTCACCGGGAGTGCGTAGCCATCGGCCTTGAACGATGCCAACAGCTGGTCGCGAGCAGCATCCTCCTCGGGGCGCAGCTCACGCCCGGCCGCGTAGCTCATCAGGTGCTGAACGAAGCACTGCTCGAGCTCGCCGCTCTCGACCAGGAGCTTGGCGAGCTGGCCGGGGCCGCTGAAATCTCCATAGCCGGGCAGGCTGCCGACGTCGGGCAATGTGCACTCTTCGTGCGCGTCGTCGTGGGTGCGGTAGCGCCCGCCGATGTCGTAGTTCTCGAGTCCGTAGCCGATCGGGTCGAGCTGCCCGTGACAGGCCTTGCAGCTGGCGAGCGCGCGATGCGCGTCGTAGCGCTCGAGCTTGCACACCGCCTCACCGTTCGACGGTGGCTGGTCGACGTTGACGTTCGCCGGTGGAGGCGCGACGGTGTTACACAGGAGCCGCGTCTGCACGAAGATGCCGCGCTGCGTGGGGCTCGTGTCCGAGAACTTGCTGAACGCCGCTAAAACGCTGCCGTGCGAGAGGATGCCGGCGCGCTGGTCGTTCGGGTACGTGACCCAACCTTCGCCGCCGGCAGGTGCTGGCAGGTCGTATTGGGTGGCGAGCAAGTCGTTCACGTAGGTCTGCGTCGAGGTGAACAGGTCCAGGTAGCTCGATGGCTGATCGAACAGCACCTTGTCGATCAGCTTGTTGGTCTCGGTGCTGAAAGCGCCGGCCAGCTCGGCCGAGGCCGGAATGGCGCGATAACCGAGCCACATGGCGTGAAAGCGCTGCAGCTGAGCGCGTGCTCGTGGGTCGCTCAGCAAGCGCCCGGCCTGCGTCGAGCGCGAGCCGGGGTCGAGGAGGCTTCCGCCCTGCGCGGCGTCGAGCAGGGCGTCGTCGGGACCGCTGCCCCAGAGCAGAAACGAGAGGCGCGAGGCAATTTCGCAGGCGTCCAGCTGGTAGATGCCCGCTTCGCCCGTCGGGGTACCGGTCTCGATGCGGTAAAGCACCTCCGGATCCTGAAGCATGCTGCGGAGCACTAGATTCACGGCGGTGTAAAAGTCGTTCGTGACTCCTGCGACCTGCTCGGTCGCAAAGCTTTGCAGTGTGAGGTACGCGGCGACTTGCTCTTCGCTGAGCGGGCGCCGGTAGAGGCGTCGACCCAGGGTCTCGATGGTTTGGCGCAGGCACGCGGCATCATCGGCTCCAGCGGGTGTGCAGGGCACGACCTTGGCGCGGTTCTCCGCGCTGGTGGCGCGCGCTGCCAGATCGGTCGATAGCGCTTCGAGCGACTCAATCAGCGCGCGTGAAGCGTTTTGCACCGTGTAATCGTTGTCGAAGGGCCGGTACTCGTCCTCCGCGAGGTACTTGGCAGTCGCGCCCGTATCGTCGCCGAGCACGTCGCGCACCACGTTGCTGAGCTCGGTGCGCGTGAGCCTCCGCGCCACGCTCGCCGACGCGGTCGTCAAATTGCCAGGCCCGCTCGGCAAAACACCACCCCCGGTGCCCGAGCTGCTCCCTCCAGCAGTGCTCATCGTGCCACCCGTCGTCGCAGCAGCCGCACCCCCGCCGTCGGCACTGCTCGTGTCGTTACCGCACGCAGCCGTCGCGAGCGCCAAACCGCAAGCGCCTATCAAGCCGACAAAACGCGGCGTGCCGCACCGGAGCCCATGAGGTGCACGCATGCCCTAGTTGTAACCGATGGCGTTGAGCTGCGGAACTGGTCATGGACTCCGCAGCCCAATTCGCTAGCAGGCGCGACTACGTTGGGCGCGTGTGTCGCACCCGGGATTCTCAGATCGGTTAGAGATCCAGAACCGCGACACTACCCAAGTGTGCTGCGAGTGTTCGAAATCACAGCCACCGGATTGCTCCCGGGTTCCATCGCGCTGGCGGGCTGCAGGAGTCGACGCACGAGGGCGGCTCGACGCTCGCGTTTAGGCAATCGGGCGAGCCTGCTACCGCCGGATCATCGACACACAACCGAAGCGGGCGCGAGACACCGACATTGCCGGCATTGTCGACGGCGCGCGCGGCTACGCATACCCAGCCATCGTAACCGTGGTTCCAGAGGCTCGTGAACTCCCAGCCAATGCCGGTGCACTCCAGGCTGCTCGGCGTCGGCTCTTGCGCGTAGATGACGGGCTCTTTCGTGCCGTCGTCTTTGGTCAGATTGTGCTCGATGACCTGGTACATGTCGGATGCCTGATTGGTGCAGACCCCGTCAGGCGGATCGAGCGGGGGAAGGGGTTCGGGCGGCGGGGGATTCGTGCAACCGAGCGAGGCCATGGAGGGTGACACTGCCTCGTCTCCGGGCTGGGTCCAGGGTCCGCCCAACTTCGCAACGGGCTTGAGGACGATCGCATCCTTGCTCTCGACATCACCCACGTCGTCACAGGTGCCATCCTCGTTCGTGTCCACGAGGAGCGGCGCCTCTGTGGCACGGCGCACGTAAAGACGTGCCGATGACTGATTGGTGCAAGCGAGGTGCACCACCGGAATCCCGGGGGCCGAGTTGGTGTAGTCCCAAACGACAGCTCTGAACGTGCCTGCGACCAGCACGTCCTGCAAATCGTCAAGTGCCGCCGGTCCGACCGGATCAAACGAGCGGCTGCAAAGGCCGTCGTTGTCGAAGGTGCGCATATTCTCGGGGTCCAGGTCGATTGTGGGTGGCTTGTTGTCGATATACAGGACCTCGGAAACGACGGTGGCGACATTGCCGACCTTGTCAGCGGCCCCAACTCGTACCGATACCTGGACCAGACTGTTTTTCACCTGGCGCGAATCGAACTCGTAGGTGAACGTGCCGTCCGCAAAGCCCCACGCATCGCTGGCAGCGTCGAAGTATTCGTCCTCCATGTTGAGCGAGACGAAGACAGTTGCTGGATCGACTCCCGAAACGGTGTCTGCTGCGGTGAACTTCAACGCTACCTTGCCGCCGATGACTGCCTTGGCGCTCGGGCTGGTGATCGTCAGGACCGGACCGGCGCCGTCGATTGAGACGATGTGGGTTACCTCTGACGTCGTGGGATCTGGTTCGCGTGCGTTGGTTGCCTTCACGACGACCGGTAGGGGACCGCTCGGAGCGGGGTTGAAGAGGACGGCATCGCGGAGGTCGATGTCGACGCTGTAGTTGCCGGGGCTGGTTTCGGCCCCGTTCAGATCGATACTGACGCCACCGACTTCGAGGCTCACGGAAGCGACCGCGGCACCATCGTCGTCGTCACTGAGCTTTGCTGCCTCCACGCTGAACTCGACCTTCAACGGGGTCGCAAGCGGGAAGGCCATATCGCCCAAGGGGGTGGTCATGGTGATGGCCGGCCCGTTGTCGAGCAAGGTCGAGACCTCGTCGAAGCCAAGGTGCTTGTCGCTGCTGGCAGCCTGGCACCTGAACTGGACTCGCCCTGTTTCGACTTCCGTGAGCGTAAACGTGTTCGTGAAGGTGTCAGCTATCTCGCCCACCATGCCGGGCTTTTCATCGACGACCTCGCCGTCCTTGATGCGAGCCAGCTTCACGCTCGTGGCATCGACTTTGGTCGACCC
This sequence comes from Myxococcota bacterium, assembly GCA_048498935.1. Lineage (GTDB taxonomy): Bacteria > Myxococcota_A > Polyangia > Polyangiales > Polyangiaceae > PMG-095. The sequence continues at coordinate 7,680 of JBEHXA010000063.1, forward strand.
ATCGACTTCGGATTGCTTAACGACGCACGTCACGACCACCTGGGGACCTTTGAGGACCTCGCCATCGTTGGGGTCGTCGAGCGGCTCGGGCGACGTGATGGTCACGGTGGGGCCGAGCGGATCGACCGTCTCCTCGCCGCTGCCGCCCTCGCCGCCGCCGCCGTCCGTGCCGCCCGTGTTGGACGAGCCGCCCTTGCTTGCCCCTGGCAGGTTGCCTTTGCCAGCGCGACCGGCGGTCGTGCCGCCGTCGGCGACGCTGGGTCGCTCCTTGTCACCGCATCCCGCCGCGAGCGCCATCGCCCCCACTAGACCCACCGCCATAAGTAACGCGCGCATGACTAGTCCTTTTTGAAAGTCCCATCCTTTGGTACCGCAGTCCCGGGTTTCTGCCAACCCCTGGCGCGGCCGCGCCTGGCATGTGCCAAGGTGGTGCGCGCACCGTCATGGCACTTACCGCCACTGTTCATCGCATCGAGCTCGCCCTCTCCGACGTAGACCGGAACGTTTACGAGCAGCTGGATCTGAGGGTCGCGCGTCACCCTTCGGAGAGCGGCCGTTACTTTTGGCTCCGGGTGCTCGCGTACGGCCTTTGCTACGAGGCAGATCTGGCCTTCAGCAAGGGGGGGCTTTCGGACGCCGAGGAGCCGCCGCTCTCGGTGCGCGACGCGACCGGAGTCCTGCGTTGCTGGATCGACATCGGTTCGCCCTCGGCCGACAGGATCCATCGAGCAAGTAAGGCCGCAGAGCGAGTGGTACTTTTCACGACGATGGAACGCTCCCTTTTGGAGCGCGAGTTCAGCTCGAGGAAGGTCCACGCGCTCGAGTCGATCGAAATCCACTTGGTAGCGCCCGACCTCGTCGAGGACCTAGAAGCCCATGTTGCCAAGCACCTGCGGCTGGAGCTCGTGCGGAACGGGGGCGTCCTGTATGCGACCATCGACGGGACGGTTATCGAGGGCGGTATTTCGGAAATTCGCCTGACTGCTCGGGCCTGAGCGCGACCCCGTGCCACAATGGCCCCGCCATGAGCTCCCGCATCGTCGACCCACGTCTTGAAGAGGACGCCTTCCTTGCCGAATCACGGGGTGACGTACGGCGCGCCGAGCGCGTCAAGGAAGACGCCATGGCGCGGCTCGCCACTGACCTGTGCGAGCTGTCGAACAAGAAGCTCACGCAGCTCCAGTTGCAGGAGGAGCTCTTCGATGCCGTGGTGAGCTGTCAGGCGATGCGGAGCGCGCCCGCCAAGAATCGGCAGGTTCGGTTGATCCGCACGCTGCTCCGTGACCAGGATTGGGTCGCCCTCCGCACGCAGCTCGACGTGCTGCTCGAAACTGGTGTCGTGCCCGGGCTGGGCGCGGCCCCCAAAGACGAGCTCGAGAACCGCAGCCTGGACTGGACCCTTCGCCTCGTCGGCGAGGGGCAGCAGGGAATTGACGCTTTCGTAAGCGAATTTGCCAAGGCCGATCGCACGCACTTGCGGCAGCTCGTCCGCGCGGTACACAAGGCGGAAGGCGAGCGCCGCTTGAAGGCGGAGCGGCAACTTACCGCGGCTTTGCGAGGCTTTTTGAGATGACCGACGACACGGAAATTACCAAGCCCGCTTGCGGAGCGCGCGCGACGTTGATAGTCACGCTCACGCCCGTCGGTACCGCGACCAACCTGGCCCGGCAGCGCCTCGCGCTGCACTGTCACTTGCCTCTCGGTCATTCGGGCGCGCACGTGGATCCGGAGCACGCCGAACAGTGGGAAGCTCCGGCCACCGCCACCCCAACGCTAGTGCGGCACGAGGAAGATTGATGGGCGCGACCGAAGACGAATCACGAGAGCTCGACGCCGGCTGGGACGACGACGCCAGCGGGAGCGACGTCGACGAGGCTTGGGACAGCATCGCGCCAGCCGCGAGTGCCGTCAGCTCGTCGAACGCGCCCACTTCGTCCATCGCGCCCGCCTCGTCCGTCGCGCCTACCGAGGATGTGGACGGCGGCTGGGATGACGCGGACGACGCGGACGATGCGCCGAGCCCCGCAGCGGTACCCTCGCAGCCCGGCAAACGACGCCCGCATCGCCAGCGTCGAGCCAAGGCCCAGGTAGCGGCGCCCAGCGCCGTGCCCGTGCTGCTGCCCCGACCCGCGGAGCGCAACAAGCAGGAGCGTCGACAGCACGCGCGAAAGCAGCGTGCGCACGAAGCGCAAGTCAAAGAGCAGCGAAAGGCCGAGCGCAAAGCAGAGCGCGCCGCGGTCGCCACCCGCGCTGCTGCCGAACGTCGTCAGGAAGCGGAGACGGAAGAGCAGGCGCGCCGGGTTCGCCGCGAAGCCCGCGAACGGGCTCAGCGTGAGCGCGCTGCCAACAAGCCCGCAGCGCCTGCCAGCAAGCCTGCTGCTCGCAGCAAGCCGCGTGTAGGTCAAGCGGAGCCGCCTGCCGCGAAGGCGACGTTGCCCGTGAAGCGCAGCGGCTTGCCCCTGGGCGTTGTTGTCACACTGCTCGTTTTGGCAGCTTTGGCCGGCTTCTGGTTCCTCAAGAAGTGAGGGCTGGCCTCGAGGGGCCCGCAACGGCTTGCGCGAGCCGCGCCAGAAATTGATAGCCTAGAGGAGTGAAAGAGTCGCTGATCAAGTCGGCCTTGAGGGAGCGCCTGATCTCGGTCTTCGAGGACCCGACCTATCGGCCCCCGCCGCTCCCCGGCATGGCCATGGAGCTCCTCTCGCTTTCGGGCAAGAGCGACGCTCGAGCGAGCGACCTCGTGCGCCTCCTCGAGCAAGACGAGATGCTCGCCGGCAACGTGATGCGACTCATCAGCTCTCCGATCTACTCGGGGCGTGCCAGCATCACTTCGCTGCACGATGCGGTGGTGCGGCTCGGCTTCAAGGTGCTACGCGACATGGTGTTCGAGGTGACGCTCCGCAATGGGGTGTTCGACCTGCCCGAGTACGCCGAAACAGTCGCCCAAGTTCAGCGCCACAGCACCGTCACGGCGTACATGGCACGGCTCGTTTGCAGCAAGGCTCGCATCGACGGCGACCACGCCTTTCTGTGCGGCTTGCTCCACGACGTGGGGTTTGCAGGCGTGCTGTTCGCGCTCACGCACGTCGAGGGTGAGGCGAGCCCGCCGCTGCAGCAACTGTGGGGGGACGTGGACGCGCTGCACGAGCGCGCCTCGGGCATCCTCACGACTTTGTGGGGTTTGCCCGCGTCCATCAGTGACGTGGTCGGGCACCATCACCACTTTCAGACTGGTGAGTTTTCCCGAGTCGCAGCTGCCATTTGCGTGGCGGATCGCCTGAGCTTCGCGTTCGGTGCGGACGTCGTGGGCCCGGCCGATGAACAGGGCATCGCCATCGCGGCCGACGGGGTGTCGGAGATCGATTTCGAGATCGCGCGCACCGAGCTCGGCCTGAACGAGGCCAGGCTGGACGAGCTGCAATCCGAGGCCGAACAATTGGTGCCGCAAATTCTGTGGCTATAGCCTCGCAACGCGGGCGCACTCGGGCTTAGGCTGCGCCCCATGACCTACGCCGCAGCTCCCGATCGCTACCGAAGCATGCCCTACCGCCGCACGGGCGAGAGCGGGCTCAAGCTTCCGCCCATTTCGCTCGGGCTCTGGCACAACTTCGGTGGCGTGGACGTGCGGGACAACGCCCGCCGTATGCTGCTGCGCGCGTTCGATCTCGGCATCACGCATTTCGACCTGGCGAACAACTACGGTCCGCCGCCCGGCTCGGCCGAGAGCACGCTTGGCCAGGTACTCGGGCAAGACCTGCGCCGTTACCGCGACGAGCTCGTGATCTCGACCAAGGCCGGCTATGGCATGTGGGAAGGCCCTTACGGCGAGTTCGGCTCGCGCAAGTACCTGATCAGCAGCTTGGACCAGAGCCTCGTGCGCCTGGGCCTCGAGCGCGTGGACATCTTCTATCATCACTGCCCCGATCCCGAGACCCCGCTCGCGGAGACGATGGGCGCACTGGACCACATCGTGCGCTCCGGTAAGGCGCTTTACGTGGGCATTTCGAACTACCCGGCGCCGCTCGCCAAACGAGCGGCCGAAATGCTGCGCGCGCTGGGCACGCCTTGCCTCATCCACCAACCGGCCTACAACATGTTCAACCGCTGGGTCGAGGGCGAGCTGCTCGGAGTCCTTCGCGAACAAGGGATGGGCTGCATCGCCTTCTCGCCGCTCGCTCAGGGCATGCTCACCAACAAGTACCTGGCCGGGATCCCCGCCGATTCACGTGCCGGCAAGCCTACCGGCTTTCTCCGTCCCGAGCACGTCACCGAAGACAAGTTGAGCAAGGTGCGCGCGCTGGCCCAGGTCGCGCAAGCGCGCGAGCAGACCCTGGCGCAGCTCGCCATCGCTTGGGTGCTCCGCCATCCGGAAATGACCTCCGCCCTGATCGGCGCTAGCCGCGTCGAGCAGATCGAGGACGCAGTCGGGGCGCTCGAGCGGCTCGCCTTCACGAGCGATGAGCTGGCTCGCATCGACGCGATCTTGGCCGGCTGAGTCGAATGATCTCGCTCGGGGTCGGTGGCGCGCGGGTTGCAACATCAGCTCTTGCAACCCAGTCGAAGAGGAGAAGCGCGTCATGGACCAAGAGCCGAGCAAGCTGAGCGGCAAGAATATCGCGATCTTGGCGACGGACGGCGTCGAGCAGTCCGAGCTCGAAAAGCCGCGCGTTGCTTTCGAGCAAGCTGGAGCTCGCACGGTCTTGGTCGCGCCGAGCGGCGGAACGATTCAGGGCTTCGTGCACCAAGCGCCGGGGAAGCGCTTCGACGTGGACGCAGCGCTCGACGCTGTGAACGCTGACGACTTCGACGCTTTGTTACTCCCGGGCGGCGTGATGAACCCGGACAAGCTCCGAACGATCCCCGAAGCCGTGGAATTCGTGCGGCGATTTGCCGAGGCGGGTAAGCCGATCGCTGCGATTTGCCACGGGCCTTGGTCCTTGGTCGAAGCCGATCTGGTGCGCGGGCGAACGCTCACGTCGTGGCCGTCGCTCATGACCGATCTGAAGAACGCGGGTGCTATTTGGGTCGATCGCGAGGTCGTCGTCGATCGTGGTCTGGTGACGAGCCGCAAGCCCGACGACTTGCCCGCCTTCATCGGCAAGGCGATCGAGGAGATCCGCGAAGGGCGCCACGAGTCGCACGCGGTGGCGAGCCTGCGCTGATCCGCTAGGCCGCCGCACGGCGCGGCCTAAATGCTCGAGCGGGGCAGCCTGGCGCGAGGCAAGCGCGCGGCGTCCGGAACATTGTGGGCAGGTCGCCTAGGCGACGAGCGCGGTTCCAAGCAGCGGAACGCTTTCTGCATTTTGCCACTCATCATGGGAACCACCGGGCAACTCACTCAAGAAATCAATCAAGTGCTGCGCGAGCTCGTGAGCGCTCGCGACGAGGCGCGCTTGCGCGCCCACTTACTGGGGATGGACGCGCGGCGCCGCCTGGGCGACGTCGAGCAGGAAATAGACGCTTTCGAGCGCAAGCTTTCGGCTCGCGGCGATTGGGTGGCCGAGCACGTGATCGCTACGGCGCGAGGCCTGACTCGCGCGATCAGCGACTTGGTAGGTACGCGCGCGGAACAGGAACCCACCAAAGCGCGCGACGTCATGACGCGCGACGTCGTGAGCTGTCGTCCCGCGGACAGCCTGAATCGCGCCGCGCAGCTGATGTGGGAAGGCGATTGCGGCGCCCTACCGGTCATCGACCACGCCGGCAAGCTGCTGGGAATGCTGACCGATCGGGACATCTGCATGGCCGCCTACACGCGTGGCCGGCCCCTGACCGAGCTCAGCGTCTCGGCTGCAATGTCCACGGCGGTGTTCAGCTGCCGTCCGGAGGAGACGCTACGCGCCGTGATGGACGCGATGGCAACGCGCCAGGTTCGCCGCATTCCAGTGCTCGACGAAGCAGGCTTGCTGGTAGGCATCGTTTCGCTAGCGGACGTGGCTCGGTTGGCGCAGGCACCCAGCATCGAAAGCCGCGAAGCGCGTATGTGGGTACCCGGGGTTCTGGCGGGCATTTCCGAGCGAGTCGGCAAGCCCGGGCACAACGGCCATTCGGCGCACGCCTGACAACTGCGCCGGCCGCGAGCTGCCCATCGCAAATCCGCATGGAAGCAGGGCAATTTGTGGCCTGGCTCGCACCGGGCCGAGTTTCTGATAAGGGTGCAGCGCCGTGAAAGCGCTAACACCTACGAACGCCAACGAAATCGTCGCCAACCTCGCTCAGTTCGAAGCTGCCTACGCTGCCATCAAGCAGAAGGGGCTGAAGCTCGACATGACGCGAGGTAAGCCGTCGAACGAGCAGCTCGACCTGGCGAACGCGCTCTCTACGGTGCTGACCGCCGCCGACTACAAGGCCGCTGACGGCACCGACGCCCGCAACTATGGTGGTCTCGACGGCTTGCCCGAAGTGAAGGCGATCTTCGCCGAGCTGCTGGAGACTTCGCCGGCCAACGTGATTGTCGGTGGCGCCTCGAGTCTGACGATGATGCACGACGCCGTGGTGCGTGGCTTGCTCCACGGCGTGCCCGATGGTCAGGGCCCGTGGTCGAAGGCCAAAATCAAATTCCTGTGCCCGAGCCCCGGTTACGACCGTCACTTTGCCATTTGCCAGCACCACGGCATCGAGATGATCACGGTCGATCTCGACGCCAATGGTCCGGATATGGACGCGGTCGAAAAGCTGGTCGCCAGCGATGCGAGCATCAAGGGCATGTGGTGCGTGCCCAAGTACTCGAATCCGACGGGCGAAACCTATTCGGCCGCGGTCGTGGAGCGCCTCGCCGCGATGAAGACGGCAGCGCCGGATTTCAGGCTGTTTTGGGACAACGCCTACGCAGTGCACGATCTGTTCGACACCACCGACCCGCTGGTCGAGATCATCGCTGCTTGCGCCAAGGCGGGGAACCCGAACCGCGCCATCGTGTTTGCTTCGACTTCGAAGATCTCGTTCGCAGGCGCTGGCGTGGCGTGCCTGGCCACGAGCGCGGCTAACGTCGCTGACGCCAAGAAGCACCTGGCGATTCAGACCATTGGTCCGGACAAGCTCAATCAGCTTCGGCACGTGCGCTTCTTCAAGGACGCTGCCGGCGTGAAGGCTCACATGCAGAAGCACGCTGCGCTCCTGCGCCCCAAGTTCGACGCCGTCACGCGTGTGTTCGAACGCGAGCTCGGTGGCACGGGGCTTGGTGCCTGGACCAAGCCCCGTGGTGGCTATTTCGTCAGCCTCGACACGCTCGATGGCTGCGCGAGCGAGGTCGTCAGGCTCGCTGACGAGGCTGGTGTGAAGCTCACGCCGGCGGGTGCGACGTTCCCGCTCGGCAAGGATCCACGCAATCGGAACATCCGCGTTGCGCCCTCCCTACCGCCGGCTTCGCAGGTCGAAACCGCGATGGAAGTCGTGGCGCTTTGCGTGAAGCTAGCCAGCGCGCGTAAGCTCGCTGGCTGAGTGGAGCGCTCTTCGAGACCGCCGAGTCGGCCGCGAAGCAAGGGTCTCGCACGTTGGAAGCACTGACTATGTGCTGGTGTCTCTAGCGTGCGAGTCGTTGCTGATACCGACAACCCCTTATTGAGGTGCGGTAGCAGACGACGGCTCATCTTAGGGCGTTTCGCCAAAATTTGACTGTCCCGCTGAAATGAACGGTTCACCAGCGCGCACAAACGATTGCGTGCTACACCAACGTGCGCGGCGTGCTCGCACCCAGATTGTGAAAGCCTGAAGATAGTCGGCAGGCGAGGCCATTTTCGGACACTGTCCTTGTTGCGGTCCTCAGCCATGCTCCTGCCGCTGCGCTGGTGAGGCGCCTGTTCGGTGCCAGCGAAAAATTGTGCCACCACGAAAGAAGTAAGACGATGAGAGCTTCCATTTCTTCCACCCTCGTGCTCGCCGGCTGCGTTGCCGGGCTAGCCTCCTTCGCTGGCTGTTCTGGCGAAGACCCTGTTCAGCAGCCGCCCATCATCACGACGGGCACTTCGGGGTCCGGCAACCCCACGGGCGGCACCAGCCCGACCGGCACGGGTGGCGCAGCGGCCGGTACCTCGCCGACAGGTACGGCAGGCAGCTCGGTCATCACAGCTGGCACCACGGGCGCCGGTGGGCAGCCGGCAGGCACGGCCGGTACCTCGCCGACGGGTACGGCTGGAACCGGCATGGGTGGCAGTGACGGCACGGCCGGCACCAACGGCACGGCCGGTACTGGTGGCACCACGGGTGGCACCGGTGGTGGTGGCGACGACATCACCAAGGTCGTCAAGTCGATGGGTTGCGGCACGGCTTGGGCGGGCAAGACCGGCGGCACCGCGAACACGATCGCCACCATGGGCACGAAGGACGCGAATTGCGCGGCTCACCTCGGTGGCCAGCCCAAGTGCGGTGCTTGGCAGACCCCGCGCGACTTCTACGTCTACCTCCCGCAGAACTACGACATGAACACCCCGTATCCGCTGGTCCTTCAGGGCCCCGGTTGCGGCGGTAAGGGCACGGACGTTTACGGTTACGACAACAACGTCGGCAACACCGTCATCCGCGTCGGCCTCACCCCCGGTCCGAACTCGCTCGGCCACGGCACGAACGAGAACCAGGGCTGCTTCGACGATAAGGAGGGTGACGACTCCATCGATTGGGTGTTCTACGAGAAGCTGTACGACATGCTCAACGCGGCTAACGGTCTGTGCTTCGACCGCAACCGCGTGTTCTCCGGCGGCAACAGCAGCGGCTCGTGGTTCAGCAACGAGCTCGGCTGCAAGTACGCTGGTGACGCGACTCGCCCGGTTCGCGGCATCATGCCGAACACCGGTGGTCTCCCGGCGGAAGCTCAGTACAAGCCGACCTGCACCAACAAGGGCATGGCCGGTATCTGGATCCACGAGACCGGCGACACCACGAACGGCTTCGACGGCAACCAGCGCGCCATCGAGCGTGCCCTGCCGCTCAACGGCTGCACCGGCATGACGACCTACGCGCAAGCGGCGACGCACTTCGTGGACTTCCCGGGTAGCCCGGCGTGCAAGCGCATCGACGGATGCAACCCGCTGTTCCCGCTCGTGGTCTGCCCGCTTAACGGCAACGGTCACGGTAGCCATGACGACGTCGTCAACCCCGCGGTCTCGTCGTTCATCAAGCTGTTCTCGGCTGCCCCGCTGATCACTCAGTGAGCGGCCCCTAGCGGCAAAATGAAAGAAGCCACGGCGGAAACGCCGTGGCTTCTTCGTTTTTGGGCCACCGATCGGCCAGCAGTTCTAGAAAGCTCGATAGAACAGATTGGGCTAGCAGAAATGACAGAGGCCACGGCAAAAGCGCCGTGGCCTCTTCATTCTCGTCTCTCGGCGACGACTGTGTCGCCGCCGACTTGTCAGCTCAGCTCAGGGAGCGGGCGCAGCCGGAGGCGCGACCGACTTCTGCAAGCTCATGGTGCGCAGACCCTTCACGCCGAACAGGTAGCTGCCGTCGTGGCCAGTCAGCTCGAGCGAGCTGCCCTTGTTGCAGTACTCGGCGAGCTGCGGGAACGTGCTGGTGCCGGTGGGCTCGTGGCGGATGGTGTTGCCCTCGATCTTGTAGGTGCCGGAGCCGCCACCCGTCTCGCTGACGTCGAACTGGCACAGACAACCACCCGGCTCTTGCGGGTTGTCCTGGCAGATCACGTTCGAGTAGGAGCCTTCGCCGATGCCCGACTGCCCGAGCGGGAACTCGAGCTGCTTGCAAATGCCCGACGGAGGACCGACGACCATGCCCGCCATGTCGCGCACGGGCTGGTTGGGTTCCGCGCCGAAGGACGTCACACAAACCGCCGGGAAGTCCAAAATGTACGTACCCGTGCGCGAGATGCCCAGGCTGTATTCGTTGATGCCGGTCATCGCATTGGCGCCCTTGTAGGTGAGCACCGCGAAACCGACCGGACCGCTCTCATAGTAGAAGCGCGGCGGCTTACGGAGGATCTTGATGTCGCCGCCGGTGACTAGCATGTAGCACCAGTCGTAAAGTGCCGGCTCGATCGCCGGGCTACGCGCTGGCGGGACCTCGGCACCGAGCAGACGAGGGTCCGTGGCTGGCACGTACAGATCCTCGAGACAGGAGGGATAGCCTGGCTGCAGCTGCCAGGAACCGAGGGGCTCAGCGCCTCCGCAGCTACCCAGGTCGTCGCACAGCGGTTTTTGCGTGCAGCCCGTGGCGCTCAGCGCAGCGAGGACGCCGCAGAAGGCCAGGAGAGAGGCTCGAGACGGGATCGTGCTTTTGCTCATGATGACTGTCTCCGGCCTCATCAGAAGAAGAATGACACCGAGAATTGGCCGCGGTTGTTGCGCGCGGAGGCAGGCTTACCGCCCGTGCCTGGGATACCAGCCGTGGAGCCCGGCACGCCGGGCATCGGCGTGGCGCCGTAGTTCGGGGTCTGGGCGGACACGTCGGCGAAGGTCTGCTTCTGCGTCGCGAACGTGAAGCCCATCAGCAAAGCGGGCGTGATTTGAACGCCAACCGTGCCGTCGATGTACTCCATCTTCGTGAAGATGCCGCCCCAGCTGGCCGCCGGCGTCAGCTCTTTGATGTTGTCGGACCAGGTGCGCGAGTAGATACCGGCCAACCAGACGTTGCCGTCCAAGAACGGCAGGTAGTACTGGGCACCCACGACGAAGGCCTTCCAGTTGAGCGTCGCCACTGTCCAGGTGCGGTCGAAGGTGACCAGACCCGGATCGATGTTCTGCGGGTACACGTACGCAGGGCTGCCTTGTGGGGCGAGGTTCGGGAGTAGCGGGAAACGCGAACCGCCGTCCATGCCGCTGTACATGTCGGCGATGCCGGTGCCGATGCTGAACTCACCCGTGGCGGTGAGGGAGTTCGCCTTCTTGTCGATCGTGGAGGCCGGAATGATTGGGATCATTGCCTGGGCGGCGAAACCCCAACCGTTCGTAGTCTGCGCCTCCATACCGGGATCGACATCGAACGCCGGCACCTCGAAATGGCGGAAGAGACCCGACACGCCGATTTGGAAGGGCGTCACCGTCGGTCGGCCGAAGCCGCCGGATGCGATGCCGCTCCAGCCGCCGTGAGAGAGCTTGATACCGGCCTCGCCGTCCGGAAAGCCGCCGGCGTCGCGCTGCCCGGGTCGCACTGCGGCGATCGCCGTGTGCAGCTCGAGCTGCCCCGAGTGGATCTTCTTCTCGATGCGGAACTGCGGGTTGCGGTGATAGAGCTCACCGGGAACGCCGAGGTAGGAAACCGTGGCCGGGTAGAACCGACCGGAGTCGATCATGGAGACCGCTGAATCGGTTCAGGCTACGAGTGCGGCGCTGCCGCCATTGAGCAAC
>JBEHXA010000064.1:0-18840 GCA_048498935.1 Myxococcota bacterium
GCTGGATGCGAGCAAGCAAGCGGAGTTTGAGCGGGCGCTGGAGAAGGCGCCGTTCACACTCTGCACCTCGCCATGGTCGGTGCGGGACCCGCTAGCCACAAACACGAACTGGCCATCCGGGCTGACCACGACACCGTTGTAATGGTGATCGAACGGCGTATTGCTGTCCGGGTACGCAGCAGTCTGCGCGAGCAGCGACCAGGCCCAGGTCGAACCATTGAACGTGCCTTTCACGACCAGGCCCACGTTGGTGTTGCCGAGATCCTTGTTGGCGACCAGGTAAGCGTTGCCCTCGGGGCCGAAGGCCAGACCCTGGACGCTGCTGAAGAAGGTGCCAGACGGCAAAGCACCGGTGATCGCATTGCCGGTCACCACGACGGTGCTGTCGAGCGTCGACAGATTGAGCTCGCGCAGGCTGCCGTCGGCGGTCAGCACGTACACCTTCTTCGTCCGCGGGCTCTGCGCGACCCGCACTGCGTTACTCAAGGTGGTTGAGGAGGCTCGCGCGCCGATGCCGGGCTTGACCACGAGCGAGGTCGTGTTCGTACCGCCGTTCACGCATGCCGAAGCGCCGCACGCTGCGTTCGCGTCGCCGTACACTTCAACCTCGTACAGCGAGGCCCCAGACGCGGTGGTGCGAGCATACGAGTAGACGCGAACGTAGCGCCCGGTCGCATTAAGGCCGGTCAAGTCGTCCACGCCACCATTGCCGGCAGTGTCGCTGGCGACGGCCGCCCAAGGGCCGTTCGCGCCGCTCGCGACTTGCACGTCGTAGTTGGCACTGGCGCTGCATTCCCAGCGCAAGGTCACGCGGCTGATGTGCCTGAGCGCACCGAGATCCACCTGGAGCCACTGCGGATCGCTGGCGGCACTGGCCCAACGATTGGCGCTGCTGCAGCCGGTCTGCACGATGCCGTCGATGGCTTCACTCGCCGGGAAATCGGCCGACGCGGTCGATGAAGCGGTGGCAGCCGTGGGCGTGAGCTTCACGGAGCCGCAGCCGGTGGCTTCCACGGCGCACGTGGCGCTGCATCCGTCACCGCTGTTGGTGTTGCCGTCGTCGCAAGCTTCGCCGCTCTCGATAACGCCGTTGCCGCAGCGCGGGCCGCTCGCTCCGCAGTTCGGGTTGTTGTCGCCCAGCACCGCGAACTCGAAGAGCGAGTTACCGTACGCGGTGGTGCGGGCGGACGAGTACATGCGCAGGTAGCGACCGGTGCCGTTCAGGCCCGTGATGTTGTCGACGCCTCCGTTACCGCTGGTGTCGGTGTAGAGCGTGGTCCAGGTCCCGTTCGGATCGCTGGCAATCTGGACTTGGTAGCTCTTGCTGGCAGCAGCCTCCCAGCTCAGGTTCACGCGGCTGACGTGACGCGAAGCGCCCAAATCCACATAAATCCACTGTGGATCGGCGAAGGCGCTCGACCAGCGCGTGGTGGCACTGCCGTCGATGGCCAGGTTTGCCGGCGTCATCGCATTCTCGGTCGACGACGCGACCGCGGCGGTGCGCTGCAGTGCCTGCTCGACGCAGCCGGTCGGCTGCTCCACCGCGCAGGTTGCGCTGCAGCCGTCGCCGCTCGCCGCGTTGCCGTCGTCGCAAGCCTCGACTCCGCTGCGCACGAGACCGTCGCCGCACACCGCGTTGCGACAGGTCGAGGTGCACGCGTCGGTGCTGACGAGGTTACCGTCGTCGCACTGCTCGCCCGCCTCCACGACGCTGTTGCCGCACACGGCCGAGCCGCAGGCCGCGCTCGGATCGCCGTAGGCTTCGAACTCGAACAGCGACACTCCGTATACGGTAGTGCGCGCCGTGGACGTCATACGCAGGTAGCGGCCTTGCGCGTTCAGCCCGGTGATGTTGTCGATGCCGCCGTTGCCGTTTGCGTCGCTGTAGATGGTCGTAAACGGCCCAGTCGCGCCATCGCTCAAACCCAGCGTGTAACTCTTGCTGGCGGCTGCCTCCCAATTGAGCACGACGCGGCTAATTTGGCGGCGTGCGCCCAAATCCAGCTGAATCCATTGCGGATCGGCGAACGTGCTCGACCAGCGCGTGGTCGTAACGCCGTCGACCGCGAGGCTCGCGGGGAACTGAGCATTCTCGGTCGACGACGCCGACGCCGCCGAAACGGCGAGCTTTTGCTCGACGCACAGCGCAGACTGGACGCTGCCGATGTCTTGGACATCGCGCCCAGATTGGTCGGAGCCGCGCTCTTCACTGCAGCTCGCGCTGCCGAGCAGCAGCGCCGCAAACCCCACCTTTTTCATCACCCGCCTGAAGCCTTGGTCTTTCACGACACACATCCTCCAGGGTTAATGTTCCACTTTCAACGAACACTTGCAGCGCGACGGTGATATGACGCCCGATACAGCGCCGCCCGGCTGGCGGGTTGGAGAGCCGCTTCGCGCCCTTGTGACTCCTGTGAAGATCGTGAACGCTAACGCGATGGTGGCTGGGTTGCGTTGGGTTGGCCTCGGGCTGTTGTTTGCATTGGCGTGCGGTCGCACCACCGATTCTGAAAAGCACGCGGCGCGCGGTGGTTCTTCAGTCGGAGGGTCAGCCGAGGCCGGCGCTGACAGAGGCGGAGCGTCAAGCGGTGGGTCGGGTCCGGTCTCGAACGCGGGCGAGGCGGGCGACGGTGGTGCGCCTGACTGCCCCGTGACGCCTGCCGAGGGACAGTGGGTGGCGGTTGGACCCGATCTGTACGGGTTGAAGCTCTACAGTGACGGCTCGAGCTTGAGCGGCGAAGGGTGTCTTGGAGGCCTGCCTTCGCCGGAAGATCATTCGATCGCCTGCACTCCCTTGGTGGTGCAAGCAGATCGCGGAAGGAGCTTCGCGTTCTTTTGGGACGCGAAAGAGACGCCCGACGCAACGAGCCAGGGCTACCAAGTCAAGATGGAGCTCACCCTCGCGCCAGACCGGACCGCGATGGCGGGAACGGTCTGGACCTCGTTGGGCGGCTCCATCGACGACGCCCAGGGGCTCGACATCGCGTTGGTGCGCACCTCCGCCGAGTCGGTGCCTGAAGCCACTACTTGCTCGGACAAGGGGCCCTCGGGTGCTTGTTTTCTCGCACCTTTGCGATCGGATCGGGTCCGCGAGCCGCGCGTGGTGGAGCTCGGCCGAGGCCGGCTGCTGCTGACTTGGTTGAACGATCGCGGGCAGGGCAACCGTATCGCGAGCGCGCGTTTCGATGCCGAGACGACCGCCTGGCACGTAGGCGAGTTTCTCGACGACGGAACTGTACCGGTCGAGTCCTCGCTACTCACCGCGAGCCCAGAAGGTTGGGCGATGGTGGCCTATCGACAGGGCAGCTCGATCCTCGCGCGTGCCTACGATCCCAACGTCGACAGCTGGTCGGAGCAGCAAGTCGTGGTGAAAAATGGACAAGCTCCCAACCTGAACGTGGACGCGCTTTCCGTTTACGATGGTGGCGACGCCCTGCTGGTCGTCTCCGCCTTGGATGAGCAGGGAGTGACCGAGCTTTCGACGCACGACTACGTTGCCACGACCGCAACTTGGGCCCCCCCGCACATCCTCGAAAATTCTCCGAACATCGCTTCCTTCGCGTGGACTGCAGCTTCCGATCCCGCTCGCCGCGCGCTCGCCGCGTGGGTGCGCGGTGGAGACACCACCAAGCCCCACGAGCTTTGGTTCAGCAGCCGCGGGGCAGGCGGCACCTGGACCGAGCCCGCGCTGGTCTACGAGACTGAAAGGCAAATCGTGGCGCCGGAGATGGCCATGCGCGACGGCACGACCATCGTCATCTGGCACGAATTTCTCGAACGCATCGCTTCGAGCTTCTACTCGTTCGAGACCAGCACGTGGAGCCCACCGCTCACGGTCACGAGCGAGCAAGGCATCTCCATGCTCGGCGTCGGGTTCAACTACTCCGGTAATCCCGTCACGTACTTCGAGAGCAGCTCACTCACCAACGCTCGGGAGCAAAAGAGCGAGTTTACCAACGGCGCCTGGAACCCCTCGCAACCCGCCACAGAAGACGAGATCGCCGGCAACAGCCACGTTGTGACGCGAGAAGGAGACGCGATCTGGGTTAGGCCCCTTCATCCGCTGGGCACGATGGCCCCCGCCTATGTGCGCCCGCGCTGCGACGGCTACTGACGCGCGCGGGCGCGTAGCGCGGCCGTCTTCGTTCTCGAGTCACTCCGAGGTTTCAGTCAAGCGATTGGCCAGCGTGGTCAGGGTGTACACGCTCACGCCTGTCAGCACTTCCAACGCTTGTTGGTGGGTGAAGCCGGCGGCGCGAAAGTCGTTCCACACGTTGGCAGAAACGTCGCCGCGGTCTTCGATGAGAGCCAGGACGAAGCGGCGCAGCGCCTCGAGGCGCGCCTCCGGTAGCGGCTCGCCGGCTTCCAGCGCGGCAACGAGCTCGGCTGGACTCTGCAGCAGCTTGAGAGCCCGTCGGTGGAAATCGAGACAGAACTTGCAGCCGTTGAGGCGACCCATGGTCATGGCCAGCACCTCGCGCTCGAGCGGCTGCAGCGAGCTCTTCTCGAAGGCGTCGAGACCGGAGAGCGCCGCGCCGAGCATTAGCGGGGAGCTCGCGTAGCGAGTCAGCGGCGCGGGCAACATGCCGAACGCCTTGCGGGTCTGCGCGAGCGGCTCGCGCGCGCCTGTCGGGGCGGTATTTTCATCGAAGCGGGGGAAATCGCGGTGTGTCATATGCTACTCCAGTTAATTGTCATTGCAACCAATAAACCGAACGAAACGCCTCCCGGCGGAAGCGCCTAGCGCAAGTTGGCGAGCATGCGCGCCAGCGTGCGGTGGGTCACTTTGAGATCGCGCTCCGGGATGTCCCGCTCGAGCCGCTCCACGATCTTGCGCGCCACCGGGAAGAGCTTGGGTTGAAGCGCCTTGCCGGCGCTGGTGAGCCTGATCTCGTTGGACCGTCCGTCCTTGGGGTCGACGCAGCGTTGAACGAGGCCGCCCTTCTCCATCGTGTCGATGATGCGCGACATGGTGGGCCGGTCACGCATCGTGCTCTCACTCAGCGCGGACTGGCTCTGCCCGTCCCGCTGCCAAAGCCGCACCAGGACGATCCACTGCTCGGGCGTGAGCTCGAGCCCCAGCTGCGAAAACTCGCGATAAGTGACCGAGCGGATCTGCTGGTAGCAGGCGTGAATCAAGAAGGGCAGCGCCCGTTCCAGCACCACGTCGTTGCCGTCGAATTGCCCTTTCACCTTTCCGAACCTAGCTTCGCCGGCATCAGTTGTCAATGCAACCAATGTCACGGTCCCTGCCCAGAGGGTGAGAATGGCTTCGGTGCGCTCCCTCCCCGCCGGCTCACTCGGGGCGGCGGGCTTGTTTCAAAAGGACTCGCCTGCCCGCCCTTGCCGGATGCGCGAATGTTCCGGTACCTTCGTCCCCTTTGCCCTATGCAGCGGGCCCAGCGCGACACCTTGACCGACCCTAAAACCTTTCAGATCCCGTCCCTCGATGGCTTTCGGACGGTGAGCTTTCTGATCGTGTTCCTCGCGCACGCGGGGCTGAACGCGATCATTCCCGGGCCCTTCGGCGTGACCGTGTTCTTCTTCTTATCCGGTTACCTGATAACCACGCTGCTGCGGCGCGAACAGGAAAAGACCGGCGGAATTTCATTCGGCCGCTTCTACCTGCGCCGCGTGCTGCGCATTTTGCCGCCATTTTATCTGGTCATCGGCCTGGTGTACGTGTGCATCGCGCTCAACTTGTTGCCCCCGCCCACCGAGCCGGCGGCGGTGCGCGCACTGCTCCTCCACTACGCCAATTATTACATCGTAGCGCACGACCACCACGGGCTCCCGCTCGGCACCGGTGTGTATTGGTCGCTGGCGGTGGAAGAGCATTTCTACTTTCTGTTTCCGGCCATCTACTTCGCGCTCTGCAAGTGGACCTCGTCGCGCTCCAAACAGAGCGCCGTGTTGCTCGGCCTGTGCGGGTTGGTGCTCGCCTGGCGTTGCTACCTGGTCCTGGTTGCCCACGTGCCGAACTACCAGAGGACCGGCATGGGCAGCGATACGCGCTTCGACTCGATCCTGTTCGGTTGCGTGCTCGCGTTGAGCGAAAATCCCGCGCTGGACCGCTCCGCCCTCTCGGAGCGAGTCTGGAAGCGATGGCTTTTTCCGTTGGGGCTCGGCGGCTTGCTCGTGGGCTTCGGTTATCGCAACGACGTCTTTCGCGAGACGTTCCGCTACACGTTGCAGGGCCTCAGCCTGATCCCGCTTTTCGTGTGCGCGGTGCGCTACCCGCAATGGTGGCCGATTCGACCCTTGAACTTTCGCCCTATCGCCTACCTCGGCACGCTGTCGTACTCGCTCTACCTGGTGCATCAGGTGGTGCAGAGCGTGATCTTGCGCCAGCTCAGCGGGCTGCACGGCTTCGCGCAAGGTGTATTGGCGTTCTTGCTGAGCTTCGTTGTCTCGTGGACGATCTTTCAACTCGTCGAGAAGCCCTGCGCACAACTGCGTCGTCGCCTGCAGGTCTGACGTACGCTGACGAACGCTGTGGCCTTTCGCGTCAGCCACGAGTCATGTGTGTCACGTAGCCTCAGTAACCCGCGCAAATAACCATGGTGGGTGACGGTGCCGCGAGCCACGCTGAAGAGCGGTGGCAAACAGCTTTGCCCAACTGGAGACTCTGACGCGCGAGCTTCGGCGCCAAGCGACGGCTTCCGTCAATGCCCTGCACACGATTCGAGCGCGCACCTCGCGCGTTTTGGGCGCAACGGCAGCCTTTGCGACGCTCGCAGCTGAAATCGACGTGCTGGCGCGGCGCCTGATCGACCGCGACTGCGCTGCCCGGATTCGCTGGGATGCCGAAGAACGCATCGCCTTCATGCACGAGCTTCATGCGCTCGTCGATCAGCTGGAGATCCTTCAGCAGACTTACGCCGACGAGCTCTCGTGCATCGCTCCGCCGCGCGCCCCTGCGCAGCCTCCGAGCGGGCAGAAGCGCCGCTGGCGCATCTTCTCGCCGTAAACGCCGGCCTAGCTCACTGAGCGGGCCGCGCGAAGCCGCCCCAACATTCCAGACGTCCAGTTGGGAGGAGACCGCAGGTGGCGCCATCGAGCGCGAGCACGCTCTGGTAGGGCCCAGTGTCCGGGCACAGGCATTGGCTTGACGGCGTCCAACCCCCCTCGCAAGCTCACCGCATGGAACAAGGGTACGTGGGTTGGGTAGTGGGCTGTGCCGTGCTCGGTCTCGTGGCAGTGGGGTGTGGGTCGGGCGACGACGATTCTGACCAGGAAAAGGAGCCTAAAATGGGGACCCCAACCGCGGGGTGCGGCACCGTTCAAGAGCCGCTCGTGCTCACGCTCAAAGACGTGAAGCCGGCCGCTGGCACCTCGGTGCCCAACGCGGACATCGTTCAAACCTTCACAATCGTCGGCAAGTTGTTGGAGCTCCGCCCAGCTTTCGCGGCCGGCGCCACGCATACGGTCGGCACCTCGGTCCCAACTGCGCTCACGTGGACCCTGGCGGCGTCGGGTGGCGACAGCGTTTACACGTCACAACCGATGAGCTGGACGAGTACGTCTGGGCACGTCGAGCTCGATCCCCCTGGGCTACTCGCGACCGACGACGGCTGCGTTTCGGTCTTGCCGACCCCCACCTTCAGCTACGACGTCACGGCACCCTAATCGCGCGCGGCGCCAATTCGGCCGCGTGACCGACGAACGATTTCGTGACGGATGCCCCGGTGGTGCCACTAATGCAAGGGACGATGGGCGTGCGCGAGCGGTTGGCGGAACCAGAGACAGCACCTGCGGTGACGCAGCTGACGTTCCGTGAGCTATTCGATTCGCAATTTGCGTATGTGTGGAATGCGCTCAAGCGCTTGGGGATCCAGGAGCGCGACCTCGAGGACGTCGCGCAGCAGGTCTTTCTGCAGGTTCATGCGCAGCTGAATAGCTACGACCCGAGTCGCCCGCTGCGCCCCTGGCTGTTCGCGTTCGCGTTTCACGCGGCGTCGAACTATCGCGACTTGGCGCGGCACAAGGTCGAGCTTTCGATCGTGCCGCCGGAGCTGCACGATCCATTGCCGCGCGCAGACGAGCAGCTGATCACGCGCCAAGAGCTCGAGCTGGCCGAGCGCGCCCTGAAGCGCGTCGCGATCGAGCGTCGCGCCGTGCTGTTGCTTCACGAGGTCGAGGGCCACACCATGCCGGAGATCGCCGAATCACTGAACATCCCCCTCAACACCGCGTACTCCCGACTACGCCTAGCTCGGCAGGAATACGAGCAGGCCGTGCGACGCCTGCGCGCCCAGCGAGGTGAAGCGTGACGGCGCTCGGGCAGCTGCGCGGGCTCGGGTCGGGAGAAGAGCCGCCGGACGGCGCGAAAGAGCGCGTCTACGCGGCGCTGCTCTCGAGCGTGCAAGTCGCAGCCGCTACTGCGGCGGCAGCGGCAGCGGCAGCCAAGGTCGATCAACTGACGGACCACGCTACGCGCGAAGCAGCCAGAGGGGCGCTGCTCAGCCAAGTGGGCAGCCTCAAGCTCGCAGCGCTGAGCGTCGGTGCTCTGCTGCTTGGCGGCGTCGCGGGCGCAGGCATCTACAGTTCGCTACGTCCAGCCGACGTAAAAATCGTCTACGTCGATCGCCCGGTGCCGCTGCTCGCACCACCCGCGGCACCGAGCGCCGTGCCCGTGCCCACGCCGGTCGCAAGCAGAATCAAGGAGTCGACGGTCGCTGCCCTGAAGCCAGCAGCCGTGTTCGAAACCGAGGCATCCGAGCTGGCGCGGGAACGCGCCCTGCTCGATCAGGCTCGGAGGAGTGCCGCGCACGGCGATGCCACTGCCGCGCTCGAAATGGCGGAGCGGCACCGCGCGCGCTTTCCGAACGGGCGTCTCGCTGAAGAGCGCGAAGCGCTGGCCATCCGCGCCCTCGTCGCGTCGGGGCAGAGCGAGGCAGCGCGACAACGCGCCCAAGCCTTCCGCGCTGCGTACCCGAATAGCCTTTTTGGCGGGGTCGTCGATCCCGCTGCGTCCGAGCCGTGATCCCCCACTGGCAGCTAGCTGCGCTCCTGGGCGGCGGAATCTGCGCCAGCGCTGTTTCTGCAAGCGCAGCGCCCGGCGACGCGACTCGCCTGGAATACGCACGCGATGACGGCGCGCAGGCGTGTCCAGATCGGACCGCGCTACGCGAAGCGGTCAGCAAACGACTCGGGTACGACCCCTTCTTCCCGGCTGCGCGGCAAGCCATCGTGGTCGAGATCACCAGCGTCGACGACGGCTTGCGTGCTCAACTGCGCCTGCTCGACGAAGACGGAATCATCCGTGGCTCTCGAGAATTGCACGAACGCCCCGAGCAATGTGAGGAGCTGGTGGCCTCGCTGGCGCTAGCAATCAGCATCGCACTCGACCCAGCCGCGGCCCTGGACGTTCCAGAGCGAGCCGGCGCGACAGCACCGGCGACAGAGGGCGATCCCGCGGTCGAAGCCACGAAGACGACTCCCCCGAGCGAGCCGCCCACGGAAGCCGAGCCGCCACGAGCAACTCCCGCAAAGGCCACGCCGCCGCCTCCTTCGACGAGCGCCGTATCAACGTCGTCGACTCATTTCGTGGGGCGCGCGCAGGGCTTCTCGGCGCTCGGCACGGCACCGGCCCCGGCTCTTGGCTTTCGATTGGCGGCGGGCTTCCAGCGCGATTGGTTCGCGCTCAGCGCGGAGTTTGCCGATCAATTGCCAGTCTCCACCGAGGTGGAAGGCGGTGTCGCGAGCGCCTCGCTCCTGAGCTTCGCGCTCGCACCCTGCTACGCACCGGGTTGGGCACGAGCTTGCGTGCTCGCGAGCGTCGGCTCACTGATCACGGAAGGCGAGCAGGTGCCCGAGCCCTACCGTCAGAGCACCCTGCAGGTTAGCGTCGGCGCAAGACTCGTGTTCGCGCCGGCTCTAACGAGTAACCTGCGTCTGCTCATCGACCTGGACGTGCTGAAGCCGCTGGTGCCGGTAACGCTGCGCCTCCAAGATCAAGATGTCTGGAGCTCGCCCTGGTTGACCGCCGCAGCCGGTCTGGGTCTCGAGGCGCAGTTTCCATGACGGGAATGAGGGCGTGGCCACCAACTGCAGGCGAGGACACGATGCACTCGAAGCAGGCAAAAACGATCACGGCGGTGGGGGTCTTGCTGCTGGCGGTGGCTGGTTGCGGCCAGACCGTGGAGCTCGACCAACCAGGCAAGGTCATTCCCAGTCACGATCCCAATGTGCTCGGCACGGTGCGTGAGCACATCGTGCAGTTGGGCGTCGACGATGAAAGGGTCTACTGGCTGACCGCAGCGGGAGCACTGCGCGGCTGCGACAAGCAGCGCTGCGCAGGCACGGTGGCCACCTACAGTGAGCAAGCGAGCTCGTTCGGGGGCTTCGCGGTCCGAGGGGGGGAACTTTTCTACGCGAGCACGGCGAGGCCACCCGGCGTCGTGGCCGTGGCGACGACGGACACGACGCTATCGCGCGTGGTGTTGCCGGATATCGAGCCGACGGCCCTGATGATCGACGATGATCACCTTTACCTGTCGGACGGAATGCAGGTGCAGGTCATCGCATTGGGAACCGAAGGCGCGGTTCCGATCTCGGTCCCGCTCCCGAGCGACAGCGTGACCTCGCTCGTATGGGCGATCGCCGCAAACGGCGCGTACGTCTATTGGCTGGAAACGCGTGACCTTTCAACCGACCTCAAGCGAGCGCGCAACGACGGGACGAGCGAGCCCGAGACGCTCGTGGCAAACGTGAGAGTCGACCCGTACTACGGGCATGGTCAACCTGGGGACGGCTCGACGGTGTCGGGCCTCGCTGTCGACTCCAGCTACGTCTACTGGAGCGAAAACTTGCTATCCGGGGCGATCAAGCGCCTTTCACTCTCAGGCGCCTCCGCCGAACCGGAAACGGTTGTCGCACCCATTCGCTTCCCGATGGGCCTCCAGCTCGACGCCTCCGTGCTGTACGTGGAGCACGAAACGGACGCCTACGAGTATGCCGTATCAGCGTGCCGGCTCGACGAGTGTGAGCCGCAAAAGCTCGCAAGCAATCTCGCTACGACGAACGCCTTCGCGCTCGACAGTGGCTACCTCTACACCGCGACTACCTCGCAAAGCCGCGATCCGGACGTTCCAACGGACCATCCGACTACCGTGCTACGTCGTTCGTCTCGCGAGACCGGGGGGCACGAGCGATGAAGCTATCTTTCAAGGTCGCGCTGGCGACCGGCCTAACCTTTCTCACGGCTTGCTCGGGTCGCACCGTCCAGCTGGCTCACGAATCGACTGCAGGCGGCGCCGGGGCCGCCGACGAGCCGGACGGACCGACTCGAATCTATCAGCCTCCGGGAGCCCCGCTCACGGAGGGGATCCTCCTCG
Organism: Myxococcota bacterium; assembly: GCA_048498935.1. Classification (GTDB taxonomy): domain Bacteria; phylum Myxococcota_A; class Polyangia; order Polyangiales; family Polyangiaceae; genus PMG-095. The sequence goes on from JBEHXA010000064.1 coordinate 11,340, forward strand.
TCGACGAGCAACGCCTGTACTGGCAAGCCGCCGCCGGAGCCTTTCGTAGCTGCCTGAAGGAGGACTGCGCGCACAGCGTCGTCACCTATGCTGCCTCGACGACCGAGCTCTCCAGCGCAGGTATTCAGCTTTACGCCAACGTGGCGGTGTCGGAAGGCTCGGTGTTTTGGCTCGCTTCCCCACCGCGGGGGACGCTCTTCACCTGCCCGAGAGCGGGCTGCGGCGCCGAGCCGACCCGCTTGATGCGAGACCCGTCGCTCTGGCTCGAGGGCCTCGTCGCAGATCAGGGTGGGGCGTACTGGCTTTCAAGCAACGAGCTCTATCGATGCGCGGCAGGCGGTTGCGGTAACTCTCCGGAGCGGACTCCCTTCGGTGAAGGTGCCTTACCGCTGTTTTTCGGAACCGACGCTTTCTGGGTGCTGCAATCGCGCATTCGGCGGGCTCCCAAGGATGGATCGTCCGAGGCGGTCACGATCATCGAGGGCGACCAGGCCGGCGGCATCGGGTTTGGGACCGGAGAAATCGCGGTCAATAGCCGATTCGTCTACTGGCTCGACGAAACATCGCGGATTCTGCGCTGCCCGTTTTCGGGATGCGAGGGTGACCCCACGGTGCTCGAAGCAGAGGCCGGAGAGAAAGTGCGCCTGCGCGCGGACGAGCTCGGCGTGTATTGGATGGATCGGCACGAGTCGGTCGAGGGCTCGGCCGTCGTCCGCCACTACGGTGCGATACACTTTTGTGCTGACAGCGGCTGCGCCCCGAGCACCGCCTTGGGCACCTTCGACGAGCTCGACACCTACGCACTCGACGAAGACTTCATCTACTTCACAGCGCGGCTGCCGCGCACTCCGAGCCCAGTCGGCGGCGACATCATGCGCATGCCGAAACCCCGGCCCTAGCCGCGCCGACAAAGTTTCACGGCGCCGGGCGGCTCCAGACACGAACAGGCATGGTTTCGGTGGTGCGTGGGCTGGGTTGCTCGCGGCGGGCGGTGCTGCGCGGTGCTGGCGTCGCGCTGGCGTTGCCTTGGCTAGCCTCGCTGACGGCGCGGACCTCGGGCGCACAGGCGCCGCAGCCACGGTTGCGCTTCCTGCCAATCTATCTGCCGCTCGGCGCTCCCCCCCTTTGGAAGCCCACGCTCACCGGCAGCAACTGGTCGCTGTCGTCGGTGCTCGCCCCGCTCGCAGCGCTCAAGGCCAAAACGACGGTCATCTCGGGCCTCGAGAACGGGTCGGCGTTCAACGCCAACGGCGGTTCCTCGGTAGAACCGTCGCACGGCCGCCTCTCCGGAGGTTGGCTGACTTGCGTCGACGCCAGCAAGCTCCGGGAGCAGAACGGCTGGCAGGACATCAACGGAGTCTCGGCCGATCAGGTGATCGCCACTCACCCAGCGCTCGCCGGATCAACCCCGCTCGAGTCGCTTCAGGTCGGTCTCTCGTCGTGCAAAAGCTCTTGTGACGGTCAGCCCTGTTCACACAGCCGCAGCATGTCGTGGAAGACCCCGACGCAGCCGCTCTACAAGCTCGTAGATCCCAAGCAGGTCTTCGACGTTCTGGTCGGCGGCCCGGGCGGCGTGTCGACCGACGAGCTTGCCAAGGCTCGCGCGGCAAAGCGCAGCGTACTCGACGCAGTGCTCGAAAGCGCAAACACGGTGCGAAGCAAGTTGAGCGCCGCGGACCAGCACAAGCTCGACGCATACCTCGATTCCGTGCGAAGCGTCGAACAAGACATCGACGCGGCTCGAATGCCGGGCACGCGCGCTTGTAACCTCCCTACCCGCCCCGTCTTTCCCGACATCGACCTCGAGAACGAGACCGAAGGCTTTCGCCAGAACACCCTCGAATACAACAAGGGCACGCACGCGGATTTGATGAACGACCTAATCGCGCTGGCCTTCGAGTGCGACGCTACTCGTATCGTGAGCCACATGCTCGAGGACGAGCGCAGTGAGTTCAGCTACGATCACGTGCCGCGCCGCTCCTTCACCGCGCAAGGTTCGACTCCCGCGACCGGAGTTTGCGGCCCCTACTTCTCGTCGTCGCTCGGCTTCATCGACGAGTATGCGACCATCACTTGGTGGAACGTGGGCAAGGTCGCCGAGCTCTGCCAAAAGCTCGATCAAATCGACGATGGCGACGGCCGGACGGTGCTCGACAACACGGTCGTCTTTTTGGGTAGCTGCATGGACGGCCGCAACCATGCCGCCAACAACCTGCCAGCGCTGTTGGTCGGCGGGGGCGGCGGCAAGCTCAAGGCCGATCAGCACCTCGATCTTGGCACGCGGCCATTGCGCGACCTCTACTTCACGATCATGAACGGCGTGTTCGATCTGGGCGTCAGCGATTTTGGAGCCGATCTGACCGGCGGCCGCATCGCGCTGATCGACGAGCTACTCGCCTGACCGACGAGGGTGAAGGGCAACGCTACGCGAGCAGCCCCGGGACGCCGCCCTCAGCGTTTGCGGGATCGCCGAAGCTCGTGTCTTCGAAGCCGAGCGCATTCAGGACCGAGACGAGCAGCCTCGTGTGCGAGTAACCATTGCCTTGCGAGGGGTCCCGCGCACCGCTGCTGAATGGCAGCACGAGATTGCGACCGGTCTGAAGAGCGCCACCGCATTGACCAAAGAGCAGGTAGGGCATCAGCTTGGGCTGGTGCGTCAGGTTCACGTGCTGACCGCTCGCAGGGTCAGCGGCAAGGGAAGCGACCGGGCCGTTGCTGCCGTACTCGTTGTTGGTCATCACTAGCGTGTTCTGCAGCAAGGAGCCGCCCCCGGGCTCGCCGACAGCCTTGAGATCGTCGATGAGCAGCGCGAGTTGCTCGGCGTGCCACTTTTCGATCTGGGTGAGCTCGAAGTCGCTCCCCTTCTCCACTTCGTGAGAAAAGCCATGCCAGTCGAGGCGCTGCGAGACGCCGTCGATGTAGTCGAAGGTTCGGACGCCGCCGCTGCTACCCGCCACCGTGAGCGTGACGACGCGCGTGAGATCGCACGCCAGCGCGGTGACGGCGAGCTTCCGCTGCAAGGCCAGCAGAGCCGGCGCGTTGGCGTAGTCGGCCCACCAAGGCGCTTGACCGGGCACGCTGGGGTCCGGGCCGAGCTCGGGCATGGTGCAACTGCCCAGCCGCGTCTGAAGCGCGGTGAGCTCGTGCTCCACGCCACGCACCGACTCCAGGTAGTTGTCGATGGCGGCCCGATCTTCGCTTCCCAGCCGCCTTTCTAGCTCGCTCAAGGGATCGAGTACGGTGTCGATGACCGATCGGCGATGCGCGAGCAGCCGTGCGGCAGTCGCGTTGTCGGTAACGGTCGAGCTGCCTCCACCCACCAAGCGCGAGTACACCTTGAAGGGGCTGGCCTCCGCCAACACCGATTTGCCCGCTGCCGACCAAGAGACCGCGCCCTGACCGTCCTCGGCTTGGCACACCCCGAGTTCGAGCGAAGCCAGCGGCGTGACGCCGGCGAGTTGCTGCGCCACGTACTGATCGAGCGAGACTCCCTTGGACAGGTACTTTGGCGCGCCGAGATCGACCCAATCCCAGCCCGTGAGCGACGACACGTACTGGTGTCCGCTGGTGGCCCGCTGCATCAGGTTCTGGACGACCACCAGATCGGTCTGGTGGCGCTCGAGCGGCTTCAAAATCTCGGAGAGCGTGAAGTCCTTTTCGCTCGCGCCGGCGCTCGGCACCCAGCGATCCATCACGGTCCCGTTCGGCTGCGTCCAGATCAGCAGGCGCTTGGGGGCCGGCAGCGTCTGCGCCCGCGCGTGACGGGGCAAAGCGCTTTCGAGCCAGGGTAGCGCCAAGCACAGCCCGGCAGCGCCGCGCAGCACCATTCGTCGCGAGGAGCGCGAATTTACGCTCATTTTCGCACCCCCGGCTCGATGCGGCGCTTGAACTCGTCGCTCAAGATCAGCTCGGTAAGCAGCGCCTTCATGCTGAAGCCCGACGCCTCGAAGCTGCGTCCCAGGTCGTCGAACCACGCTTGGTCTGCGCTGGTCGGCAGCCGCTCGAGCGCGAAGGTAAAGAGCTGCTCGATCGCACAGGCACGCGCCTTGGGACTATTGGCGAGCGCCTCGGAGAGCTGAAGCGCTCCGTCCACTTCGGCTGGCAGCCCTGGCTCGTCGAACTGGACGAGCGTGTCGATCGGTAGCTTGTCTTCCTCGTCGCGCCACACACCAGCGACGTCGAAGTGCTCGAGCGCGAAACCCAACCCGTTGAACTGGCCGTGACAGGCGTGGCACGGCTCACCCGCTGTATGATCGGTGATGCTCTGGCGCTTGCCGATTCCCGCGCTGAGGGCCGGAAGAGGAACGGCAACGCCGGGCGGAGCCGACGGCAACTGACCGCACAGCAGCTTGCGGCGCACAAAAGCGCCTCGATGAATCGGTAGCGACGGCTCTGCACGAGCTAGGCTCATCAAGAACCCCGACTGCGACAGCAGGCCGAAGCTACGCTCCGTGACTTCGGCGTCGTAGCCGGCAATGCCCTCTGCTCGACTCAGTTGATCGCCGTAGAAGGTCGAGAGCAGCGGGCTCCGAAAGCGCCGCGCAGACACGAACAGCTCCCTAAAATCGCGCTCCAGGAAGACGTCCTCGGCGTAGGCGCGCGTCTCCTCGGCGAGCGAGGCCATGAGCTCACGCGACAAGAACGGATAGCTGTTGGGATCGGCTGCCAAGCTCGGGATTTTGGCGAGCCCGAGCCAATCGTCGAAAAAGGAGCGCACCGTCGCGCGTGCGCGCGGATCGGCCAGCAAGCGCTCGACCTGCTCACCGAGAGCGGCGCGTGACGTCAGCTCACCCCGCTCAGCGGCCGCCAATAGCGGCTCGTCCGGAGTAGAATCCCAGAGTAGCAGCGAAAGCCGCGCGGCAATCTGCCAACTGTCGAGCGGGAGCGCTTCACCTACTCGATCGCTCGACGGCAACTCGATGAAGAGGAGCTCGGGCGCCACCAGGACGGCCTCGACCACCAAGCTCGCGCTTTGTTCGTAAGACTCGTTAGCGCGCGCCTTCTCGAACGTCGCCAGAAAGCGCGTTCGCTCTTCCTCGGCGATTGGCCGACGAAATAGACGCGGACCGAAGCTGGTGAGCCAGGCATCGATGCAGCTGCGCTCACCAGTTAGGTCGGTCGCGCGGCAGGGCATCAGCTCGCCAATCGTGGGCAAGAGGCGCTCGCCCACTTCGAGCGCGGCGTCCAGGTAGCGGTCCCCCATTGCCACCGTGGTCAGCTGCTCCGCAGTGCTGCGAAAGCCAGCGTTCGTCCAATCTTCGGGTAGGGTGTAATCGGCTGGCGGCTCGACCCCGAGCACGTCGCGCACGAGGTTTCGGTACTCGGCGCGCGTCAGTCGACGCAAAGGGGCGGCACGCGGCGCGTCGTCCCGCAGAAAGTCAGCAGGCGTTGGCCCCGATCCCAGTCCGGCGCTGCCACCGCTCGTGCTGTCGCCACTGCTGCCACTGCCCGAGCTGCCGGCGCTCGCCGGTGCTCCGACAGCCAGCAGTCGAGTTGGGGTGCGCTGCGTCTGGCAACCCGCGGCCGAAAGCGCCGTCAAGGCGACGCCGAGCAGCCAACCGGTACGCGACCACAGCACCCCGCAACCGTAGCGCACCTACCCCGACCCGACGAGCCACCCTCGCCGCTACGTCACCTTGCGAAATCAGCCTCGCGGCGTTACCCGTTGCACAGGTGGCGGAAATCGCCGAGAGTCCCTCCGCGTCTGTCCGCCGGGGGACAGGCAGGGACACAGGGAGCAGGTCATGCAAGTCGGGCTGAATCGGCGTGGTACGCAGGCGTCTGCGCACCGTTGGGCGTTTGCGCCAGCATCCATGGCGAGCGCGCTGCTGCTTCTGGGCTGCAGCGCAGGTGGAGGCGAGCACGAGAGCGTGGGCGAGGTGTCGCAGGCTTTCGAAGCCGGCGAGACCATCCTGCTCAAGTCCAATCGCTCGAGCCGCTACGTCGTGTTGAACGGGCTGACGTTGAACTGGTCCGGCGGCACCACCGATCCGAGCCTCGCACCACGCTTCGTTTCGGTGCCTTTCGGAGCCGGCTTCAAGCTCAAAGCGCTCAGCACCGGCAAGTACGTGAAGGTCGACCCCAGCACGAAAAAGCTTCGGGCGACCGAGAGCTCGGTCACGACGGCGACGGCCTTCGCCACCGAGCCTTGTGGCAACAAAAAGGCGCTGATGGCCGACAAGAACGGCGACGGCGTGGTGAACAGCAACGACGCGGAACGCTACGTCAAAGCCAACGACGACCTCGAGGCGCGCGCCACCTCGTGCGACGCTGCCAACGCAGCCTCCGCGCAAAAATGGGACCTGGAAGACGCGCTGCCCGTATCCAGCGAATGCCGCGACGAATCACTGCCGATCGCCAGCGCGACCGCGTCGTCCAGCGAGAACACCATCAAGACGGCGAGCAAGGCCATCGACGACGACCTTGGCACCCGTTGGTCGAGTCAGTTCAAAGACCCGCAATGGCTCTCGGTCGATCTCGGCGCAAAGCGCTTCATCCGCTCGGTCAAGCTTCAGTGGGAGAGCGCAGCCAGCGCGCGCTACGACATCCAAGTTTCGGACAACGGCTCGACCTGGACGACCGTGTTTTCCGAACCGAACGGCAACGGAGGCGTCGACGACATCGACGACCTGAACGTCCAGGCTCGCTACGTGCGCATGTACTCGTACGCGCGCACCACCCAGTATGGCAACTCGCTCTACGAGATCGACGTGTTCGGAGACCCGAACCCGACCTGCGTGTTTCAGCCGTTCGCAGACGCTTTTGGCTGGACCGCGACTCCCCGCGCCATGCCCAGCTGGAACCAGCAAAGCTTCACGCCCGTTACCACGGACCGCGTGCAGTTCTGCATCCGGCAGTCGCAAGACCGCGTGGAAGCGTCGGAGATCCAGGTCCTGAATGGCACTACGCCGGTGGCCCTACAACTGCGCAAGGCCGACGGTTGGGGCGACGTTCGACTGACCGACGGTGACCTTGCGACCAAGGTCGATGCTCCGGCCGGCAGCTACTGCATGGAGTATCTCCTAGTCGGCGGCCCGCAGCTGATCGACGGCGCGCGTGTGATGGAGGACAACGACGGTGCTTGGAAGGTCGACGCCTTCAAGCTGAAGTACGCGGTTCAGACCGTGTTCCCGGGCCGGGAGTCGGCGGTAACCGAGCTGCGCGCGCGCTGGGTGCGACCGAACGGCGAGCCACTGCGATCGTTCTCGTATGGTCCCGCGTCGGGCATGCCGCTCGCGCTGGGCGCCGCCGCGACGAGCTCGAGTTCGCCGAGCGGTAAGCTGTCGCCGGCGAGCCGCCGCGTGCGCCCAGGCCACCTGGTGCCCTCGCTGAAGGACGCACGGCAGCCCGAACGCCTTCCGTTCGGCGAGTGGCAAGCGGATCCGCGCGTTCCCCTGCTGGAGCAGCCGTTAACGGTCGAGCCCGAGGCAGCGCAGACCCCTGACGGCATCATCGCGTTCGCCATGCCCGTCCCGGGCGAGGCCCCCACGACGGAGCTCAC
>JBEHXA010000065.1:0-18618 GCA_048498935.1 Myxococcota bacterium
AAACGCGGACCGCCAACGGCTATGCCCAGTCAAAAATGCGGCTTGGCTAAGAGCCGCATTTTGGTCGTGGGGGCTGAGCCCCCCGGCAGAGAATCATCAAAGGTTTGATAGCGTTTGATGCGCTCGGGCTGCGCCTTGCCTTGCCCCGAGGCTCCCGCGAGCGCTACCTTGGGCTCTAGTTCAACGGAAGATCGATCCCAGGGCCCGTGCGTCTGAACCTGAGGCGCGGAGCACGCTGCTCCGCCCCCTCGAGCCCGGCATCTTCCGCTCCCCTGAAAGAGTCGGAACGGGATGGCGGCCGTTCGCGGAGATGCCTCGGACGAGGTGCTGATGGTTCGTTACCAGCGTGGTGACCGCGAAGCGTTCGCCTTGCTGGTGAACCGGCACAACAAGCAGGTCTACAACTTCGTGCTCCGTCAACTACGAGCCCCCGCGCTGTGCGAAGACATCACGCAAGAAGTCTTCATGCGGCTCGTGCAGAACGCCGCCGAGTTCAAACACGAGGCTCGCTTTTCGACTTGGCTGTATGCCATCGCGAGAAACCTCTGCATCGATCAGCTGCGACGACTGCAGCACCGACGCCACCCGTCGCTCGACCAACCCACGGGCTCCGAGGCCGAAGGGCGCACACTCGGTGAGTCGATGGCGACCCAGCACCCGTCCGCCAACGCCGAGCGGGCCGCGGTGTCGTCGGAGGTGCAGGCGTCGATCGTGAAGGCGGTCGAGTCCCTGCCCGACGACCAGCGCGAGGTCTTCCTACTGAGGGAGATCGCGGACCTGCCCTTCAAGGACATCGCGGAGATCACCGGGGCCTCCGAGAACACCGTCAAGAGCCGCATGCGCTACGCGCTCGATCGCCTGAAGCTAGCGCTGTCCGAGTTCGAGGAGTATGCCCGTGCGCTGCGCTGACCCTGAGTTTGCCGCCATTTCTCCCCGAAATCGGCCACTATCGGAGGCGCGCTCGGGCGACCGAGCCAGCTAGCCATGGATTGCGAGAAGTTCGATCGCATCGTGCTCGACCTGCTCTACGGAGAGCTGGACGAGCTCACCGATGCTGCAGCTCGGCGCCACATCGAGCACTGCTCGCGTTGCAAGAACGTCAGCGCCGGGCTCCGCGCCACGCGCGAGGTTGGCGCGCTTCCTCTAGTGGACCCGCCCGAGGGGCTCGAGCTTGGGATCCTCGAAGCCGAAAAGCGATTGAACGCTCGTCTGCCTCTGCGCAAGAAGCTCGGGCGCGGTGTGTCGATCCTCGCGGTGTACGCGATGCGACCTCAGCTCGCGATGGCCGCGCTGCTGCTGCTCATGATTGGGTCGAGCTTGTTCTTTTTGCGCGCCAGGCCCGGCGCTCACGACAGCGTGCTCGTGACCGAGCGTGGCATCCCGGAAACAGAAGCGGAGCACGTCGCGATCCTGCCGGCACCGGAGCGACGCCGCGACGAGCCGCCGAGCGCTGCCCCGATGGCCGCGCCCAAGGCAGCGACATCGAAGGGCGAAGCGTTCGCGATGCGCGAGCGCGGCGACGACAAGCTCCAGCTCCGAAACTCGTATGCGGGGCCAGTGCCCGCTGCCGAAGCGACCGATACCGATAAGGAGGCGCCGGCCGACGGCGAAGGTCTCGTTGCGGCAGCGCCCGAAGCGGACTCGCTCGAAGCCGCCACCGGCGCCCTGCAGGGCGGCCGCTACGTGGAAGCCCAGCAGCGCTTCGAAGAAATTGCAGCGCGTGGAGGTACGGACGCCCCCCTCGCCGCCCTCCAAGCGGTCGAGGCCCTGCGCCGCCAGCGCGGTTGCCCGGCAGCAGCCCCCCGTTATGAGGAGGTACATTCACGCTACCGCGGCACTCCGTCCGGGAGTGAAGCGGCGTGGCAGGCCGGCGATTGCTACAGGGCGCTCGGCGAGCTTTCACGCGCACGACAAAGCCTCGAGGCCCTGCTCGAAGTCGCCGAGTACCGCTCGCGCGCCGAAACCGCCCTGCAGGAGTTGAGCACGCGCGAAGAACAAGTCGCCGCCGCCCGCAAAGCCAAGGCCAGCGCACCTGCAGCCGCGGGCGCGGCCGCCCCAGCCAGCCCACCCGCCGAGAGCAAGCCCGCCGCGAAACCCGCGGGACCTAAGCCCTCACCGTAGCGGCGCCCGTCAGACGCCGAACATTTGGGCGTTGGTGCCGGCTTCGGCAGCGGCGACGTCGTGCGAGGCGAGATCGACGGGTTTGCCGTCTGGCGGATCGAAGCCAGCGCGGCCGACCTGCTTGGTCCCGAGGCTCGGGATGAACGTGGCCAGCACGTACTGGCGAAAGAAGTAGAACCACATGCTGTTCGGCATGAGCTGCGGGTCGATCTTCGGAGCCAGCTCGAGGTGAGCCTCGTACAGCTTGCTCCAGTGCAGGCCCGGAAACTCGTGGTGCGCGGCGTGGTAGCCGTTGTTGAACAGGAAGAAGTTGAGCAGCTTGCTGGTGAAGCTGCGCGAATGGTTGTGCTCCGACCAGGGATCGGCGTGGACGTGCTGCTCGTAGTTGAAGAGCATGATGGTCCACAGCGCGAAGAACGCCGGGATGAAGCACACCATGCCGTAAACGAAGAGGCCGGTTTTCACGCCGTGGAGCGCGATGGCCAGGGCGCAGAGCGCAACGTGTGACCCGCCCCAGAACAGGTACTGCCGAATGATGCGGCTGTAGAGCGAGGGGTTACCGGCCTTGGCCTTGGAGATGTAGGCCTTGATCGGATCGCTCTGGAAGTAAGACGAGACGAAGAAGTACGTCACCGCCACCAGGACATTGTGGCGATTCGTGTAGCGCCACGTGATGGTGGCGTCGCCAGCCCGGTTCACCAGCTTGTGGTGGTTCAGGTTGTGGGTCGGGATCCAGGCAAAGGTCGGATAGCCGTAAAAGACGCTGATCCAGTTGCCAAACAGCTGATTGTACTGCTTTTCCTTGAAGGTCGGGCAGTGGTTGTGATTGTGCGCGATCACACCGCAGGCCAGCGCGAAGTAGCAGCTGAGCCAACTGAGGTACGGGACCAGCTCAGGGCGGGCGAATTGCAGGGCGACCAGACCGGGCGTGAGCACCATGGTCCAGAGGAGCGTGCGGTAGTCTGCGGCGAACCGGGGCAGCATGCGCCGCGGACTCTAGCAGCCCGATGCAAGCGTGTCGTCACGCTTTCGTCAGTAAAGCCGCTCAAAACGGCCCATTTGCGACCGCGAACGCGCGTTCGCACTGAAAAATCGCTAGTTCACGTTGTCGCGCACGTAGGCAATCGTGCGGACTGCGTCGATCAGCCGGCTGCGCGCGTCGGTCGTCAGCTCGACGAAACGAATGCCCATGCCGGGGTTCGGGTTGTCCGCGAGCATGCGGACGGCGTTGACCCACTGCACCTGCCCCTGAAGGACGAAGGGCTCCTCGGAATCTGGCGGCGCGAAGCGCAGGATCAGCCGCGTCCCCACCTCGAGCGGCTCCTGAGTACGCACGAAGATGCCGAACTCCGAAATGTTGGTGATGTTCGCGTAGAGGAAGGTGTCCTTCGACTCGCAGTCGACCGACCAAGTGACCTCGATACGGTCCGAGCTACGGCGATCCGACACCGGCGGCCGCTCCGACGGCTTGGGTTGCTCCTCGCTCACGGGATGGCTCTACCGCTGCCTCGGGTTGCTGTCACGCTCGAAAAGGCGAACGTGTTACCGGACTTGGAGCACCCCACCCAAGATTCGGTCGTCCTCGGCGGGGCCTTCTGTCACGGCCAGTCGACGCGCCGGGGAGAACAGACCGAAGTAGAGGCGGTAGCGACCGGGCGAGAAGTTCGGCTCGAGCAGGACCTCGGCACTGTCGGCCAGCACGTCACCGGGCCGCCAGAGCGAAGTGGGGTACTTCCCATCTAGCAGCTCGTGATCGGCATTGAAGCGCCGCTGCAATCCATCGAGATGAACGAACGCCTGCCAAGCGCCGTGCAGCGGCGCGAGCACCCGATAGAAGACGACGAGGCGGTAGCTGGTGGACGGTGCGAGCTGCTGCTCGGACTCACCGGTCGATGACTGCAGGCTCCAGCCCAGCAGCTCGAGCTTTCCGTCGAGCACGGCGTGCAGCGGGTGCTCGGGTCGCGGCGCCGCGTCGAGCAGGAGTGGGGCGAGCGGGCTTTCGTTGCGCTCGCCAGCGATCAGCCTATCCGAAGCGAGCAGGAGCTCGCTCGAGCGAGCGTCGAGGATCGGAAGGTTACGCGCGTGCTGCTCGCGAAATCGGGCATTGAGCTCGGGAAGGTCGGTCTTGCGGAGCACGAGCCAGCGTCGACCGCCCTGACCGCCGCCGAGCCAGGTGAACGCTGCGTCCACGTCGGCAAGGGCGGCCGAGTGAGCGCCCCCCTGGTAGACGGCCGCCGCGCCCTGCTGCGCCAGCATCCCGAGCGGCTCGCTACCGCGAGACAGCTCGCGGTAGCGCTCGAATACTTCGCTCGGGGAGAGCTGCCGGGAAAGCTTCGGATAGAACCAGGCGCTCTGGCACAACCCGAGCAGCGCGCCTGCGCAGAGCAGGCCTTGCGCGCGAGTCAGTGAGAAGGGTCGCAGCGGTCCCGGCCACAAATCGGAGCAGCAAGCGCGCACGAGATCGCGCACGAACATGGCGCCCAGCGGGACCAGCGCCGACAACGGCACCGCGATCGCCGACAGCGCCACCAGCTGCCGCGTGAAAGAACCGAAGCTTTCGAGCTGTGGGATGGGCACGACGCGCTCGCTGATCGCGGACAGAAGCAAGAAGCCTACGAGCCCGGCCTCGAGCACCAGCAGCGCGAACACGAGATTGCCGTCCCAAGTCCGCTGCAGCGCGGTGAGCGCACCCGCGTATTCGCTGCGATCGAAGCGACGCAGGCGTCCCGTTTCAGGCTCGCGCTCACTCAGGCACGAGGCGCTCACCACGGCGAGCAATAGCCCGCTCGCAAGCCAGAATCGACCCGACATGGACTGCAACGCCTCGGGAAATGTCGCGCCGTGGAGGCCATAGCCAGCCAGCGCCGCGTCCGGATAGGTGCGCAGGTCGAAGCCGATCAGGAGGGCCGCCGCCGCGACCGCCACTCCCAAAAGAGGCGAGCCCAGCCGGCCCGCTTCGACCTCGCTGAGCGAGACCCCGACCAAGACCGCCAGGCACGCGACGCCCGCAGGCAGCACGGGACCGAGCGAGGCCGACAGCCACCCCGACACGATTAGGCTGCCGCCGAGCGCGAGCGCGGCAGCGGAGACGACCCGCGCTCGTTCTGAACCCTGCTCATCGCGGGCCTCGCTCCAAAGCATGGCGAGCGGCAGCGGCGCGAGCGCGCTCCAGGGAAAACAGGCGTGCACCAGGCTCGTGAAGGCGGCCTCGAAGGTGGGCAGCTGCTCGGGTGGGCCCAGCGCGCTGCCGACGAAGACCGAGTACTCGCCAGTCGCACGCGACAACGAAAGGCCCTGCACGCCCAGCATCAACGCTGCCGCGGCCAGCACGGTGAGGCCGAGCGCGAAGGCGCGCGTAGCGCCTCGTGCGTCGCTGAGCGCAGCGAGCGCCACGGCACCGGCCGGCACTGCCACGCCGACGATCGGCCCACGGCACCAAAACCCCGCGTACAGCCCCACGCAACCGAGGACCGCGAAGCCGACGCGAGCCACCACCGACTGCCGAGGGGTGAGCAGCGAGACTGCAAGTCCACTCCAGGCGATCGCGAAACTGGCGAGCGTCACCGCGTCGCCCAGCAACGTGCGCGCCTGCAAAAAATAGAGCGGCGTGGTCGCGAGGACGAGCGCCGCGTACGAAGCGGCGCGGCGGTCCCAGAGTCGAGCCACCGCCGCATAGAGAACGAGCAAGGCCGCCAGCGCCCAGAGCGAAAGCGGCAAGCGACCGGCCCAGCTCGACAAGCCGAATAGCCGCAATCCGAGCGCGGCCGAAGTGAAGGGCAGCTCGCCACGCCCCAGGTCGGCCCGAATCGGGACGCTGTCGTCGGCGCCGGGCAGTCCCAAGCTCGCCCCGCCGAGCAGGTTGAACCCGATGCGCCGGGAAAGCTCCGCGACGCTCACCTCGTAAGGCTCCCAGAGCGCCGCGCCGGTTACGCCCCCGACCAGGGCGGTCGCGGCCAGGACTAACAAGCCTATTGCGAGCCAATTTCGGCGCAAGTCGGCGCCGTACTCCGGCAAACTAGCGGCGGCAACTTGCGCGAGCCCCGATTCTCTGGGAATACGCGGATCCTTTTTAGCCATGAGCCACGCCTGATGCGCGCCGGAACGATAGCGATCGTTGGTCGTTCCAACGTCGGCAAGTCCACCTTGCTCAACCACATCTTGGGAGAGCAGCTGGCGATCGTATCGCCGCTACCGCAAACCACGCGCGACGCGCTGCTCGGTGTAGTGCGTCGCGAAGATGCCGAGCTGTCGTTCTTGGACACGCCCGGCATTCATCGGCCGAAGACCGAGCTCGGCTCGCGTATGAACGCTTCGGCGATGTCGGCGGCCGAGAGCGCCGACGTCGTGGTGTTCGTTACGGACGCCACGAACGGCGCGAAGCTGGTCAAGAAGAAGACCAAGCGGAGTGACGGCATCCCTCCCCTGGCAGAGCTCGCGCCCGAAGACGCCGAGCTCTTGAAGAGCATGCCGTGGCTCAAGAAGGTGCCCGCGGTGCTGGCGCTGAACAAGGTCGACCTGGTGCGCGACAAGGGGCTGCTCTTGCCGCTGCTCGAGAGCTATCTCCAGGTCGTGCCGTTCCGGAGCTTGGTGCCGATCTCGGCGCTCCAAGACGACGGGATCGATCGGCTGCTCGATGAGGTGGGCAAGCTGCTGCCCGAGGGCGAGGCTGGCTATCCCGACGACACCCTGACCGACAAGCCGTCGAGCTTTTTCGTGCGCGAGTACGTGCGCGAGCAGGTGCTCCTGGGTCTGAAGGGCGAGATCCCGCACGCCGTGGCGGTCAGCATCGACAGCTTCGACGAGCCGGCCGCGCCGCCCGGCGGACGCCCGCCCGCGCTCCTGATCCAGGCCACGATTCACGTGGAAAAGGTGGGCCAGCGCAAGATCGTGGTCGGCACCGGTGGCACCGTGATCAAGGCCCTGAGGCTGGGAGCCGAGAAGCGCCTCGCCAAGCTGCTGGATCGCAAGGTGAAGCTCGAGCTGTTCGTCCGCGTCACCCCACGCTGGAAAGAGACGCCGCGCATGCTGGCCGAGCTCGGCTACGAAAAAATCGCGGGAGGCAAGTCGTGACACCGATCGTCGCAGTCGTCGGCCGGCCCAACGTCGGCAAGAGCACGCTGTTCAATCGGCTCGCGGGTAAGTCGCTCGCGATCGTCGACGACGCACCGGGCATCACGCGGGACCGCCATTACGCCCCGGCGCATCTGGCCGGTCGCGACGTCACGCTCGTCGATACCGGAGGCTTCGACCCCGCCAGCGGCGACCCGATGCAACAGGGCATCGCGCGACACGTCGAGGCGGCCATCGCCGAGGCCGACGTGATCGTATGCGTGCTCGACGGCACGCTGCCGCCCACCACGCCGGATCGCGAAGCGATTGCGCTGCTCCGCTCGAGCAGCAAGCCCGTCGTCTACGTCGCGAACAAGGTGGACAACGCCGACCGCGCGCTCCAAGCGACCGAGCTGTTCTCTCTGGGTGTGCCGGAGCTCGTGAACGTCTCGGCGCTGCACGGGCGCGGCACCGCCGAGCTCGCGCTGAAAGTGACGCAGCACCTTCCGAGCTACCGCGAGCCGGAGGAGCTGGCTGACGACCTGCCGCGCGTGGCCCTGGTGGGGCGACCGAACGCCGGCAAATCGTCGCTGTTCAACCGGCTGAGCGGCGAAGAGCGTGCGCTGGTCGACGACCGTCCGGGCACGACGCGCGATGCGCTCGACGCGAAGGTCGAATACGACGGCAAAGGTTTGTGGTTGGTCGATACGGCCGGCATCCGGCGCAAGGCGCGCGTCGAGGAGAAGGTCGAGCTGCTCAGCGTGATGCAAGCGCTGAAGGCGGTCGAGCGCGCCAAGATCGCCATCTTGCTGTGCGACGCCACCCAGGGAGTCGCCGAGCAAGACGCGCGGCTGCTCGGGCTGTGCATGGATCGCAACCGCGGCCTGATCGTAGGGCTGAACAAGATGGACCTGCTCTCGCGCGAGGAGCAGAAGAAGGCGCGGCAGCAGGCCGAGGAAACGCTGGCGTTCGCGCGCTTCGCGCCCATCATGGAACTGTCGGCCAAGACCGGGCGGGGCGTCTCGGAGCTCGTGACGAAGGCGACAAAAATCGCGAGCGAGTGGGAGCGGCGCGTGCCAACGGCCGAGCTCAACCGCTTCTTCCAAGACGTGATCGAGCGCCAACCGCCCCCCACCGATGGCGGTCGCGCGCCGCGCATCTTCTACGTCACGCAGGCCGAGAGCTCCCCGCCCCTGTTCGTGGCCATGAGCAGCGGCGCGGCGCACATCAAGCCGAGCTACCAGCGCTTCGTCACCAACCAGCTGCGCAAGACCTTCGGCTTCGAGGGCGTGCCCATCAAAGTGCACTACAAAGAGCGCACGAAGAAGCAGCTGCCCCCCAAGCCGCGCCGCGAAAAGCGCAGCTAACGGAGCAGCGCGCTACCGAGCCGCGACAGGTCCGCTATTCCGTGGACGTCGCCGGCCATGACGGGGACGAGCCAGACGTCGCGCTCCGGGAAGAGATTTCGGGCTTTGGCTAGCTCGGGGGCTTCGGTGCGAGAGCGTTCGAGCTCGTCGGCTTGGGCGCGCAGCAATTGCTGGGGGCTCGCGGGAAAGCCGAGCGGCAGGGAAGCCGCGAGTGATTCGAGCGACGGCGCCGTGACCGACTCGGGGTGCACGCGGTTGAGCACCAGCGCGTCGGCGCGCATGCCGAGGCGACGCAGGCGCTCGGCGAAGAAGCGCACCTCTTCGAGCGCGGCAGCGCTCGGCGCGGCCACGAGCAAGTAGGCGAAGTCAGGCTCGCGGAAGGCGCGCGAAACCTGGTTGGCGCGTTGCTTGAAGCCGCCGAACAGCTCGTTGAGCTCACCGACGAAGCTCGCGAGCTCCTCCAAGAAGCCGCGCCCGGTGAGCCGCCCCATGGTGCGCAGTAAGGCAGCCACACCGCGCGCCAAGAGGCGCATGCTGATGCCGCCGGTGGGCTGCAGCGACTGCACGAGCCAGCGCATCGCCGGGCTATCGAGCGCCTCGATCAACCGCTCCGGAGCGTCGAGAAAATCGAGCGCTTCAGAGGTCGGAGGCGTGTCGAGCACGATCAGATCGTAGCGCTCCGACTTGAGCACGCTGAGGACCTTCTCCATCGCCATGTACGACTGCGTCCCCGCCAGCGACGTGGAGACGTGCCGATAGAATTGGTTTTGGAGGATGCGCTCGGCGACGGCTGCCGACGAAGCATGGCGACGCACCAAATCGTCGAAGGTGCTCTTGGGATCGAGCATTGCGACCGAAAGCGCGCCGCCCGCGACCATCCCGGTCGCCGCGAGCAAGTCCGGGCCGACCTCGCCCTCGACCCCGGGAGCGAGCGAGAGCCCCAGACTATCGGCCAGCCGGCGCGCCGGATCGATCGTCAGGCACAGCACGCGTCGCCCCCGACGCGCTGCTGCGAGCGAGAGCGCCGCCGCGACGGTGGTCTTCCCCACCCCGCCAGCGCCCGCGCACACCACGACCCGACGCTGTCCTGCCAGGCGTTGGAACCGGTCGTCGGCCATGAACGCGGCCACTCGTAGCATGCGCTGAGCCGCGTAACTCCCCGAAATTTGTCCGCGCCGCGGCGGGTCTACCAAGCTATGCGCACCATGTCCCACCGCCCGGAAGCCACCGAACGCCGTCACGGCCGCTCCTCCGACACCTACGTCTCGCTTTGCCGCCTGCTCGACCAGGCGCGGCGCGATCGCGGGCTCTCGGCCGTCGCCGTGGCCGACTCGACCGGTTGCCTGGTCGCCGGCTCGGGCGCGCTCCGGCTGTGCGAGGAGCTGGCGGCCATATCGACACTGCCGGCCAACGATCCACGCCTGGACGAGCTCGGGTTCCGCGGTGAAAAGCCCAAGGTGCGACAGCTGACGATCGACGGTTTCGAGATTTCGATCTCGGCGCTCGGCGCCGCCGGCGACGCTGACTACGCGCGCCTGAGCGACGGCTGCCGCCGCATCCTGACCGAGAATCGTACGCGGCTCTCTTCGTAGGGTCGTGACGGGATCGCTCACCGGGCGTGCCCTGCTCGCCGAAGTGTGCGAGACCAAAGCCCGTTGATCGATCTGCACTGTCACTTTCTGCCCGGCATCGACGACGGCGCGCGCACGCCAGCCGAAGGTCTCGCCATGCTCGAAGGCTTGGCGACCTTGGGTTTTTCGCGCGTCATGGCTACGCCGCACATGCGGCCGGGCATGTTCGACAATGAGCGCCAAGGCTTGAGCGACGCGTTCGCGCGTTTCGTCCCGCTGCTCGACGGTCACCGCGTGCCCGCGATCGATCTATCGAGCGAGCACTACTTCGATGAGCGCGTGTATAGCCGCCTATTGAACGGCGAGGCGTTGCCCTACCCCGGTGGGCGCGCGGCGCTGCTCGAGTTTTACGACATCGACTTCCCGCCCGTCATCGAGCAGCGGCTTTTCGACCTGCGGCGACGACAGCTGCTGCCGGTGATCGCCCATCCCGAGCGCTACCGGCGCTTCTGGGAGCGACCCGACGATCTCGGCAGGCTCGTCGATCAGGGCGTGCCTGCGCTGCTCGACTGCATGGCACTCACGGGCAAATATGGCCGCCGGCCGCAGCGCGCAGCCGAGGAGCTGCTGGAGCGAGAGCTCTACCATGCCGCTTGTACGGACCTGCATCGACCCGCCGACCTGCCGGTGGTCGAGCAGAGCCTGAAGCTGATCCAGAAGCGCTACGGCTCCGAGGAGATCGACTTCCTGTTCCGCGAAGGACCGGCGGCTCTGCTCGAAGGCAAGCTGCCCGAAGTGAGCTGAGCCCCGAGAACTTGGCCAGCCAGTCCGCCCGGGGGTACCCGCCTGCTATGGCGCAAAACTGGGCTGGCCGCTTGCTGATGGCACTACCGGCCTTGGCGCTGGCCGCTGCGACCGGGAGCGCCGAGGCGCGCGTCGACGGCAGCTCGGGTTACTCCAAGGCGCAAACTTACAGCGGCGCGCTCCGTTACGTGCGCGTGGACCTGGGTTACGAGGTCGTCGAGAAGGACTCGGACGCCGCGTACCTCATCTTCAAGTACACCGCTCCCGGCCAAGCCAAGAGCAACGCCGTGACCGGGACGCTCGAGGTGATCGAGGCCAACGGCGGGGTACGAGTCTTCGTGAGCCTGCCCCGCATGCCCGAGTACCACGAGCGCATCTTCCGTGACGGCTTACTGAAGAAGCTGCGCGAAGAGTACGGGCCGCCCCAGGTCGCGCCGAAAAAGCCGGCCGAGAAGGGCCCAACCGACAAGCCCGAGCAGCCGACGGCGCCGGATGACGGGAGCCAGCCGCCGAGCGGCAGCCCGCCCGCGAACTGAGCCTTTCTCGACCACCGGCAGGCTCGGACGGACCCCGAGCGCCACCAGCCAGAGGCCATGTTATGCCTGGAGCCCTTCAAGGCATGGACGCCGACGGCGCTCTCGCGTTCGCCCCGATCGGGCGCTACCACCCGGTGCGGTTGCTCGGGCGAGGCGCCATGGGTCGCGTGCTCTTGGCGCACGACCCTGTCGTAGACCGTCAGGTCGCCATCAAGCTCCTGCGCGACGATCTGGTGATACCGCCAGAGCAGAAGGACGCGCTCATCGATCGCATGCGACAGGAAGCGCGAGCTTCGGCTCGCGTCTCCCATCCCAACATCGTCAACCTGCACGACATGGGCGAGGATCCCGAGCTGGGCCTCTACCTGGTGTTCGAATACGCCGAGGGGCTCACGCTCGAGCAACGCGTGACGCAGGGACCGCTCGGACCGGAAGCGGGCGCCAAGCTGGCCCGCGAGCTGGGCGACGCGCTCACCACCGCGCACGCCGCAGGGGTGCTCCACCGGGACATCAAGCCGCAAAACATCATCCTGACCGCCACGGGCGCGAAGATCGCCGACTTCGGCATCGCGCGCGTGCCTGATTCGACCCTGACCCGCGACGGCGGCTTGCTCGGCACGCCAGCGTACAGCGCGCCCGAGTCGATCGCGAAAGGGACTTTTTCGCCGCTCTCGGATCAGTTTTCGCTCGCCGCGACGCTATACGAGGCGCTCAGCCAACGACGTGCATTTCCAGGCGAAGATGCAGTTTCGGTAGCGACGCGGATCACCCACGAGGTACCGCCCGGGATCGCCGACTCGTGCGGGCTCGATCCGCACGTGGACGCCATCTTGCTGCGCGGTTTGTCCAAGCCCCCCGGTGAGCGCTTCCCGAGCGCCCGCGAGCTGGGGGAGACGCTCGCCGAAGCGCTCTCGATCCCGACGCGCAAGATGCAACCGACCCTGCCGGACGAACACCACCGGCGTGCGCCCTGGCAGGCGCGGCCGGAGAATCACGCTCTCCGCACGGCAGTCGGGGGAGCTGCGGTCGGAGCGCTCATGGGCGTTGCGGCGCTGCAGCTCTCGACCATGCTGCGCGAGCCTGACGAGCCCCGAGGCAGCGAAGCCACTCCTCCGCACGTGGCCGAAGCGTGGCTCTACGAAAAACCCGCTCCGCACCGCACACCCGAAACCACGCCGAGCGCCGCCAAACGCCCACGCAGCCCAGCCGCGAGCGAGAGCGGCGCCGCGCACACGACCGAAGCTGCTCCTACGCGCGAAGCCCCGGACGCCGGCACTTCCGCTACCAGCGTCGACGATCCCGATCAGGCGCCATGACCGAGCCGGGCACGCTGTTGCTCCAGCTGGCGCTATGGCTGGCCGTGAGCGTCGGCTCGGTCGACGAGAATGAGCGACGCGGGCCCGGCGCTCTGCTCAACTTGCCGGCGGCCCAAACCAACGCCGTCTACCTGCGTCCCCTCACGATCCAGCTCGGCTCTACGGACGAAGAGGTGCTGGCGGCGCTGCTGCGCTGCAAGCGCGAACCGCTCGGTGAGCGCTGCGACGAAACGACGTTCACCAGCGAATCTCCGCCCCACTACGAGAAAGTCGCGGGATTTTGGATGGCGCGCACCGAAACGACCGTCGCCGAATATGGGCGCTGCGTGGCGGTCGGGCGCTGCCAGCCTGCAGCTTTTCAAGGAGGGGCACGGCGCTTCGAGCGCGCGCGCTACCCGGTCACGCTCGTCAGCGTCGACGAGGCCGAGCGCTTCTGCGCTTTCCGGGGCGGCAGGCTGCCGACCGAAGCGGAGTTCGAGCGCGCGGCGCGCGGCGCAGCCAGGCGCACTTACCCTTGGGGGCAGAACTATTCCCGGCACCTCGCCAATCATGGTCGCCTCGGCGTGGATCCGAGCGACGCGACCGACGGCTTCGCCGAGCTGGCACCGGTCGGTTCGTTCCCGAGCGGCGCCACGCCCGAGGGCGTTTTGGATCTGGCGGGCAACGTCGCCGAGTGGACGGCCGATGCGTTCGTGCCCGCTTACGGCCTACCGCCGACGAGTGATCGCGCCGTGCGCGGCGGACATTTTGCCAGCGCCGCGCCATTCTTGCGAGGAGCGGCGCGCTTCAGCAAGCCGCCAGGCGCGCGCGAGCCCACGCTCGGCTTTCGCTGCGTGTGGAGCGTCGCTCCCTCTTAGTATGCAGATCTCGAACGAAGTACGATGTTAGCGCTGCCGATTCACCCGCTCACGAGCTTCGTGCTCGTGCGACCGCACTATCCCGAAAACGTGGGCGCCGCCGCGCGCGCCATGAAAACGATGGGCTTTACGCGGCTAGTGCTCGTAAAACCTGGAAAAATGGCCGAACCGAGCCATGTGATGGCCGTAAAAATGGCCGTCAAATCGCTCGACGTGCTGCAATCAGCGCCGGTCGTGCCGAGCGTTGCCGCAGCGCTCGACGGCGTCACGTATACGTATGCGACGACGGCGCGGCGCGGAGTCAGCGGCGTGCTGAGTGCACGGCGCGCAGCGCGTGACGCCATAGAGCGCGCGGCGCGTGGCGAACAGCTGGCCTTCGTGTTCGGCAACGAGAAGACGGGACTCGCGGAGGAGGACCTGATCGGAGCCCAAGCGCGGGTGCGGATCCCGATGGTGGCCGATCAACCGTCGATCAATCTGGGCCAGGCCGTGCAGCTGATGGCTTACGAGCTGTTCGTTGCTGCGCTCGAGGCGCGCGACGCGGAAGGCCCCGAGCCGTGAGAGCCGGCGTCGCGCTCCTGGTCGTCGCGCTGGTAGCGGGCTGCGGCTCGCCCCCGCCGCCGGCCTATACCCAGGAGAAGGAGCGCGCCGGCCAGGCGCAGCGACGAGGCGATCCGTTGCTGGCAGCGCGCCACTACGAGCAAGCCGCGCGCGAGGCGCGCGAGCCGCGCGACGCCGACGAAGCTCGCTACCTCGCAGCAGATAGCTACGCCCGTGCCGGCAATGCGGATCGCGCCCGCGCGCTGTTCGAGGAGCTGGCGCGCAAACCCGGCGAGCGCCAGGAGCGCGCTGCCTTCGCGCTGCCGGAGCTTCGCTTGCGCGCCGGAGACGAGGAGCGGGGCCAGGCCGAGCTAGCGGCCGCCATTCGCCAACACCCCAGCTCGGGCGTGGCCCGAACGGCGCTGGTCAAGCACCTCGCTTACTTGCGGCAGCGCGGAGGCTCGAGCGCGGTGCTCGGTTACCTCGAGGAGGAGCGGCGCGCGCTCGGCGCGAGCGAGCTCGCTGAGACCCTCGAATACACCTGGGCACGCGAGCTGGACGACAGCGGACAAACCGCCCGCGCGCGCGACGCTTACCTGGCCTGCGCCGCGCGCTTCCCCTACCCCGCGGGCGCCTACTGGGACGACGCCTTGTACCGAGCTGCACAAAAAGAACTGGAGCTCGACAACCCGCAGGCAGCGCTCGCGCACTTGACTCGGCTCCTAGCGGAGCAAGAGAACGCCGCGATCAACGGCAGCTACCAGCGCTCGCGCTACGCGGAGGGCCAGCTGCTCGTGGCCGAGATCTATCGCGACCGCTTGCGCGATCCGCTGCGCGCACGGCGCGAGCTGCGCCGGCTCTCGGAGAAGCACCCCACGAGTCGATTCGTGGACGACGCGCTTTTTCAGGAGGCACTGCTGGCCCGCGACGCCAAGGACGTAGCCGGGACCTGCGAACCGCTGCGCATCCTCAGCAGCCGGCTACCGGACTCCAGGTACGCGCCCTGCGCTCACCTGCTGTGCGAGTCACTTCCGGCCATGGCAGGCAAAGATTGTCACGACTACCTGAAGCGAGCGGCGGGCCTGCCATGAGCACGCCGCTCAACCGAGACGAGAGCTACCGCTCTTCTTCGTCGTCCTCTTCTTCTTCCTCGTCGTCATCGTCGTCTTCGTCGTCGTCATCATCGTCGACGCCATCGTCGTCGACGTCGTCGTCTTCCTCGTCGTCTTCGGATTCGGTGCCCTTTTGGTCGGTCTTCAGATCGATACCGACCTCGCCCAGCTGGGTCTCCAAGAGCTCGAGTAGCTCGTCGACGTCGTCGCCGCCCCACTCGTCCAAAACGTCGGTCAAGAACTCGAAGAAGTCGCCGGCATCGAGGCGCCGTTCGATCTCTTCCACTTGGTCTTCGGTGAACGCCTCGAGGATGTCTTCACGGAGGGACTCCATGTCATCCTCTTCGATGGCTTCTTGCGCCGATAAACGAATCTGTTTGACGGCGCGCTTGTCGAGGTAGATTTCCATCGTCGGCTCAATCCTGTCGGGCTTGCCCCGGCTTTAGACGAAGCGTTTAGCGTTCGTCAAGCCCGTGAAAAAAAAGAGATGACGAAGGCGAGCTCCGTGAACCGTGTCCGGCGAGGTTTCGGCTTCGCCGTGGCGCTAAGCCTCGCGCTCGTCACCCTCGGCGTGACGCGCCACGCCAGCGCGCAGGCGCAGCCCAAACCGGTTGAGACAGCGACGACGCTGCCACCACCCGTCAGCGTGGAGTACCTCCAGTACGGGGTCTCGCTGCACACCCTCACGCTCCTGGAGAGCGGCGGCGTCTGCCCGGAGGACGCGGCGACCCCCTGCATCGTCGGCTCTGGAGGCGGGCTCGGCCTGCGAGTGGGCTATCGGGCTCGGGGGCCCTTTTATCTGGGCGCCGGCTACCAGCTCTCGCGCCTCAATTCGTCGAACCTGCTGCGCCTCGCCATTTTGCAGCGACTGAGCGCCGAGGGTCGCTACTATTTTTATCGGGGCAACCGGCTGACGCCCTACCTGATGGCGGGCCTGGGCGTCGCCCTGTACGGTAACGAGTTCACGGCCGACGCCTTTGGGCTCGCGCCCAGCCTGGCGGTCGGCGTCGAGTACGAGATCAGCGAGAGCACCGTCGTGGCGCTCGTCCCAGCCTACCAACCGGCTCTCTTTCGGCACTTTACCGACGCGACAGGCCAGGTGCGCGCCAACGACTTGCTCGGCTTCGGGCTGGTGCATTGGCTGGCCGTGCAGGTGGTCTTCGAGATCCGCGACCCGCTTTCACGCTGGTAGCCATTCGAGAGGCGAAGCGCGGAAGGCGCGGCGTTGTTGCCGCTGAGGACAGGGTCGGGTAGCGTCCACCCGTCATAGGGCAGGATTCAGTGCGAACGGCAAAAGAGGCCACGACGTCGTGATCTGCAGTCGCTGCGGCCGGGACAACCCGGACGGTCTCAAGTTTTGCCAGGACTGCGGGAACCGCTTGAACGCGCCGCCCGCGAACTTCGTCGCGCCGGCCGCGCCCGTGGCCGCCGCCGCGCCCGCGCCAGTCGCAGCCGGTCCCCACCGCGTCCAAGAGCCGACCCAGGTGCTCGCTCCTCGCCCCGCCGCGCCCATCTTTCCGGTCGCCCCCGCCCCAGCCGAGGCGGTTGAAGAGAAGCGGTGCCTGCGCTGCGGCACTGGCAACCCAGCAGCGGGACGCTTTTGCGCCAACTGCGGTTCGCCATTGCCAGGCGGAGCAGCAGCGGCTGCCCCGGCGCCTGCCGCGCTCTTGGTGTGTCCCCGTTGCCGAGGCGCCAACGGGGCGCACATGTCGTTCTGCCAGTTCTGCGGGGCCAGGTTGAGCGATGGCGGTCCCGCGCCTCCGGGAGCCTCCGGCATCGGTCCTCCGGCGGCCGCAGGGCCGGCAATGGGAGCAGGCTATCCAGCCGGGACGAGCTTTCAGTTTGGCGATGGCCGCACCGCCGAGCGGCCGAAGCTCGTGGTGATCGGCCAGGACGGCAAGCCCGGCCGCGAGTACGAAATCGAGGCGGAGCAGACCGACATCGGGCGGGAAGAAGGCTCGATCCTACTAGTCAACGATTCTTATGTATCTCCCCGCCACGCGCGCTTGCAGTTCCGGGACGGCCGCTTTTTTATCCGCGACCTCGAATCGCTGAACGGGGTATATGTGCGGCTTCGAGCACCAGAACGGCTGCAGCACGCAGACTTGGTGTTGGTAGGTCTTGAAGTGTTAAGGTTCGAGATCGTGAGCGACGCAGAGCGAGGGCTAGGCCCTGCAGCAGAGCGCGGGACCCAGGTTTTCGGGTCACCAGCGGCGCCCCGGTTCGCCCGTTTGTGTCAGCGGACGGTCGAAGGCGTCACGCGCGACGTTTACTACCCCACCCGTGAAGAGACCGTAGTCGGTCGAGAAGTGGGCGACGTAGTGTTCACGACCGATCCCTTCATGAGCCGCCGTCACGCCGCGATCGTCCGCGATCCGAGCACCAACACGTTCAGCCTCAAAGACCTGGGGTCGTCCAACGGGACGTACCTTGCGATCCGCGGTGAGCGCGAGCTCAGCCCCGGTGACCACGTCAGGATTGGCCAGCATCTGTTCCGGCTGGATTTCGGTACGGGGTCACGAGGCCGATGAACGGGGATTCCAGCTCCGCCTCCGGGATTCGTGTACGCCTCTTCGGGCGCACCGACGTCGGACAAATCCGCGAGCACAACGAGGACAACTTCCTCATCGCGGATCTGACTCGAAAAAGCCGCAGCCTGATGGAGGGCGACCGCGAACAGGTCGTCGCCGAACGCGGCACCGTGCTCGGCGTGTGCGACGGCATGGGCGGCGCGGCTGCCGGTGAAGTAGCGAGCCAGCTCGCTGTCGACATCATCTACGAAAAGCTGTCGCTCGGCTCTTCACCGACCAACCACGACGACCTCGCGCGGCGCCTCGTGCATGCAGTCGAAGAAGCGGGTGGTCGCATCTTCGGTGAGGCGCGCGCCGATCGCACGCGCCGCGGCATGGGCACCACCGCCACGATCGCAGCGCTGCTCGACGCACGCCTGTTCGTCGCGCAAGTCGGCGACAGTCGCGCGTACATTCTGCGGCGCGACAAGTTCGTGCAGGTGAGCCGCGATCAGTCGCTCGTCAATCAACTGATCGAAGCCGGCCAGCTCACGGAAGAGGAAGCCGAAACTTTCGAGCACAACAACATCATCTTGCAGGCGCTCGGCACCGCCGAGACGGTGCAGGTGGACCTCACCTACGTCGACCTGCGCAAGGGCGATACGCTGCTGGTCTGTTCCGACGGCCTATCCGGCATGGTGCGCGCGGATGAGATGCGGGAGGTGCTGCTCACCTGTCGTGAGCCCTTCGACGCCTGCAAAGAGCTCGTTGATCGCGCCAACCGCGCTGGCGGTCACGACAACATCACCGTGATCGTCGCGGTGTTCGAAGGCAA
>JBEHXA010000066.1:0-18499 GCA_048498935.1 Myxococcota bacterium
GAGCGCGTTCACGGTGTTCGGCGCGGGCAAAGTGTCGCTCGATGCTTGGCTACCCAAGCGCAACGCTGAGCTCAGCGGCGATCTGCAGGCCGACGGCGAGATCGACGTGGACCTCGATGAGGACGAAGCCGAGCACGCCCACGCGCGCTAGCCGCTCAGAGGGCTCCGCTATCCGGCGCATAGCGCCTTAGCGCGCTAGCGTAAGTTTCCACCTGGCATTCGGGTGGAGCACGCCCGGTTCTTCCAAGTCTTTGCGGGCAGGCTCCAAGACCGCTGTTGCAGGGGCGCGTAGATTGGCCACACGCGCCCTTCAGAGGCTGATTTCACCGCGTATCAGCCTCAAGCGGTCAGCTAACCACTCAGGAACCTGCGCTCATGGCCCTCATCTCGCGAGTCGCCGTCACGGCACTTTCGGCCCTGGCTCTAGCCTGCACCAGCGAAGTCAGCGGCCCTGGGAGCCCGAACTCGCAGGAGCCAGGCCCCACCATGAGTGGCGGGGGGAGCGGAGGCAGCGCCGGTGGCGCCGCGACCCTTCCCCCGGGCGAGCTCACCCCCGAAGCCTGTCAGGGCCAGATCGCTCCAGGCCGCACGCCGCTGCGTCGGCTCACCGGACCGGAATACAACAATACCGTCAAGGCGCTGCTCAACGACGTCAGCGCTCCCGCCGACAAGTTCCCCCCACCCGAGGAGTCGGCGGGCTTTCTGAACAACGCCGACGCGTACACGACCACCGAGCTGCACGTCGAAGCTTACCTCACGGCTGCCGAGACTCTGGCCGCCAGCTACCGAAAGGCCGGCGCGCTCAACTTGCCGTGCGCAGCCGACGCGCAGAGCTGTGCGACCACGTTCATCCGAGACTTCGGCAAGAAGGCCTTTCGACGTCCGCTCACCGACGCCGAGGTAGCGAGCTACCTGGCGCGCTTCAATCTCGGCCTCAACGGGGGCAGCTTCGAAGAGGGACTCGAGTGGGCGCTCGGTCGCTTCCTGCAATCGCCGCATTTCTTATATCGCATCGAGCTCGAGACCGAAGGCAAGCCGCCAGGAACCGTCGTACCCCTGTCCGACTACTCGGTGGCGTCGCGGCTCTCGTACTTCTTGTGGTCGAGCATGCCCGACGCCGAGCTTTTTGCGGCGGCGGACGCGCATCAGCTCTCCACCGCCGAAGGCGTGGCCGCGCAAGCGACGCGCATGATGGCCAGCGCCGCGTTTGCAGCAACGCTCAGCTCCTTTCACCAACAATGGTCGGGCTGGGACGCCGTGTACGGCGCCGAAAAGACGGCGACGACCACGCCCGTTTGGGACGGCGCGCTCCAGGCCGACATGATTCACGAGTCAGAGCTGTTCGTGAAGAGCGTGTTCGAGGCGAAGGGCACATTCAAAGACTTGCTCACGGCGAGCCACACGTTCGTAAACCCCACGCTGGCGCAGTTTTACGGCATCAGCTACCCCGGCACCGGCACGGACTTCGTACGCGTCGACAACGTGCCGCACCGCCACGGCATCCTGACCAGCCCTGCCATCCTCGCCGGCCACGCCCACCCGAACCAGAGCGCGCCGGTAAAGCGCGGTGAGCTGATCCGCAAGCACCTGCTTTGCACGGACCCTCCGCCGCCTCCTGCCAACCTGATGATCAAGGTGCCCGAGGTGGTGCCGGGCTCGACCACCAAGGAGCGGTTCGCCGCACATCGCACCCAGGCGAGCTGCAACGGTTGTCACGTGCTGCTCGACCCGCTCGGCATCCCGCTCGAAAACTACGATGAGCTCGGGCGCTGGCGCGATACCGACCAGGGCAAGCCGGTCGACGCCAGCGGTGGGCTGACCATGGTAGCGTCGCTCGGCGACCAAACCGACCCCGCGTTGGTGCCCGTGAACGGCCCAGCGGAGCTCGGGGAAAAGTTGGCAGCGCTGCCAGAAGCTCAGCAGTGCCTGGTCTTCAACTGGTTCCGCTACGCCACCGGCCACACCGAGGAGCAGGCCGACACCTGCACGCTAAACGCGCTGCTCACGCGCTTCGCTGGCTCGCAGCAAAACCTGAGCGACCTGCTGATCGGCGTCGCCAGTAGCGACGGCTTCCGTTACCGCGTGGAGCTCCCCCAATGATCGTCGAATTTTCACGCCGCAAGTTCTTGCTCGCAGCCGGCGGCACCGCGCTGGCGCTACCGGTGCTGGAAGCGTTGCAGCCCAAGCAGGCGCGCGCTGCTTTCACCGACGTCAGGCGTATGATCTTCTTCGTTACCGTCAACGGCTCGCCGCGCGCCAGCCGCCCGACGGGCGACGGCACCGGCTACACGCTCGGCCCGATCCTGAAGGGTTTGGAGAAGCACCGCGCCGACATGCTCTACGTGGCTGGCCTGGACAGCAAGGCAGCCATCATCAGCAACGGCGACCCGCACGCCACCGGCTTTGCCACCACGCTGAGCGGCGCGAAATGTCTGCCGGGTGACATGTTCAAGCACGGCGCCTGCTTCATGGAAACGGTGTGCGCCAGCACTGGCTGGGGCAGCGGACCATCGGTCGATCAGCTGATCGCCCAGCAACAGCTCGCGGCCGGCGTCAAAGTCGTACACGGCTCGCTCAACTTCGCGATCAAGAACTGTCCCGGCAGCCTGTACACGCGCATGTCTTACTCGGCGCCCGGCATGCCGCTCACGCCCGAAGCAGATCCGTCGGCGACGTTCGATCGCGTCTTCGGCGGGCTGTCTACCGGCACGGGAGATCCGGCTGTCCTGGCTCGCATCAAGGCTCGACAAGCCAGCGTGCTCGACGAGCTGGACGACGAGATCGTGGCGTTGCAGGGCCGGCTCAGCGCCGCGGACAAACAACGGCTGGAAGCTCACCTCAGCGGGCTGCGCGAGCTCGAGATGCGCATCGCGCGCATGGACGGCCACACCACGAACTCGGCGTGCATGCCGCCGACCCGGCCCACGATGGGCGCCGGCAACCTGGTGGAGCGCAACGCCGGCGGCATGGAGACGAACATCGACGCCGACAAGACCGACAGCATCGTCGAGCGCCACGACATCTGGCAAAAGATGACCATCCAGGCGCTGGCCTGCGACCTCACGCGGGTGGTGACGGTGATGACGGCGCCGTCGCGCGCCGACACGTTCATGCCCTGGCTCAAGGGCGACGCGACTTACCCGGGCAATTTCGATCAGCCGCACCACGCTGCCTCACACGCGGACGACAAGCCGACCCTGACCAGCATGGATCACTGGTACGCCACGCGCGTCTCGAGCTACGTCGACGACCTGAAGGCGACGCTCGACTCCGAGGGCAAGCCGCTGTTCGATCGCACCGCCGTCGCCTGGTTCAACGAGCTGGGCGAGGGCCCCGATCACTCGCACAACGACAAGCCGCACGTCATCATCGGGTCGCTGGGCGGCTTCTTCAAAACCGGCCAGTTGGTGCGCTACCCCAACGGCACCCCGCACAACGTACTGCTCACCGCGATCGCCCAGGGCATGGGCGTCGAAACGGATCACGTCGGCACGAACGAGAACGAGCTCAAAGGCGGCGACATCGGTCTGGTCAAGGCCTGAAATTGGAGCCACTGCGCCTGCTGCTCGATTGGGCGCTGGAGCAGGGGATGTCGATCCGCGGCCTGCTCACGCTCGAGCAGCTGGCCGAGCTGCGCCGCGTGTTTTGCGATGGCGCGCCCTGGTCGTTCGAGCTGTACGAGCCGCTCCGCGCTTTGGCGCACGCCGCAGCGCGGCTGGAGCTGCCGGACCTACCGGCGCGCATCCATTTCGGAGATGCGCTGACCGCACTCGACCAGGTTCTGGTGCGTGACGCGGCGAGTGCCGCTGCGACGGGCTTGCTCGGTGATGGACTGAGCCGGTACGGCTGGTCCGTCGATCACCGCTTGGCGCCGGACGCCTTCGCTGAGCTCGGCTACGCCCGCACCTCCGCCGGTATCAGCGCGCTCCGCGCCAAGCATCGCGCTGGCTGGCAAGCGCACGCGGACGCAAATCGCGCCTTTTTCCTCAGCGCCTGCGCCGACGCGGAACCGACGACGCTCGCAGTCCTGGGCGCCGGCAAGCTCTACGATGTGCCGCTCAAGCGCCTGACCGAGCGCTTCGAGCGCGTGCTGCTCATCGACGTCGACGCGGAGTCGCTCGCAGAAAGCACGGCACGGGTGTTGGACGGAGCTCCCTCGAACGTCGAGCTGGTGACGGCAGAGCTCACCGGCGTCGCCGGCTTCCTGGTGACCGCACTCCGCGACCTATTCGATGGCAGCTCGAGCCTGAGCGCGGACGACGCGCACGATTCATTGCTCGCACTGCTGTACTCGTTTCGGACCGGCACCGGACCTTCTGCCCTGACGCAGACTCTCGGGGAGCGGCACCCCTTGGCCGCATGCGCGTCAGCCATGCTGCTCTCGCAGCTCGCAGTACCGCTCACCGAGTTGGCCGAAGCCCGCTTCAAGCAGCGGTTTCCGTCCAGCCGATGCCTACAGCAGCCGCGCTTCCGAGTCGCGCTCGGCCAGTTCACTCATCGCGTGCAGCACGCCCACTTGCGGGCGTTGCTCGACGCGAGCCATTTGGCCGTGATCACGAGCGACGTCTCGGAGCAGCCGACGTGCTGGTCGCCGCGCGGCGCGGCACCGGCATCGGGACCCCTACCCCTGATCGGTGCGCCACGGCTCGACGAGCTCTTGCCGCGCGCTCGAGTGCAGCTCACCCGAAGCGCCAGCTGGCTGTGGCCACGAGTGGTGCCCTCGGCGCGAAGGCCGCACGGGCGGCTGCTCGAGGTCAACGGCTGCGCGGCGACGACATCAGCTCGATGATGCGCTCGAAAGCTTCGGCACGGCCCAGCTGCAGCAAATGACCGCCATAGAAGGACTGCAGTGGCGCACGCAAGTGCACCGCGAGGCGCCGCGCGTGTGCCGCCGGGGTCACGCGATCCGCCTTGGCCGCGACGACCAGGCAACGCTCACTGGGCACGAGGGCCGGGCGCGCGACCGGATCCACTCGGCGATAGATGCGCTCGAGCAGCGCCTGCTGCTCCGCGGCCTCCTCGCTGATCGGGCTGAGTGAGCCCTGTTCGCGCGCGAACTCGGCTAGCGACGACAGCGGGATGACCGGCACCACGAAATCGAGCCGAGGCTCGACCGACGCGAGCAGCGCGGCGGTGTAGCCACCCAGGCTCATACCGATGACGCCCACGCGCTCGTGTCCGCGGCGCAGCACGAAGTCGATCAGGTTCTGAAGATCGAAGACGGCCTGGCGAAAACCTTCCACGGTGACACGCGCGTCGTTGCCCGGAAATTCGGGCACGGCACCCCTACCGGCGCGCGCGCGCGCACCGTGAAACGGCAGCGTGAAGAGCGCCACGTCGAAGCCAGCGCGATCGAGGCGACGCAGCGGCCAGATGCGCTCTTCGAACGCGAACGGACCCGCCATGTAGCCGTGAATCATGATCACCAGCGGACGCCCTCGCCCGCGCGTGTAAAGGCGCGCGACTGCCAGCGCATTCTCGTTCGCCGACGCATAACGCTCGGAGATTTCGGAATCTGCCGGCACATAGCCGCTGTGCCACGACAAGTCGTACACGGTGCCGTCCCGCCCCAACGAGCGCACGCGGCGCTCGCCCGGCGCGATTGCCGACGGCTCTGCGAAGAAGCCGTCGAGGTCACGCTCCGGCAGGCGCTCGACCAGGCGGCGTAGCGCACGCACCAACTCGTCGTGAGGTCGCGGCCGCGCTTGCGAGACGCGCGCCGCGTGGGCGCTCACCGCCACCGTAGCGAAGCGGTCGACCACGCCGGCCGCGCCCCCGAGCATCCGGCGAGTGAGCGAGCGAATCATGGTGCGGCACGCCGCTGAGCGGCGAAGACCTCGTCGGCGCTGTTCAGCATCTCGATGACGCCCGATTCGTTGAGCCAGCGCTGGTCGTGGGGTCCCGGTGAGACGCGCAAGCGCGAGGCCTGCCCGCGTTTCTGCAGCTGCGCATGGAAGGCGAGGTTCGCCGGACGATACGGGTCGAAGGACGAGGTGAGGATTTCGACGCGCCGCGGCCCGACCTTCTCGACAGCGCGAGCGATGCTGCTCGCGTAGCGCGACGCTTGATTCGGCCCGAAAGCGCCCTGGGCAGTGCCGAGCGCGCAATACTGCTCGGGTTTGCGCAGAAAGGCCTCGATTGCCAGATAGCCACCGAGTGACACGCCCGCCAGCATACAGCGCGACGCCGGAAAGCGAGCGTCCACGCGCTGCTCCACTTCGGCCTTGAGCGCCCCAGCCAAGAAGTCGGCGTAGCGGGCCACCAGAGCGTCGCCGCCAGCCTTGTAAGGGTTGGGTGTGAACGGGCAGACGATGACCGGAATACGAAACGGCCGCTCTGCAAGGCGCTGGTTCAGCTGCTCGAGCCTGCCCTCGCCGAAGTAGTCGGGCCCCGCGCTCTGGCGCGTGAGCGGCGGGTGCGTCAAGCGAGCTACCGCACTCAAGAGCCCGTAGCGCTCGGCGAAGGCGCGCGCGCCCACGTCTTGATCGTGCGTCTCACCGAGCCCGTGCAGCAGCACCAAGAGCTCGGGCTCGCTCGGTAAGCGCCGCGGAACGAGCAGCAGCGCGCGCCCGAAGGCTCGATCGCCGGGCAGCGAGAGCTCGATCAACGAAAGCTCCTCCGAGACCAAGGGCTTGGCGGCAGCAGCGCCTCCGCTCCACAGCAGAGCGCCGAGTGTGAGCAGGGCGCGCCGCATCATCGGCGGCGCTCTCCAGGGTGCAGCACCATCAGCCCGAACCCGAGCGCGCTGACCGACAGCCCCAAGCCGACGCGCCCCAGGTGCAGCTCGCTGCTGCCCACTTGCCCACCCGAGTACACGTCGATCAACACGTACGCATTGAAGGCGAGGTGGCACATGATGCTGGTGAGGACGCTGTCGGTGTACAGCCGCGCAATGCCGAAACCGATGCCGAGCACGAACGTGGCAACGGCCTGGGTCGGCTCGAGATGGAACAGCCCAAACATGGCGCTGGGTACGCAGAGCGCCAGGAAGTTGCTGCGACCCAAAAAGGCGCGCGTAAAAACGCCGCGAAACATCAGCTCTTCGACGATCGCGGGGACGGCCGCGGTGGCCACCACCACGCCCACCAGCTCGAGCGGGGACACGTCGCGCGCCAGCGACAGCACCATGCTCTCGGCGTTCACGTCGCGCGGTAGCTGTCTCCGCACGAGCTCGGCGAGCATGCCCGCGAGCGGCGCCAGACCGAACACGCAAGCGAGCGCCCCCACCGAGTCGCGCAGACTCGGTGTCCCGAGTGGACACACCTCGTGCAGGAACAGACGATGGCGACGCAGGAAGCGCCAGAGTGAGAGCCCCAGCACGAACTCGCTGGCCAGCACCGAAATCGAGATCCACGTGGGGCTAGTGACCAGCGGCGAGCTCTTGGGATCGCTCAGCACCTCGATGGCTCGCTCGGGTGTGAGCCCCGTCTGCAGCGCGATCAGAGCAGCCGCCACCCAAACTGCCATGCCGGCCAGGATGACCAAGGCCATCGTGAACAGCCAAAGGATGCCGGCTTGCAGCGGCGATGGAATCTTGGCCGCCGGTGCCGAGGGCCGGCGCGAAAGCCGAGGCGCGACGAGGGCTGCCAAACCGAGCACCCGAAGAGCCTACCCTCGGCCGCTAAAGTGACCAAAACGAACTCGCCGGTGTATCGTCCAACCCTCTATGACGAAGCCTTTCTTAGCGCCTCTGCTGCTCGGTCTTGCCCTCCAGCTCGGCTGTTCCGGCGAGGAGGCCCCAGAGCCGAACCCGCTGGCCAACAAGGCTGGCTTCTGCAAGCAGTGGGCGCAGGCCGCCTGCCAGGAGAAGGTCGTGAGCGCGTGCGATGCGGCATCGGTCGACGACTGCGTGGCGAGCCAGCGCGCCTTCTGTGAGGGAGCGGCGCCGATGACGTACGCCTCCACGAAGGCCGAAGCCTGCATCGCTGCCGTAAAGGCGGCGTATGCGGACGCGGACCTGACCGCCGAAGAGATCCAGGTCGTGCGCTACTTGGGCCCGCCCTGCGACCAGCTCTCCGAGGGTCTGCTCGACGAGGGCGACGACTGCGCGGCTGATGAGGAGTGCAACACCGCGGCCGGCCTGCACTGCATCCGCAAACAGGACGCCGTGCTCGGCAGCTGCCAGACACCCCAAGAGGTAGCGGCAGGCGATTTTTGCGATGAGCCGAGCCAGGTCTGCGCGGCCGGCTACTACTGCAACGGCGAGAACTGCGTCATTTTCAAGAAGACCAACGGAGCGTGCTCGGCTGACTACGAGTGCAAGCCCGTCGACCATTGCGTGATCGAGGCCGACGCGGATCGGGGTACCTGCACCCCCCGCCTCGAGTTGAACGAGGCCTGCACGGCGGACGAGGATTGCCAATCGGGCTATTGCGTGTCGAAATCGGGCTCGACGGAGGGTGAATGCGCCTCGATGATCCGACTCTCACGCAGCGAGCCTTTGTGCGACGATCTCCAATGAAAGTGCTGACCCAAAGCGCCGCGCTGGTCGCGCTCACCACGCTACTGCTCGGCTGCGAAGACGCGCCGAAGAAGAACCCGTTCGATCCTCCCAAGGACGCAGCCGTCCCTGCGCCACCGGCGAGCGCCATCCCGAAGAAAGAGACCGCGCCCGAGCTCGAGATCGACACGGTCAGTACCAAGGTCGGCTTCGAGCGCGCGTTGCTGCAAAATCCAGAAGGCAAGGCAAAGCTCACGCAGCTTTTCAGCGACGCCAAGCGCTGGTTCGAAGGTAAGGAAGTGCTGGTGCGCATCGATCGCAAAGCAAAGGTCGCTTGGGTCGCGACCTACCTCGACGAGCTCGGCAAGCTGGGGCCTGCCGAGATCACGATCCGCACCGATACGCGCAAGGAGTTCAGTCAGGACCAGCGCTTCACGCCGGAGGCGCAGGCGAAAGCTGCGCCCTGCAGCGTGGTCGGCATGGTCACCAGCGACTTCGGCACTGCGGTGTGGAAGCTATCGGGCGGCGTCGCCGGCAAGCGCACGAAGGGTATGGCGGGGCCGGACCTGTCCATGACCGGCGAAACCATCGAGCGCTTCGCCAAGGGCTGTCCGGACTCGAGCACATTCTTCGTCTCCGTCGCTGACGGCGTCGAGTGGGGTTTGGCCTTCGACTTGGGAGCCTCGAGCCGCGTGCTCGAGAAAGCGAAGTTCGAAGACACGGTGCTGCTCGGCGAAATCCCAACGCCCGGGCACAAGGTCGACTTCAAGCATTGAGCAACTGCCGCGCCGCCTGCGAGATGGCGAGCACCCCGGGATGGGCGAGCCGGCGCTCGCCGCTGATGGCGTAGTAGCGCTCCCGCAGCTGGCGGGCGCGGCCGATGACCGCGACGCCGTACTGGCGCTTGATCTCACGCTCGATGACCGTAGGTCCGGCGAAAATGCCGGCGCCGGCCTGCCCGAAAGACATGGCGAGTGCGCTGTCGGCGAACTCGGCCGCAAAGGTCGGGCGCACCCCGATGTCCTCGAAGTAGGTATCGAGCGAACGGCGCAGCACGGTTTGCTGCTCCGGATACAAGAAGCGCTCGCCGTTGAGCGAGCCCGGAAACCCACGCCGCAGCCGCGCCGCCTGCTCCTTGATGCCGAAGAAGCTGACCGAGCTCTCGCCCAGCAAGTGATTGAAGGCGCGCACCCCGACGTGCGACCCGACCGGAGTTTCACTGAGCACCAGATCCACCTCGTGAATCGAAAGCCCGGCTAGCAGTTGATCGACGTCATCCTCTCGACACACGAGCTCGATGCCCAGCGCCAGCGCCGGCTGCAGCAGGCGGTACACGATGAGCTTGGGCAACACGTCAGCCACCCCGACCACAAGGCGCCGTGGGCGACCGCCGCCTTGAGTCTTCGCCGCGTCCATCAGCTCGCGCCCGAGCGAGAAGATTTCGTCCGCGTAGCCGTAGACGGTGCGACCGAACTCGGTGAGCACCAGCAGGCGACCACGACGCTCGAACAGCTGACCCCCGAGCAGCCCTTCGAGCCGCTTGATCTGCTCGCTCACCGTCGGTTGAGCGAGCCGCAACTTCTTGGCGGCGCGCGTGACTCCGCCTTCGCGAGCCGCCGTCCAGAAGTACAGCAAATGGTGGTAATTCAGCCACTCCACAGGCAAAATCATGGCTGGAGTCGCGAAGGCGTCAAGCCCTATCATCGAATAAACCGATGCCGCGCATGCGATCTATCTATTGGAACGAATTGATGTGCGTCAGCATGGTACGCATTCGCTAGGGCAAGGCATGGAGTCTGTCGGTAACCCAGTCTATTGGATCGCGTTCTTGGCATTCGTGCTGGTGATGCTCGCCCTCGACCTGGGCGTGTTCCACCGCCAGAGCCACGTCGTCAAAGTCAAAGAGGCGCTGATCTGGAGCTTGGTGTGGGTCGCGCTGGCGGCTTGCTTCGGCGGCCTCGTCTACTTCGCGTTCGGTAGTGAGCGCGCGCTGGAGTTCGCGGCCGGCTACGTGCTCGAGAAGGCGCTGTCGGTCGACAACCTGTTCGTGTTCGTGGTGCTGTTCGGCGCCTTCAAGGTCCCGCAAATTTCACAGCACCGCGTGCTGTTCTGGGGTGTGCTCGGGGCGCTGGTGATGCGCGCGGGGTTCATCGCGGCCGGCAGCGTGCTGCTCGCGCGCTTCCATTGGTTGATGTACTTGTTCGGCGCCTTCTTGATCTTCACCGCCATCAAGCTGGCGCGCGAGAAAGGGGACCACGAGCCGGTCTCGCCGCTCGAGAGCCCGGTGTACCGCGCGCTGGTGCGGGTGCTGCCCACGTCGAGCAAGCTCGACGGCGAGCGCTTTTTCACACGCGAAAATGGCCGCCGCGTGGCGACCCCTTTGTTCGTGGTGCTGGTGCTGGTGGAGATCACGGACCTGATCTTCGCCGTCGATTCGATCCCCGCCGTGTTCGCGGTGACGACCGACCCGTTCATCGTCTTCACGTCCAACGTGTTCGCGATCTTGGGCCTGCGCTCATTGTATTTCGTGCTGGCCGACTTCGTGCACCGCTTTCACTACCTGAAAGCGGCGCTCGCCATCGTGCTCGGCTTCGTGGGCCTGAAGATGCTGCTGATGGGCGTGTACAAGATCCCGATCGCGATCTCGCTCGGCGTGATCTGCCTCACGCTGGTCGGCGCGGTCTGGCTCTCCCGCCGCCGCGAACGCCGCCTCGCCGCCCAAGCCGCGCACCCCTGAGCGAACGAATCCACAGGGAGGCGGGGAGAGCCGCAAGGCGAGAATTTTTGGGGTCCCCGCGACTCTCGCCCGCCCGGCGCGACCGGGAACCGCTACGGTAGTTTCTGCAAGGGGGCTGCGTTTTGGCAGCCCTGGCGATTACGCGGCGCCGGCTGCGGAGAGCTCGGAGAGAAGCAGCTCGACTTCGTCGATGTTGAACGGCTTTTCGAGCTGTCGACCGGGGAAGCGCGACAAGAACTCTTGAGCGCGCTCCGTGAAAGCGCCGCCCGTCATGAACACGAAGCGCGGCACGAGCCCCGGCGCGTGCTCGCTCACCGCCAAGAATACGTGCTCACCGCTGACATCGGGCATCATCAAGTCGCACAGCACCAGATCGTAGCTCGAGTCCTTGGCCAGGCGCTCGAGCGCGTCGCGACCACTGGCCGCTACTTCGACATCGTGCTTCTCCTGAAAGGCGAAGCGCAGCGTTTGCCCGAGCAGGGGTTCGTCGTCGATGATCAGAATGCGAGCGCGAGTTTTCACACGTTCCCTGTTTCCGGCCTGATTCCCATCGGCCGGCGCGTCTGCTCCGGCCGCCAGCAGGGTCACCGTAAAACGGGTACCTGCTCCAGGCTCACTCTTTACACTAATGGTCCCGCCCAGAGCCGTCACGATATTCCGACAGATGGCCAGACCCAGGCCCGCGCCCCCATGTTCCGGCCGACATGGGTCACCAGGAGCCCAGCCACGGCGTTCGGTGGCGTAAAACGGCTCGAAGACGTACGGCAAGTCTTCGGCAGCTATCCCCACACCGTCGTCCGCCACGGTCACCGAAACGTAGCCGCCTCCACTGGTGGTGGAAATGCTAAGCACACCTTGTCGGTCTTCCGGCACCGCCTGTCCTGCGTTCAGGATCAGGTTGATGAAGACTTGCGCGAGCCGCCCCTCATCGCCGAGCAGATCCGGTACGCCCTCGAAGTGCTTCACGATCCGGACGCGGTGCCTGAGCTCGTTCCAAGTGAGCTTGAGCGTCGACTCGAGCACGGCCTCGACATCGACTGGCCGGCGCGAGTCGGGCACGGCGCGTGAGAAGGTGGTGAGGTCCTTCACGATGCTGCGGATGCGCTCGACGCCGTCCTTGGCGTTGGCGAGCGCAGCCTGAGCGTCGAAGATGATCTCACCGGTGCGCGCCGCCTCGGGATGGAGCACGCCTATCTCGCTCAAGCCCCGCTCCAACAGCTCGATGCTTCCGAGCACGTAGGCGAGCGGGTTGTTGATTTCGTGCGCCACGCCTGCGGCGAGTCGCCCCAACGACGCCATGCGCTCGGCCGAGGACCAGCGCTTCGACGAGCGAGGGTCCGCCTCCGGCGCCTCATTGGTAGAGGCCGCGTCGGGCTCGAGTGAGCGCGGCATACCGTCCCACATACCGAATCTGCGCCCGAGGCGAAAGCGTGCCCGCGAAACCCAGCCTCGCGCTTGACGCCCCAGCAGGCGAAGCCCAGGCTCCTCCCCGAGCCCAAGGCGCCGTGACCAACAAAACTCCTAAGACCGTGGCTGCCAAGGCCTCGAAGAAAGTGAAGAAATCCGACGGTCGCGCCCGCCCAGGCGCCTCGCCGCAGGGAACCGACGAAACCAGCGAGACTGGAGCGGACGAGGAGGGCCTCGCTGCGGACGGAGCCGGCGACGACGTCGAGGCGGGCGAGGGCGCCGACGGCGGCGAGGCATATGACCCCGAAGTGCTGGATTCGTCGGCTTCGCTGGGCGACGACGACGAGGCGCTGGAGCGAGACGAGCTCGACCGGGACGAGCCCGACACCGAGGATCGCACCGAGCTGGACGACGACGCGCGCGAGCCGAGCGAAGGGCGCAGCGGCGGCGCAGTCAGCCGCTTCGATCCACTCGCCGCCTACATGCGCGAAGTGCAGACCCACAAGCTGCTCAGCCCCGAAGAGGAGCACTCGCTCGCGGTCTCGTATCAAAAGAACCCCGACGACGTGGAAGCAGCCGCGCGCTTGGTGACGGCCAACCTGCGCTTGGTGGTCAAGATCGCGTACGAGTACCGACGCGCCTACAAGAACATGATGGACCTCATCCAGGAGGGGAACATCGGCTTGATGCAGGCGGTCAAGAAGTTCGACCCGTACCGCGGCGTCAAGCTCTCGAGCTACGCGGCCTGGTGGATCCGAGCGTACATGCTGCGCTTCATCCTCAACAACTGGCGGCTGGTGAAGCTCGGCACCACGCAAGCGCAGCGCAAGCTCTTCTTCAATCTCAGCAAGGAGAAGGCGCGCCTCAGCGCGCTGGGCATAGAGCCCACCGACGCCGAGATCGCCAAGCGCCTCAACGTGAGCGAGGGCGAAGTGGCCGAGATGGACAAGCGCCTGGCCCGCTCGGACGCGTCACTCGACGCCAGCGTCGGCGAGAGCGACGGCCGCACCGTGTCGCGCATCGAGCTGATGCCGTCACCGGGCAGCACGCCGGATCAGCTGGCTGAAGGCGCCGAGCTCTCCGAGCTGCTGGTGGACAGGCTCGACGAGTTTCGCCGCGGCTTGACCGGCAAAGACGTGGTCATTTTCGACAAGCGCTTGGTCGCCGACGAGCCGCTCACGCTGCAGGAGCTGGGCGACGAGTTCGGCGTTTCGCGCGAGCGGGTACGCCAGCTCGAAGCGCGCTTGACCGGCAAGCTGCGCGAGTATTTGAAAGAAACGCTGGGCGACGCGGTCGAGCTCGGCTGAAGGTTCTCCCCTGACCACGCTCGGCACCCTGCACCTGGTGGCCACGCCCATCGGCAACCTGGGCGACATCACCAAACGCGCCGTGGCCACGCTGCGCGCCGTCCATCACGTCGCGGCCGAAGACACGCGTCGCACTCGGGGCCTGCTGTCGCATCTGGGTATCACGGGCAAAGAGCTGCACGCGCTCGATGCCAACGCCAGTGAACGCGCCGTCGAGCGCGTGGTCGCCCTACTGCGCGCGGGTGAAGACGTCGCGTTCGTGACCGACGCGGGAACGCCCGGAGTCAGCGATCCCGGCCGCGCGCTGGTGCTCGCCGCGGCGCGAGCCCGCGCGACCGTGACGGCCTTGCCGGGTGCGAGCGCACTCACGGTCGCCGTAGCGCTCTCGGGCCTGGTCGGCGGCCCCTTCTGTTTTCTCGGCTTTTTGCCGCGGCAGGGCAGCGGCCGCAAAGCGTTGGTGGAGCGCATCGCGCGCGAAACGCTGCCGGTGGTGCTGTTCGAAGCACCGCACCGCATGCAAGAGACGCTGCGCGAGCTTGCAGAGCACTGTCCGGAGCGTGAAGGCGCCGTGTGCCGCGAGCTGACGAAGCTGCACGAAGAAGTGCTGAGGGGCTCGCTGAGCGAGCTCGCAGCGATAGAGCGCGAATGGCTGGGGGAAATCGTGCTGGTGCTGGGAGAGGCCGCAGAGCGACCGCCGCTCGGTTCCACCGACGCCGAGCTCAGCGAGCGCGCGCGGGGCCTACTCGACGGCGGCGCGAGCGTGCGCGCCATCGCCGATCACCTGTCCGAGATCAGCGGCCGCGCACGCCGCGAAGTCTACAGCCTCGTGCAGTCTCTCAAAGACGAGCGCGAGCGAGGTTAGAGACGCGCCTAAGCGCCGTATAGGCGGGGCTGCTCGCCCTTGAGCTTCAAGTAGATGTAGGTGAGGCTCATGATGAGCATGGGCGTGGAGACCAGGAGTGCGCCCACGCAGCATGCCGCGACGCCGGCTAGCTCGACCAGGGCGCCGAGCAGCAGGTAGATAACGAGCGCGGTTTTGTGGCCGTTCGTCATTTCCCACGAGCGCTTGAGCGCGTCGATGGCGCCGAGCTTTTGATCGACGATGAGCGGTTGATACATCAGGAGGCCTGCCGCGACGATCAGGCCGGGCACGATGCAGAGCACTAGGCCCAAGCCCGACAGAAAGCTCGCGCACATCACGCCGACGAACATGGGCAAGAAGTACTTGGCGCCACCGAACACGTCGCTGAAGTCGGTGCTCTGCCCGCGCGCTGCCTTGAGCGAAAGCTCGAGGATGCCGCCGGTGAAGAAGGCCGAAACTGCGAGCGAGAAGAACTGGCCCACGCCCTGAATGACCATGTTGACTGCCTGGAGGAACGAGGCGTCGACGATCTCGGCAGCCAGGCGAGTCATGAAGAAGTTGAAGGCACTCGCGGGCACCGCGCCGAGCGCACCGGCGATGAAGCACGCCACCGCGATCGGCAGCGCAACGCCTGCGAAATTTTTGATCACTCCGTTCCAACCGAACGCGAGCGCCTCCATCGGAGTCCAGCCCGACCCCGACCCGCCAGGCGGCGGCCCACCAGGCGGAACGAAGCCGCCCGAGTAGCCGCCCCCCGGGGGACCGCCCTGGCCAGGCGGAGGACCCCACGGCGGGGCACCACCACCAGGAGGGCCATAACCACCCGGTGGCTGACCAGGCGGAGGCCCATAGCCAGGAGGGCCATAACCGGGCGGACCGTACCCTGCTCCACCGGGAGGCGAGCCACCAGGTGGGCCGTAACCACCACCGCCGGGCGGCGGCGCGCCGGGCGGAACATATCCGCCAGAGGGATTGCCGGGAGGTGGTGCGCCGGGGGGAACGTAGCCGGGAGGGCTCCCGGGCGGCGGCGCGCCAGGAGGCGATCCCGGTGGCGGCCCCCAACCTCCGGGAGGCGGTGCGCCAGGAGGCTGCCCGCCGGGCGGCGATCCAGGCGGCGGACCCCAACCTCCGGGAGGAGCACCGCCAGGCGGACCGCCCGGAGGCGGATAGCCGCCACCGGGTGGCGATCCAGGCGGCGGACCGTAACCACCACCGCCAGGAGGCGCGCCGGGCGGCGGACCCCAACCTCCAGGAGGACCACCGCCAGGTGGATAACCGCCACCGCCCGATACGTGCACCATCCCGTTCTGCATCGGCTCGCTCTCCTTGAGTAACCTCGAAAGCTAGGCTGCCCCGCCCGGCCGATCCACAGAAACCTTCGGCGCGCGGCTATTTGGCGAAACGGATGCGGCCGAAGCGCGACGCGAGGTGAAAGTTCCCCATGCCGAAGATCGGCGACCAGGAGATGCTGCTGTCACGCTGCTCCTCGCGACCGGAGCGCTTGCCGCCGTTCTGCACGGCGTAAAAGTTCATGCGCCAAATGTCCGCAGCTTCGGGCGGGGTGCGCTTGGCCTTCTTGAACGAGGACCACGGGATCGCCATCTCGACGACGTAGCCTTCGTCTTCGACGTCGTCGTCGAGCGTGCCACGTAGCGAAACCGCACTGCGCACACCCGACGCCCATTCCTGATGCCCGTACGGACCGTCGGGCTCGCCCTTGGGGCGATTGTAAGCGTCGAACTGCGAGTCGAAGACCAGGTTCTGCGGCCCGATCTGCAGCTCGTAGTAGTCGAGGTTGTCGCCGTCGCCGTCGGGATCGATCATGACCTCGACGCAGTCCCTGGTCCACAGATGCGGATCGGGCTGCGCGGGATCGAAACCGCCGCGCAGGTCCTCGTCTTGCACGTCGAAGCCGATGTAGAGATCCTGATCGTCGAAGACGAGCTTTGCGCTGGCCGCCAACTCGGCACCGCTCGGCGGGTCTCCGGTCGCGACGTTCACGAACGCACCGGTCGAGCCCGCAAAAGTCCATGCCGGCTCGTCGAGCTTGCCGTCGATCACCACCGGCTCGCGCGCGCGCCGACGCGGCAGCCACAGCAGCGGCACCGCTTTGCTGGGCGTGGCGCGCTGCACGGCCAGCTTGGCCACGAGCGCGCGATCGCCCTGATGCTTGCCGCGCGTCACCGGCAAGCGCTGCTCACCGCGGAACAAGCCCGTGACGACGCTGATCGAATCGGTGCGCAGCGTGAACGGCACCGTAAACGCCTGCTTGTCGACGTAGATTTTGCCCTCGTCCCAGGCGCTGGGCGGGAGCGTTGGCGCGCCGGCGGGACCGCGCAGGGACCCGACGTTGTCGAGCGTGAGCAATCGCTCCCCCGCCTCGTCGAGCACGTGCGTGAAGAGCCGAAACCCCGACTCGACGTCGGAACCCTTGC
The DNA here is from genome assembly GCA_048498935.1 of Myxococcota bacterium. GTDB lineage: Bacteria > Myxococcota_A > Polyangia > Polyangiales > Polyangiaceae > PMG-095. The sequence continues at coordinate 17,189 of JBEHXA010000066.1, forward strand.
GCCAATACAGCGTGAGCTCGACGCGCGAGCCCGGCCGCAAGCCGCTCGACGGCTCGACCTTCGCCCCGAGCAGCTCGACGGCTCCGCCCAGCTCGACATCGAGCTTCGTCAGCCCTGCCGGCAGCGCCTCCACGACCAGCCCGCGCTGATCGACGCGCGGCGCCTTACTGCAGGCGAGCGCGCCGAGAGCGATCACCACGGCGCCGAAGAGCGCGCGGCGCACGACTAGCGCGCAGAGCCCGCGGGGCTCGGGCTCGGGGGAACCCGTCCAACTTGGCCAGCCTTGAGCTGCTGCTGCAGCTGTTGCAGCTGACCCGGAGCGATCGGTCGCTTGCCAGGGCCAGTCGCCTTGACTGCGCGGGCGCGCTTGGTGAACGGCGTGATGCCGGTCTCGAGCGTGGCGACGATGCCGCCGTGCTTGGAGTCCGCCAGTCCGCTCACGACGGCCACGTACACCGTGCCGAAGTTGCCGGCAGCCGCCTTCTCGTCGGCCTTGGCGGGCTTTTCTTCGGCCTTCGCGTCGTCGACCTTTTCGGGCTCCACCGGCGCGGTCTTGAGGCCGACGACGATCGAGAAGCGAGCCGCGTCGAGCTCTTCGGGCACGGTGATCTCGAGCTCGTCGATATAGATCTTACCGGGCTGCCAGCGGGGCGGCGTGAGCTGCCCCTTGCGCACCGGGCCGTTGCCGTCGATCTCGAAGCGCTTGCCCTGAGGCGTGACCAGCTCGGTGTAAAGCTGGTACCCCTCGCCCAGACGACCCGTCGAGCGCCAGAAGGTCTTGAGCGTTACCTTGCTGCCCGGAGCAGCGAGCGACTCGGGCGTCAGCGAGTAACCGATCAGGCTCGCCTTGCCACCGAAGTCGACCAGCGTGGGATTGGGGACATCGGACGGCGCTTCGTCGAGCACCAGGCTCTTGAGCTCGGGACCGAGCTCTTGGGGCTCGGCGTCTTGGTTCGTCGGTCGGCCGCAGCCCGCGGCGCCCAGCAGCGCTGCGAACCCGAGAGCGAGAGCTTGCTTCCGCATCACTTCTTCTTTCCCTTCTTACGCGCGTCACGCTCGCGCTTGCGTTGATTCTTCTTGGCGTTGCGCTCGCTCGCGCTGAGCGTGCGCATGGCCGGAGTGCGCGGGCCCACCGCACCGCCCATGCCGGGCATACCAGGCATGCCCATTCCGGGCATACCCATCCCGGGCATGCCCATCCCGGGATGGGTATGCCCGGCATTTGCGGAAAACCTTCGGGGAATTTCCCGCTCTTCATCGCGCGGCGCACGTTGCGAGCCAGCCCGCCCATGCCGGGCAAACCGCCGAACA
>JBEHXA010000067.1:0-18427 GCA_048498935.1 Myxococcota bacterium
ATCGAGGCTGCCGTCACCGCTCGTCTTCTTCGGGCCATCGGACGTCGCGGCGGTGTCGTCCGGCGACTGCGCCGGCGCCTCACCTGCGCCACCGCCGCACGCAACGCCGAGCACGAACAAGGGAAGGCTGACGCGAGCGAGCTTGAGGAGACGAGCGCCGGACATGCTGGGAAGAATCCCGCAAACCTAGCCGATCCGCGCCTGCTCTGCACCAGCCTCGGTGACGTCCGCGCTCAAGGCGGCGGGAAAGCGCAGGCGCAGCACGAAGAGCGCTATGAAGCCCACAATCACCGCCCACCACAGGGTAGCCAAGCGTACCAGGATCATCGAGGCCGTCGCGGCCCCTTGCTCGACGCCGCCCAGGTGCATGAGCGCTTGTCGAAGCATGCCTTCGACGAGCCCGAGCCCACCTGGCACCGGCACGAGCGCACCGGCGAGCGTCGCCGTTGCGTAGAACAGCACCGAGAGCAAGACCGGTACCTGTTGACCGAAGCCGCGCAGCAGCGCGAACAGGGCCAGGCCTTCGGCACCCCAGCCGACGATCGAGAGCAAGCTCGGGATCAAGAGCGCGCTCGGGCTAGCGACGATGCGCAGACTGCTCAGCGACTCGCGCAGCTTTGGCACGAACGCGCCGAGGCGACCGCCGCGCGCATCGAGGTGGTCGCACAGCCACAGCGCCGGCGCTTGCCAGGTTACGAGCACGAGACCCACGACCACCGCGCCCGCACCGGCGAGCGCCCACGGCAGGCCACCGGGGAACGACGCTCCGCCAATCACGATCAACGTCACGATCCCGATCACGTCGGTCAAGCGATCGGCGATCACGATGGGCGCCGTGCGCGCCATCGGTACGCCGTGGGTCTTCGCCAGCACCGCGCTCTTGAAGACTTCGCCCACCTTGCCCGGCGTGATGGTGAGCACGAAGCCCGTCAGGAACACCAGCAAACTGTCGAAAAGCGGAATGCCGACGATGCCGAGCCGACCGAGGTAGTACTGCCATTTGCCGAAGCGGAGGCCATAGTTGAAGCAGGCCAAACCGAGCGCGATGGCGAAAGCGCTCACCTGAAAGCGCGCGAGGCTCTCGCCCATCTGCTGCAAGCCGGTATAGACGACGAACAGGCCGTACAGCACCACACCGAGCAGCGTTACCAGCAATACCCGACGCACGAGAGCGTTCACGGGCGCCTCCGCTTCCGCCACGCGCTGCGCAGCCCGAAGCCTGCGAGCAGCGCGAGCAGCACCGCGACCACGACCACCAGCCAGGCTGGGGCGGGGAAGAAACCTTGCGCCGGGCCGGGGGGCGGGCGCTCCACGACGGTCTGCGGCGGGCCTTTCACGAGGCCGGCCATAACCTGCCTCCTTCCGCCCCGCAACTCGAGCATGATGCTAAGCTCCGCGCCCTCGCCGTGACCCAAGACCCCGCAAAATCACAAGACGCCGCGCTCCTCGCTCAGACCGCAGACGCCTGCGGACGGCTGCGCCAGGAAGTGGGACGCATCGTCGTCGGCCAGGACAGCGTCGTCGATCATTTGATCGTCGCGCTGCTCGCCCAGGGGCACGCGCTCTTGGTCGGGGTGCCCGGGTTGGCCAAGACCCTGCTCGTCAGCAGCCTGTCCAAGGCGCTCGACCTGAGCTTTGGCCGCGTGCAGTTCACCCCCGATCTGCTGCCGGCGGACATCACCGGCACCGATGTGCTGAGCGAGCAGGCAGGGCGCCGAGAGCTCAGCTTCTTGCCGGGGCCGATCTTCAAGAACCTGGTTCTGGCCGACGAGATCAATCGCACGCCACCGAAGACGCAGGCGGCGTTGCTCCAGGCGATGCAGGAGCGCACCGTAACCATCGGCGGCGCGACTCATCCGCTGCCGGCGCCGTTTCAAGTTTTTGCGACGCGCAATCCCATCGAGCAAGAAGGTACTTACGCGTTGCCCGAGGCGCAGCTCGATCGCTTTCTGCTCGAGGTGCACGTCGAGTACCCGAGCGAAGACGAAGAGCGGCGCATCGCGCGTCGCACAACGTCGGGTAGCGTGCCCGAGATCTCGCGCGTGCTGTCCGCAGACGAGCTGCGCATGCTGCAGGCCTTCGTGCCGCGCGTGCCGGTCACCGACGCTGCTGTCGAGCTGGCTGTGCGCTTGACGCGCGCCACACGACCCGGCTCGGGCTCGGTCAGCGACGTGAAGAGCTACGTACGCTTCGGCTCCGGTCCGCGCGGTAGCCAGGCGCTCGTGCTCGCAGCCAAGGCGCATGCTGCAAGTCGTGGTGAGGCTGCCGCCGACGTGGAAAATGTGCTGGCCTTGGCCTTGCCTGCGTTGAGGCATCGCCTGGTTTTGTCCTACCGGGCCGAGGTAGATGGAGTGAAAGACGCGGACGTGGTGGCGTCGATCGTCAGGCAGGTGACGTCGTGAGCGAAGCTTTGGACCTGAAGACGCGCGTGAAGCGCGCGTTGATTGAGGAGCTCGATCTGCGCGGCAAGCGTGAGCAAGACATCGTCGATGCGGCCCCGCTATTCGGTGAAGGCCTCGGGCTCGATTCGCTCGACGCCTTGCAGCTCGCGATGGCCATCGAAGAACGCTTCGGTGTTTCCGTCCCCGAAGGTGAAGAGGGGCGTAACGTGTTCGCGTCCGTGAACGCCATCGTCGAATTTCTGGTGCGCGCGGGCGTGAGTTCGGACGCGCCAGAGGGCGGGTAGCCGGAAGTGAGCGGGCGCATCGCGGTCACCGGCGTCGGCATCGTCTCCGCGCTCGGTCAGACGGCGCCGGACACGTTTTCGGCGCTGCTGCGCGGCGAGCGCGGGCTCGCTCCCATCTCGCTGTTCGACCCCGGCGACGTCCGCTCGAGGCTGGTCGGTGAGATCAAGGGCGGCTTGCGCGTCTCGGACGTGGTCGCGGCGCATGCGGCGCCGGAGATTTCCCGCACCGACGCGATGGCCGTAGCGGCGGCGCGCGAGGCGGCAGAGCGCGCGCGACTACCCCGAGGCCTGCGGCTCGGGGTAGCCCTTGGTGGCACCACCGCGGGCATGTTCGAAACCGAGGCCACACTTTCGAGCCCGGAGCTCGGTTCGCTGTCTCACGCCGCTGCCGAACGGCTGATGAGCTACCCGCTCTCGGCGAGCTTGGGGCCGGTGTCGGCAGCGCTCGGCGGCTCGGTGGTCACGCGTAGCATTTGCAGCGCGTGCTCGAGCGGGGCGATCGCTCTGGTGCAGGGCGCAGCCTGGCTCGAGCGCGGGGAAGTCGACTGCGCAGTAGTGGGCGGCGCGGACGGGCTGTGCCGGCTCACGGTGCTGGGCTTCAATTCGCTCGGCGCGACCGATCCGGAGCCGTGTCGGCCGTTCGATCGCGCGCGGGCGGGGCTCAACCTGGGTGAGGGCGCCGCCGTCCTGATTCTCGAGCGCGAGGGCAGCGCGCTTTCGCGGGGCGCTGAAGTGCTGGCCTGGCTCGACGGCTACGCCATCGGCGCAGAGGCGCATCACATCACGCACCCGGACGCTTCTGGAGCGCCAGCGGTGCGCTTGTTGCGGCAGGCCTTGGCGCGCGCAGGGCGCGGGCCCGAGCAGATCGGCTACGTCAACGCACACGGCACCGGGACGCAGCAAAACGACGCCATGGAGGCGCGTGCGTTGCTCGAGGTGCTGGGGCCCGCCGCGAGCTCGGTTTGGGTCTCGTCGTCGAAGGCTCAGCTCGGCCACACCCTCGGTGCGTCGGGTGCGGTCGAAGCGGCCATCACGGTACTCGCCCTGGCGCAGGGCGCGCTCCCGCCGAGCATTGGCCTGAGCGAGCCCGAGCTGGCCGGTCTTCGTCACGTGCGCGAGCCGCAGCGCCGCGAGCGCTTGGATGCGGCGCTCTCGAGCTCCTTCGGGTTCGGCGGCATGAGCTGCGTGCTCGCGCTCACTGCCAGCCACGCGCCTGCACCGCCGCGCTCGAGCAGTGCGCGCGCGATTGCGATACGCGCGGTCACTACCTTGAGCGGCGCTGCCGAGCCCGAAAAACAGCTCGATCCCGAGCGCTCGCGGCGCTTCGATCGCGCCTCTGCGATGGCAGCGCTCGGCGCCGAGCTCGCGCCGCGCGACACCGCCGCTTCCACCGGTTTCGTTCTCGGCACGGCGTTCGGCGCCGTGGAGCGCACGATGGCCTTTCTGGCGCGCGCCAACCAGCGTGGGCCTCGCCACGTGCCGCCAGCCGAGTTCCCACACCTCGTGCCCTCGGCGCCGGCTGGCAACGCTTCCGTCTACGCTGGGCTCTCGGGTCCGGTGTTTGCGGTGAGCGACCTAGCCCAGAGTGGCGAAGCGGCGCTCGCTGCGGGCGCTGATCTGCTCGATCTCGGTATTGCGACGCGCTTGGTCGCCGGGGCGTGCGCTCCGCGTGACGGCATCGTCGAGCGCGTGCTCGGACCGCTGTTGGATTCTGGCGGCGCTCAGCTCGCCGAGCGGGGCGAAGGTGGGGCGTTTCTGCTGCTCGAAGCCGTTGAGCCGGATGCGCGCTCGGAAACGGGCCTCGCGCAGCTGCTGGGTCGCTACCAGGGGCCGCTGGACGTAGCGCAACCGCTAGCAGCTCTGCCGGCACCGGAGCTCGAGTCCGAGCGCTGCTTGGTCGTATTCGGTGCAGTCGCGCCCGAGGTGCGCGCCGCGCTGGACGCGAGCAGCTGGGCACGGATCCCCAGGCTCGAAGTGACTTCGGCGGGCGGCTATCACGAAGCACTCGGCGCGGTGGCGCTGGCGCGTGGAGCCGAGCTCTTGGCGCAGGCGGGCGAGGTCGCGCGGGTGCTCGTGCTTTCCGGCAGTAGGCGAGCCTACGCCGCATTTCTGCTGGGCCTTTGCCCGCGACCGCCCGGAGGCTGACGATGGCGGCCGCGATCGTAGCGCGCGGGGCGGCCTCGGCCCTTGGAGTCGGGACGGCGGCGTTCGAGGTCGGAGCAGCGCACGAACCGGCGCGCGCAGCGTGGGCGACGCGCGGTCCTGGCAAGCCCTTCGCTCGCGTTACCGAATGCGAGGCCGCACGCACCGAGCGCCCGCGCGCGCTGCTCGAGCTCGGCTTGGTGCAGCTGGTCGCCGAGCTGGACGCTCGCGATACCGAATGGCGTGCCCGGCGGCTCGGCGTCGTCATCGGCAGCTCGAGCGGCGCGCTCGCGGCGCTCGAACGTCGCCTGGCGCTCGGCGCTGAGGCAGCACCCGACGAAGGTTGGGAGCGCTCGAGCTACTTCGCGCCGCTCTCGGTCGTCAATCGAGTGGTCGGGCGCAACCCCGAGCGGCTGGTGTCGATCTACGGCGCTTGCGCGTCCTCGGCGCTCGCTCTGGGGCTCGGACTGCGCTGGCTCGAGCTTGGCCTGTGCGATTTGGTGATCGCGGGCGGCTACGACGCCGAGAGCGATTGGGTCGGTGCGGGCTTCGACAGCCTCAAGGCCACGAGCGCCGGTCCGCCACGCTCTTTTCGCGCCGACCGCGACGGCATGGCCCTCGGCGAAGGGGTCGCGCTCGTTGCTCTCTCGCGCAAAGCCGCGCGCGCTCACGGCTTCGTGCTCGGCTTTGGGGCTACCAGCGACGCCGTACACATCACCGCGCCCGATCGCACCGGCCGCGGGCTCGCGCGCGCGGCGCAGCATGCTCTGGCTGACGCCGCCTTGCCCGCCAGCGCTATCGACTTCGTGAGCGTTCACGGCACCGGCACGTCCTACAACGATGCTTCGGAAGCCACGGCCCTCGGTCTCGTCTTCGGTCCTTCGGCGCACGAATTGCCATTGCACGCTTTCAAGCCGGCAGTCGGCCACACGCTCGGCGCAGCCTCGGCCTTGGAGTCACTAGCTGCGCTCGACGCGCTGGAGCGCGGTGTGCTCCCCGCTTCGGCTTGCAGCGGTGAGCCGATGCCGGGCCTACCTTCGATGCTGCTCGAGCGCAGTCGTCCAGCGCCGCTCACGCATTGCTTGAAGCTCGCGACCGCTTTCGGCGGGGCAAACGCGGCGTTGGTGCTCGGACGCGAGGAACCTCGCACGCCGGCGCGCGAACGACCCGCGCGTCCGGTGCACCTGGTTGCGGCTGGTTCGATCGTTTACGAGCTCGCGCTGGAGCGCGTGCAGCCGGAGCTCGTCAGCGCCGTGGAGCGTCTGCCTCGCTCCGACGCGCTCTCCGAGCTAGCCGTCGCGGCTGCCGCGGAGGTGTTGACGCGCGCGCGCGGGCAGAGGCTGGTTATCGATCGCGCTCGCACCGGTGTGGTGATCGGCACCGTGGGGGCGACGCTCGACGCCGACGCCGACTTCGGGGCGCGCATTCTGGAGCGCGGCTCCGAGCACGCCGAGCCCCGGCGCTTTCCCGCCACGTCGCCGAACGCCTGCGCCGGTCACGTGGCCATCGCATTCGGTCTCTCGGGTCTGGCTCACGCCGTGGGAGCGGGCGCTGGCGCGGCCCTCGAGGCCCTCGAGGTGGCTCGCGACTGGCTCGCTGCCGGCGATCTCGACGCCGTGCTGGTCATTGCTGCCGAGAGCGGGGGGCCCACCTCCCAACGGGTGTTGGCGGCCTCGGGCCTCGCCTCGCTCCCTCGGGGAGCCCTGGCCCTTCTCCTTTCCGTCGAGCCGACTGGCGTGCTGCTCGATGACCTGCTCTCCCGTCGGCCCTCCCATGAGCCGGTAGCAGCCCAAACTCTTGGTTTTCACGCGTTCGAGGCCCTCTGCCAGGCGGCCGGCTTGCCCGGCTCGACCGGTTTTGGCAGTGTGCGCCCGCCGGAATAGCCCAGTCAGCACCGGCGTTTGGCTCCCCCAGTGAAGTCCCTGTCCCGCCTCCTCCCGCTTCTCGCCGGCCTCGCCCTTTCGGCGCTCGGCTGCTCGCACGACTACATCCCGAACACGCAGGTCACCGACAACGACTTCAACCGTCGGGTGATCGACTTTTGCGAGAGCTACCGGCACGCGGTCGAAAAGCGCAACGTCGCGACGCTGCTCAAGCTGGCAGATCGCAAGTACTACGAAGACGGCGGCAGCGTGGACACGAGCGACGACCTCGATTTCGAAGGCCTGCGTGCGTACCTCGACGCTGAGTTCAGCAAGACGCGCTCCGTGCGCTACGAGATCTTCTATCGCGAGGTGTCGACCGGTCGCGCCAATCAGGTGTTCGTCGACTTCACGTACAGCGCCAGCTACAAAGTGCCGACCCCGCACGGAGATGTCTGGCGCCGCCGCGTCGCCGACAATCGTCTCGAGCTCATCCAGGACGGCGAGCACTTTCGCATCCTGTCGGGGATGTAGGCGGCAGCGCGCGGCCGCCGCGCCGCGTGGAGCCTAGCGCGTCAAAATCGAGCAGCTCACGCCGTCCAGGCGCCGGAGTACTTCGCCGCTTCCGTTCAGCAGCTCCCACACGGGCCGGCCATGCTTGTCGCTCCATTGGTAGCGCATCCGCAGGCCAGCACTTGCGTCGGCACCGGCTCGTTGCGCGGCAGACCAAGCATCTTCGAACAGACAGTTCGGCTCGGGCGCTACGCGCGCCTTAGCGCCTCGCTCTTCCGATCGAGTGAGCGAGCCGTCACTCAAGTGCATCACCAGGCGTTCGCTGCTGACGTCTGCGCCGCCGTCGATGCGCTGGCCGGCTGGGCGCGCGAACGCTAGGTCCACGCTGCCGTCGCTCGGCACGCCGCGCGCGTCGAGAGGGCTCGTCGTCACACTCACCAACACCGCGTCACGGTGCCAGGCGGTGGCTTGACGGCGCGCCTCCGCGAGCAAACGGCTCGGTTCGGGGCGAGCAGGTGCTGCGCTCGGAAGCGCCGTCGGCAGTGAGGCTGGCCGCGCTGCCGCGACCGTTGGCTCCGATTTCCGAAGCCCCAACACCGCCGCGACCACCACCAAGCCGAGCACCGCCACCGCCGCCACTGCGAGCAGCAGGCGAGTCTTGTCTTGGCCGTTGTCTTTCACCGGCACCGGCCGCGCCATGGGCGGCCCGGTGCGGGGGGCAGGCGCCGCCGGCAACCAAAAGCCGCAACCTGCGCAACGCGCACCTGAGTCACGAACGTCGGCGCCACACTGGGGGCACTGTGCGGTCCCGGCTATGGGCATCACCATGAGAGTTCCCTCGAGGCGGAGGGTTTCCGCCCAAGCCCTCATGGTAACCGAAAGTCTTCCGCGATTTCAGTGATCTCGTATGCGGGCTCGGCCTCTTTGGGGCGCAGCCGAAAAGCTAGCCGTTCCCCGAACAGCCGCGTCTTGCCGCTCCACGACAGATTCGGCGTCGCGACCACCACCACTTCTCCCGGCGCAGCGGGCGGAGCGACACCGGCGCGGACCGCGCTGGCAGCGCTGGGAAAGGTGTAGGTGCGAAGCGCCTGAGGTGGGGCGATAATGCGACCGGCGAGCGTCGTGTAATCGAGCTGGGCCAAGCGCGCCCGCCAAATCTGCTGCGCTGGTTGGCGGCTGCCCTCGGAAACCACCCAGGCCTGGCTCGCAAACAGCGGGTAAAGGTCTCCGGCCGACTCGAGCAGCACTGCCATGAAGAAGCGACTGACGAGAGCGCGCGCTTCATCGCTATCGAGGGGCGTCAGCTGCGTGTCCAGCTCGGGCGCGCGGGTCGCGAGCTCGCTCGGGACGCCGTCATCGGCGACGAAGCTGGGCGCGCGGCGCGGCACGTCGGGAAAGCTCGCCGATGTGGGAAAGTCCGGTCCGCGCTGTGCCTGCGCGCAGCCGAGGACGAGCGTCGCCAGCAGCGACGCCGCGCACGCCGCGCGCGTCACAGCGGCTCGACGCGGGGCTCGTCGCTGCGGCTAAAATGCAAGATGGACCGCTCAGGCGCCGTTTGAAAGCCCGTCGCGACTGCCTCCACGTCGGTGGCTACCAGCGAGAAACAAGAGCTCTCGATGCTGGGAATGCGCGCCTTGCGCAGCCCCTCTTCACCGAGCAGCTCTTCCATCTCGAAGCGACCCTTCCAACGCCGGTAGATGACGGAGCCGGTTCGGCTGACCGCAATCAGCTGCTCGCCGTTGGTGACCAAGATGTCGCCGGTGTTCTGCCCATGGCCCTCTTCGGCGGATAGGCGATCGACGAGCGCGACCGATGCGCGCAGCGCTGCTGCGACATGCTCGCCCTGCACGTGCGCATCGTCGAGGTGACCGGCGTCGTGCAAGAACGACAGGAACAAGTAGAAGAAGCACTCGCTGTCAGTTTCGCCGCGCACGTTGCGACGCAGAAACTCGGGCTGCGACTCGAGCAAGCGCGAACGCAACCGCTCGAAGCCGACGATCGTGCCGGTTTGAGCGAAGAGCCAAGCGCGGTAACGAAACGGGTGCGTGTTCTCCGTGCGAAGCGCGCCGACGCTCGCGCGCCTGACGTGACCGAGCATCACGTCGGTGCGGATGTCTTCCGCTGCTTCGACCAGATCGATCTCGGCGCGGTCATCGAGCGGGCGACGCCGCAGCAGCACCTCGCCCGACTGATAGAAGCCGAGGCCCCAGCCGAGCGGCTCGCCATCGGGTCGCTTCGCGCGGAGCAGCGAACGATTCGCTTCGAGGACGCGCGCTCCAAGGTCTGCGCGGTTCCCGATAAAGCCGAACATGCGTGCCATGATCTTGGAGTTCTGGGCCCGGGGGGTGAAGCTCCGGATGCCTGCTCAGAAGCATACCGCTCGAAGCCCGCTTCCGCACGCGCGTCTCGCTCGTCTGCCTCCGAGGGCCTGACCGTACGGGAATGTTTCTAACCAATTCGTCGGAACACCGGCCGGACCCGAGGCGGGGGATTTTGGCCGAGTAGCCAGGGAGCCGTTAGATTCTCTCGACATGGATCGCCAAGCGTTCACCGAAGCACTGCTCGGAGTGATGGAGGCCAAGGAGCACTGGGCGTGGTCGGCGTTCACCTCGGGGCGCGTGCCACCCGCGCTCCTGCACATCCACTTGGAGCAGGAGTACGCCACGTACGTCCGGGACTTTCCGGTGTTGGTCGCGCGGGCCTACGTGAATTGCCCCGTCGCTTCCGTGCGCCGCGAGCTGATCGAGAACGTCTTCGAAGAGGAGACAGGTCGCCTCGGGGCAGGTAGGCCCCACCCCGAGCTCTTCCTGGAATATCCGCGGGGTCTAGGTATGGATTTGAACCGCTTCCAGAGCATCGAGCTCCTCCCTGGAGCGGCCGCCTACCGCAGCTACCTCGACCTGTGCACCCTCGAGCGCGGCTGGGCCGTGGCGGCAGCCGTGACCACGCTCTTCCTCGAAGGTACCAAATTCGATCGAGGTGAGCTGGACGCCGCCGCACCACGCCGTCCTTCGCCGCCACTCGCTGAGCATCCGCTAGTAAAGCACTACGGCCTCCCGCTCGAGGCGCTGGCGCTGACGCGCGCCCATCGCAGTGTCGAAGGGGGACACCGGCAAGCCGCATGGCGCAGCGTGCTGGACCATGTCACCGAACCTGCCGAGCAGGGCGAAGTGGTGTCCGCAATGCGCGGCGCGCTGGAGGTGTGGCAGCGTTACCGTGACGATGTAGCGGCCGCGTGTGGAATTGTACGACGAGACGAGCGCGACTAGAGTCGGCGGTTCATGTCCAAGTCCCTGCTACTCGCGGCGCTGTCCGTGATGGGGTGCGGTGCCGTCTATCCTCAGCTGGCCACGCCGGTGCGCAATCCCCCGGCCGAAGCCGTGCTCAAGCCGCCGCCCCCGGAGGACCTGCTCTTTCTCAAGTTCGATGGCGCGGTCATCCCGAGCCGGACGCGGGATGGGCGCAACTGGGACTCCGTCGGGGGCTCGCTCCCGGACGCGTTCGCCAAGCTGATCATCGACGACAAGGTGATCTTGGAGACCCCGGTGCAAAGCAACACGCTCACACCGACTTGGCCCGATCAGCGCCGCGCGAACTACCGAGTGGCTCCCGGCGCCGTTGTGCGCGTCGAGCTGTGGGACAGCAACACCATCAACAACCACCCCATTTGCGTGGCATCGGTGCGGGACCTGCACAGCGACGCCGTGTCGGAAGAGCCCAAGCTCATTTCGTGCAGCAGCGGTGCCGAGCTCAGGCTGGTCGTCGACCCGGCACACGGCAAGCTCGGTATCGGCATCTTCTACGAGCTGCGGACCGAGCAGGTCGTGATCACGCGCGTACTCAAGGAGTCGCCCGCGGCCCGCGCTGGCCTTGCGCCCAACGACGAGCTGCTCAAGATTCAAGGCAAGCCGGTGAAGACCATGGCCGAAGGAGAAGCGCAGAGCCTCATCAACGCCAACGCTGCGACAGGTGTCACGCTGCTCGTCAAAAAGGCCGACAAAAGCCAGGTCGAAATCAACCTCAAAGAAGGGGCAATTTACCCCCTGGCTGAAGAAGACGTCCCCGTCGATGGCTGAATCGTTACAGAACGTTCGCTTTGCCTTGCCGCGTGACACCCTCGTGGTGCGCGGGCCCGACCGCAAAACTTGGCTAGATGGGCTGGTCACGTGCCAGGTCACCGGGGTGAGCGCTGGCAAGGCCGCGTATGGGCTGCTCTTGACCAAGCAGGGCAAAATCGTGAGCGACGTGTTCTTGGCCGATGACGGGGCACAGCTCTTCATCGGCCTGGCGCTGGGCCACGGGGCGAGCGTGCACGAGCTACTCGATCGCTACCTGGTCATGGAAGACGCGGAGCTTTCGCCGCCGGACGCCGCTTTCTCATGGCTGCTGGCTCCCGAAGGCTCCGGCGGCGCCCAAAGCGCAGGCGTGCTGGCCCAAGGCTCGCTGGAGCTTGGTACGCTGCGCTGCGCCGTCGAGGTAACGCGCGGACTTGCCGAGGGCTTGGCTCCGGCAAGCGATCTCTCGGCGGTTCTGGCGCAGCACGGCTTGGGTAGCTTCGGGGTCGACTTCGACCAGCAAGACAATCCTCACGAGGCCTCGCTCGACCGCATCGCGGTATCGTGGACCAAGGGCTGCTACCTCGGCCAAGAGGTCGTGTGCATGCAAGACATGCGCGGCAAGGTGAAGCGGCGCCTGGTCGCTCTGAGCGGCGACGCAGAGCTTTTGTCGCGGCTGCGCGCCACGGCCGGCCGGACCGACGTGGTGGCGGCTGGCGGCGACAGTGTTGGCCACGTGACCAGTGCTCACGCCGGCTCCAGCGGCGAAACCAGGCTCTTGGCGAGCCTGGCCAGCGCAGCGCTCGAGTCACAAAGCGCGCTGACCGTGCTGGGCCAAGCGGTGCGCGTTGTCGAAGCAGCGCAGCCGTTGCTAAGCTAAGCCCCTCATGGACAAGCCCGCCTCCAGGACCACCGAGAGTGGCCTTCGTGTAGCCGACGACGCGCTCAGCCTGATCGCGAAGACGCCGCTGGTAAAGCTGGGGCGCATCAGCCCTCAGGGTGGTGGGACCATCTGGGCCAAGGTCGAGTTCATGAACCCCGCCGGCAGCGTCAAAGATCGCCCGGCGCTCGCGATGATCGCCGCTGCCGAAAAGAGCGGCGCGCTCAAGCCCGGTTCGGTGATCGTCGAGGCGACCAGCGGCAACACGGGCATCAGCTTGGCGATGATCGCGGCGGTGCGCGGCTACCGCTGTGTGCTGGTGATGCCGGAGGACATGAGCCTCGAGCGTCGTTACATCTTGCGCGCCTACGGCGCCGAGATCGTGCTCACGCCGGCCACCGAGGGCATGGCAGGCGCCGTGAGTCGCGCCCGGCGCGTACTTGAAGACACGCCAGCCTCGTTCATGCCCAGCCAGTTCACGAACCCTGCCAACCCCGAGAGCCACGAGCACGGCACCGCGCTCGAAATTCTGGAGCAGGTCGGCGGCAGCCTCGCCGCTTTCGTGGCTGGCGTCGGCACAGGTGGCACCATCACCGGCGTTTCTCGCACACTGCGCAAAAAGCTAGGGACCAAGGTGCGCATCTTCGGTGTGGAGCCGTCGAGCAGCGCGGTGCTCTCGGGCAAGCCGCCCGGCATGCACGGCATCCAGGGCTTGGGCGCTGGTTTCGTCCCGGAGATTTTGGAGCGCACCGCCATCGATCAAATCATCGAGGTGAGCGACGTTGCGGCCGAGCGCATGGCGCGCCGGCTAGCTCGCGAAGAGGGCTTGCTCGTCGGTCCCTCGTCGGGCGCCAACGTGCACGCCGCGCTCGAAGTGGCGAATCAAGTCGGCTCGGGCAACGTCGTCACCATCCTCTGCGACTCCGGCGAACGCTACTTGTTCTAGGTCGGGGCCTGCCGCGCCGCAGCCCTACTTCGCCTCACTCACCACGGAAGACTGGAGCTCGGCGCTCCAAGAAGGCGCGCACGCCTTCACGGCCATCGGAGCTCTTCAGTAGCTCGAGCTGCCCCTCGCGTTCGCGCGCCAGCGCGGCGCGGAGCTCGTCCGAACCGCCGTGCACAGCGCGTTTGATACGCGCGAGCGCTAGTGGGGGGCCTTCGGCCAGGGTCGCTGCCAGCGCGAGCGCGGCGCGCTCGGTGTCGCTGTCGGCGGTCATGCTGCTGGCCAAGCCGAGCGACACCGCTTGTGCCGCGTCGATGCGCGAGCCCAGCATGAGCAGCTCGAGTGCACGGGCCACGCCGAGCAAGCGTGAAAGAAAGTAGCTACCGCCGCCGTCCGGCATCAGCCCCACGGCTACGAATTTCTCCTGCAGGTAGGCTGACTCGGCCACCACTCGAAAATCGCAAGCCAGCGCCAGATCCGCGCCGAAGCCCACCGCCGGACCGGTCACGGCCGCGATCACCGGCTTCGGCAGCTCTACGATACCGAGCGTGAGCGCCTGGAAGCGGTCCAGCGTCGGCAGAACCTGCTCACCCGCCTCCACCTCACGCGCGAGCCAGCGCAGGTCCGCTCCCGAGCAGAAGGCGCCCGTGGTTCCCGACAGCACGACCGCGCGCACGCTGCGCGCCGCGGCGGCGTCTGCCACGGCCTTGAGCAGCGCGTCGAGGATCTCACGGGTGAGCGCGTTCTTGGCGCTGGGGCGCTGCAAGCGCAAAAGGCGCACGGCTCCTCGGTCTTCGACCAAGAGCTCCGGGGCAGGGGAGTCCGTCATGAGCCCAGCATGCCCGACCCTCCCCGGGCGTGCTAGAGCGCGGCGCATGGCAGCCACGTTCGACGTTCCGGAGACCCCGGCGCTCTCGGAACAGCAGGGACAAACTTACCCGAGCCTGGTCGCCATCATGCAGCGCTTGCTGGCACCCGACGGCTGCCCTTGGGACCGCGAACAGAGCTTCGAGTCATTGCGCCGGTACGTGCTGGAAGAGGCCTGCGAGGTGATCGACGCCGTCGACTCGGGCGACCGCGAAGCGCTCAAGGACGAGCTCGGGGACTTGCTCTTGCAGGTGGTGTTCATGGGCGAGCTGGCCCGCAGTCAGGGCGCCTTCGGGCCGGACGACGTGGTCAAGGCGATCGTCGAGAAGCTCGTGCGCCGGCACCCTCACGTGTTCGGCGAGGTCGAGGTGGCGGGCAGCGACGAGGTGCTGACCAACTGGGAAAAGATCAAACTCCAAGAGTACGGCGATCGCGGAGTTCTGGCGGGCTTGCCCCGCTCGTTCCCGGCGCTGGCACGGGCGCAGCGCATGAGCGACAAGGTCAGCAAAGTGGGCTTCGACTGGCCGGACTCGCGCGGCTCACGCGACAAGGTGGCTGAAGAGCTGCGTGAGCTCGATGAGGCCGTCTCGGGCGGCGACCCGGAGCGCATCGAGAGCGAGCTCGGCGACGTGCTCTTCGCGCTCGTCAATTTCGCGCGCCACCAGGGCGTCAACGCCGAAACGGCCTTGCGCAAGACGGCCGACCGCTTTTCGCGGCGTTTTGCCCACGTCGAAGCGCGCGTGAACGAGCAGCACGGCGGCTTTCCGCGCGACGATCAGGGCAAGCCTACGCGCGGGCTGCCGCTCGAAACGCTCGACGGCTACTGGAACGAAGCCAAGGAGCGCGGGCTGTGACGGCCACCGTGGATCCCGTCGGGCGCTTTCCGGAAGAGTGGCGCGAAGTGCTGGTCGGCTGGGGGGAGAAGCCCTTTCGCGCCGAGCAGATCTTCCGCTGGATCCATGAGCGCGGTGTGGTCGACCCGGAGCTGATGACCGATCTCGGCAAGCCGCTGCGTGAGCGGCTCAAGGCGGACGGCTTCGCGCCGCCGGCCCGAGTCGCGGACACGCACGCCGCCGCCGATGGCACACGCAAGCTGGTGCTCGAGCTCGCGCAGGGCGCGCGCGTGGAGTGCGTGATCATCCCGATGACCGATCTCGTCGACGCCGACGCCTCGGCTGCGCCCGAGGACGACGAAGACGACGAGGCGAGTGAGGCGGCCGCGCCCGAAAAGACGCGCGTCACGCTGTGCGTCTCGACCCAGTACGGCTGCGCCATGGGCTGCGTTTTCTGTGCCAGCGGCCAGGCGGGGCTGCAGCGCGGGCTCACGGCGTCGGAGATCGTCAGCCAGGTGCTGATTTCGCGCACGTTGTTGGGCCCGAACGAAGAGCTCAAGAACCTCGTGTTCATGGGCATGGGCGAGCCGCTTCACCATTACGACGAGACGGCGCGCGCCATCCGGCTGCTCACGCACCCCGTGGCGCGCGGCATGAGTCCGCGTCGCATCACGGTCAGCACCGTCGGGCTGGTGCCCGGCATCGCACGCTTGGGCAGTGATTTCGGCGGCAAGGTCGGCCTGGCGGTGTCGCTTCACGCGCCGAGCGACGCGGTGCGCGATCGCATCATGCCGATGAACCGCAAGTTCCCGATCGCGGAGCTGATGCAGGCGCTGCGCGCCTACCCGCTGCCGATGCGTCGCCGCATCACCATCGAGTACACGTTGATGAACGGGGTGAACGACGCGCCAGAGCAGGCTCGTGAGCTCGCTCAGCTGCTGCGCGGCCTGCGCGTGAAGGTCAACCTGATCCCCATGAATCCGATCAGCGCCTCGGAGCTCAAAGCACCGAGCGGCGCCAGGGTGGCCGCCTTTCAGCGCGCGCTGACTGAAGCCGGGCTCTCGTGCTTCGTGCGCACCCGGCGCGGCGACGAGGTGTCGGCCGCTTGTGGGCAGCTGGCCATCGCCGACGACCTCGTGAAAAAGAAGCGCGAGCGCGACGCCCTCAAACGCAGCGACAGCTGAGCCGCGCGTGCCGTGTGCGCTCGAGAGGCTTGAGGAGCGCCGGGCCGACGAGGCTATACTGAGGCGATGTTCAAGCGCGTCTTGGTGGCCAATCGAGGTGAGATCGCTTGCCGCGTGCTGCGCACGCTCGAGCGGTTGGGCATCGAAGGCGTCGCGGTTTTCTCGGACGCGGACGTTACCGCACCGCACGTCGCTCTGGCCGATCAAGCCTTTCGTCTCGGCCCGGCGCCGCTCGCGCAGAGCTACCTGAACCCGGACCTGGTGCTGCAGGCCGCGCGCGAGAGCGGCGCGGACGCGATCCACCCCGGCTACGGGCTGCTCAGCGAGAATGCCGATTTCGCGCGCCGCGTGCGCGAAGCCGGTATCGCGTTCATCGGCCCGCCCGTGAGCGCGCTCGCGGCTTTCGGTGACAAGCTGCAAGCGCGTGCGGCAGCGCGTGCGGTCGGCGTCTCGCCCCCGCCTGGCACCGATGGGCCGATCGAGCCCACGGACGTAGCGCGGCTCACGCAAGAGGCAGAGCGCATTGGCTACCCGATCCTGGTCAAGGCCGCCGGTGGTGGAGGCGGCATCGGGATGCAGGTGGTCAGGCAGCCGGGTGACCTCGGGCGCGCCGCACAGACTTGCTCCGATCGCGGCAAAGCTGCCTTCGCCGATGCGCGCATCTACCTCGAACGCTTTCTCGACGGCCCGCGCCACATCGAGGTCCAGGTGCTGTGCGACGAGCACGACCAAGCCGTAGCGTTGGGCGAGCGCGAATGCAGCGCGCAGCGTCGCCATCAAAAAATCCTGGAAGAATCGCCATCGCCGGCGGCGTTTTTTGCGGGCGAGGCAGGCGCAGCTCGCCGCCTAGCGCTGCACGAGTCGGCGCTGGCCGTCGTGAGGTCGGTCGGCTACCGCGGCGCGGGCACCGTCGAGTTCGTGTCCAACGCGGCTGGCGAGCTGTACTTCCTCGAGGTCAACGCGCGCTTGCAGGTCGAGCATCCGGTCACCGAAGCCGTGACCGGTGTGGACTTGGTCGAACAGCAGCTGCGCATCGCTGCCGGTGAGCGCCTGTCCGATGCCGTGCTCTCAGCCACGACGCGTGGACATGCCGTGGAAGCGCGCATCTACGCGGAAGATCCGGCGCGTGGCTTCTTGCCGCAACCAGGCCGAGTCGACGCGCTGAGTTGGCCGAGCGGAGAGGGAATTCGGATCGATGCGGGCGTGGCGGCAGGCTACGAGGTGACGCCCCACTACGATCCGATGCTCGCCAAGCTGATCGCTTTCGGAAAGGACCGAACGGAAGCGATCTCGCGGCTCGACGGCGCGCTTGCCGCTACGCGCCTGACCTTGATGGGCCCGAAGGGTGAGCGAGCCACGAATCTCGCGTTCTTGCGAAAGTTGCTGGCTTCTGAGCAGTTTCAGAGCGGCGACTACGACACCGCGCTGGCAGAAGCGCTGGCGAAACAGCCATGAACGAGCCCTGGGAGCAGCTCGAGTCCGAGGCGCGCGCTTGGATCGAAGGCGACCCGGATCCAGAAACGCGCGCTGAGCTGACGCGGCTCGTCGAGGCGCGAGATGCGCGCGCGCTCGGCGATCGCATGAAGCCGTTGACCTTCGGTACCGCAGGTCTGCGTGGCGCTGTCGGAGCCGGTAGTGGTCGCATGAATCTGGCCGTGGTGCTTCGGACTGCGTATGCCATCGCGGGCCACATCAAAGCCTCCGTCGGCCCCCACGGGCCTGTCGTCGTCGGTTTCGATGCGCGGCCCACCAGTCGAACGTTCGCAGAGGCGTCCGCCGCGGTGCTGCTCGCCGCAGGCCTCGAGGTAGTCGCGTTCGCGGAACCTGCTGCGACACCGCTTTGCGCGTTTTTGGGCCGCGAGTTGGGTGCACCGATCACGATCGTGGTCACCGCGAGTCACAATCCGCGCCCCGACAACGGCTACAAAGTTTACGGTGCCGACGCGATCCAGATCACCTCGCCCGTAGACGCCGCAATCGCGCACCGCATCGAAGCCGCGCCACGCGCGTGCGACGTGCCGCGTGCTCCCATTGCGTTCGACTCTCCGCACCACGCACGGCTCACAGTGGTCGATGAAGGCTTGTCGGTACGCTATTTTTCAGCCCTTTCTCTGGCGATACCGCCAGGCACCGCAGGGCGGGACCTTCGCATCGTACACAGTGCGCTACACGGCGTCGGATCGCAGCCGATGCTGCGCGCGCTGCGCGAAGCCGGTTTCACGCAGGTGTCGTCGGTCGCCGAGCAAGCCGAACCGGACGGCACCTTTCCGACCACGCCCTTTCCGAATCCAGAAGAGCCGGGCACCTTGGACCTGGCGCTCGCCGAAGGAGAGCGCCGCGGCGCCGCGTTGCTCTTGGTAAACGATCCCGACGCGGATCGACTCGCAGCTGCGGCTCGCCTCGATGGTGAGCTGTGCGTGCTCGACGGCAATCAGGTCGGGATGTTGCTCGCGGATCACGCG
>JBEHXA010000068.1:0-18334 GCA_048498935.1 Myxococcota bacterium
CTCAATCCCATAGAAATGGCGCTGCCGAGCGGCGAGCACGCGGTGCGGGTGCTCCGGTCGATGCCGGAGTACGTCACGGCTTTCAGCGCGGCGTTTCCCGACGAGCACGACCCGGTGACGTTCGCGAACGTGGGACGCGCGATCGGAGCCTTCGAGCGCCGGCTCACGACTCCGTCGCGCTGGGACGACTACCTGCGCGGCAAAGATGATGCGCTGAGCGATATCGAGCTCGAAGGCCTGACCGTATTCACCAACGTCGGTTGCATGGTCTGCCACACCGGTGAGCTCGTCGGTGGTTCGATGTACCAAAAGGCTGGTGTGGTCGAGGCTTGGCCGAATCAAGCCGACCAGGGCCGGTACGAGACAACGAAGGATGATGGGGATCGCATGATGTTCAAGGTGCCAACGCTCCGTAACGTAGCGCAGACGGCTCCGTACTTTCACGACGGCTCGGCGCCGACGCTCGAAGCGGCGGTGACGACCATGGGCAGGTATCAGCTCGGGCTGAACTTGAGCCCCCACGAAGTGGGAGCGATCGTGTCGTGGCTCAGCGCCCTGACCGGTGAGCTGCCCGAGCAATACATCGACGCGCCGGCGCTGCCGCCGAGCTCGCCCACCACCCCAGGACCCCTACGATGACCAGCTCATCCCATAGTAAGGCGCCTGTGACGTCTCGAGATGACGGCTCCCGCATCCAATCCGTGGCGAGCGCCGTGCGCCGGCGCATCCTATTCGTCGACGACGAACCGGGCATATTGGACGGCCTGCGCGCCGTGCTCCGTTCGATGCGCCGCGAGTGGGAGATGGTCTTCTCTCTGGGTGGGCAGGCTGCGCTCGAACAGCTCAAGAACGCTACGTTCGACGTGGTCGTGACGGACATGCGCATGCCGGTCGTCGATGGCGCCGAGGTATTGCGCCAGACCAAGGAAATTCAGCCCCGCGCGGTGCGCATCGTGCTCTCGGGCGAGACCGACGCTGACACTGCGTTGAAAACGGTGTTTACGGCGCACCAGTTCATGGCCAAACCATGCGACTGCGAAACGCTGCGCGGCGTAGTGCAGCGGGCTTGTCAGCTGAATGAGCTGGTGCTCTCGGACGATCTTCGCGCTTTGGCGGGGGACGTGAGCATGTTGCCGGCACCGCCGCGCACGTACCTCGCCATCACGAACGCGCTCTCGGACCCGAGCTGCAGCATCGCGCAACTGGGGAGCATCGTCGAACGTGACCCCGCTGTTTGCGCCAAGGTGCTGCAAATCGCGAACTCGGCCTTCTTCGGTTTGCCCCGCAAGGTGAGCAACGCCGCGGAGGCCACCAGTTACCTCGGTACGTTGACGCTCCGCAATCTGGCGCTGGCCATGGAGAGCGCAGGCGCTGCCAAGCGCGCCAACCTGCCGATCACCCAGCAGCAGCTGCTCGATTTTCAAGGCAACGCGCTGCTGGTCGGCTTACTGGGCCGGCACTGGTACGCCAAGGATCGCCGACGCGCTGACGAAGCCTTCGTGGCCGGTATGTTGCGCGACATGGGGCACCTGCTGCTGGCCGCGCAGGGACGCCAGAGTGACGCCCAGAGCTATCACGCAGCGCTCAGCGCCTACTTGCTCGGCCTGTGGGGCTTGCCGCATTCCGTGCTCGAGCCCGTGGCTTTTCACGAAGAACCGGAGCGCGTCGAACACGCCTCGCTCGAGGTCGTCGACGTGGTTCACCTCGCGGATCGCTTGGCGGCTGAACTGTTGCCGTCGCCCTTTCAAGAAACGTCGAGTGCCCTCGACTGCGATCGATTGGCGAGGCTGGGCGTGGGCCCGGACCGGCTGGCGCAGCTGCGTGAGGACGCCAAAACCATTCTAGTTCAGACCAAGGAGCTCCTGAAATGACCGACTCGCCTGCCAGCTTGGCCGTGAAGGCGGAGCTCCTCGAGCTCTTGCTGAACGCCACCCAAGACGGCATCGTGGACTGGAACCTCGTCGATGGCACCGCCGACTACAACCCTCGCTGGCAGTTGATGCTGGGGTTCGACAACGGTGAGTTCGGCCACGGCCAGATGTCTCCCGAGCTCTGGCAAGAGCTGATTCACCCGGATGAGCGGGGGGCCACGCTGCAGATGCTCATGGACCATTTGGACCAAGACTGGCCATTCAACCCGACCGTGCGCATGCGTCATCGCTCGGCCGGCTATCGCCACATTCTGTGCCGAGGGACCGCGCTGCGCGACGCGAATCAAAAGCCGCTGCGCATGGTGATCATCTTCTCGGATATCGATGACAAGATTCGAGGCGAAGAACGCCAGCGCGCCCTCATGGCTGCGCTACCGGACACCTTGTTTCGCTTGCGGGCGGCCGGGACTATTTCGGGCGTCAAACGCGGCCGCGAACGCGAGGGCTCGCCCTTCGCCGCACTGCGCGAGGGCTCGGTGCTCGCCGACAATTTCCCCGACCCGCGCACGATTGCCCCGTTGCAGGCTGCGCTCGCGTCGAGCGCGGTGGATCAGGCGCAGAGCGCGAGGACCGTGAAGCTGTGCAGCACCACCCCCGAGGGTTCCAGTATTCATCACGAAGTGCGCGTTCTTCGCAGCGGCGACGATGAGGTGGTCTGCATCGTGCGTGACGTGACGGAACAGTTCGAGCTGGAGCAGCGCTTGCTAGAGACTCAGAAGTTGGGCGCGATCGGCCAGCTTGCCGCCGGCGTGGCGCACGAAATCAACACGCCCATGCAGTTCATCGGCGACAGCTTGCACTTTGCCAGAGCGTCCATCGACGACCTGGTGACGATGTTCGAGCGCTTCAAGGCCGCGACTGCCGACGCCGAGGAAGCGCCGCTCGGGGCCAAGAGGCTCGAGGAGCTACGCCAGGTCGAGCAGGATGCAGATTTCGAGTACGCTCGGCAAGCTCTGCCGGAGGCGATCGACCGCGCGCTCGCCGGTGTGACCCGCGTCTCCAAGATCGTCCAGGCCATGAAGTCGTTCTCCCATCCCGGCCGCGACGAGCTGGCGCCGACGGAGCTCAAGGGCTTGATCGAGAACACCGTGGTGGTCGCCACGAACGAGTGGAAGTACGTGGCGGACGTCGAGGTCGACTGCCAGCCCGGGCTGCCGCTCGTGCCCTGCATCGCCGGCGAGCTGAACCAGGTGGTGCTCAACTTGCTCGTCAATGCTGCGCACGCCATCGGGGACGTGGTCGGCAGCAGCGGTAGCAAGGGGCGCATCAAGGTCACGGCCACCAGCGACCCGACTCACGCCGAGATTCGCATCGCCGACACCGGCTCCGGTATTCCGGAGAAGGCCCGCGGTAAGGTGTTCGAGCCGTTCTTCACCACCAAAGAAGTAGGCAAGGGCACCGGTCAGGGGCTATCCATGGCTTACAACTGCATCGTGAAGCGGCATCGCGGTACCATCAACTTCGAGACCGAGCTCGGTGTGGGCACGACGTTCATCGTCCGGCTACCGCTCGAGGTGCGAACCACGCGCACGAGCGCACCCGCCTGAAGGAGACCATCATGGAGACCACCAGCCGCCCCCGAGTGATCTGTGTCGACGACGAACCGGACGTGCTGGGTGGCTTGGCCATGCATTTGCGTCGTCGCTACGACGTCGAGGTGGCGACCAGTGGCCAGGCGGGTCTCGACTTGCTGGCGCGTGGGCAGGAGGCGGCTGTCGTGATTTCGGACATGCGCATGCCTGGCATGAATGGCGCGGAGTTCCTGTCCCGAGCTCATACGCAATACCCGAACACCACGCGCATCTTGCTGACCGGTCACGCCGAGATGGATTCGGCGATTCGTGCGGTCAACGAGGGCGGCATCTTTCGCTTCCTGGTCAAGCCGTGTCCTCCCCCCGAGCTGCTCAAGACCGTGGAGGCAGCGGCCGAGCAGCACCGCTTGCGCGTGGCCGAGCGCGTGCTTTTGGAGAAGACGCTACACGGCAGCATCAAGATGCTGACCGAGATCCTGGCGATCACCAACCCGGCGTCGTTCGGTCGCGCCGGGCGGATCAAGAGCCTGGTAACGCAACTAGCCGACAAGCTGGGTGAGAAGGACCGTTGGCAAGTCGAGGTCGCCGCGATGTTGTCGCAGCTCGCGACGATCACGCTCCCCGAGGAGGCGGCCGAGAAGCTGTACTACGGCGCACCCTTGACCCCCGCAGAGCAGCAGATGGTGGAGCGCGCGCCGGACGTGACGCAACAGCTCTTGGGCCACATTCCGCGCCTCGAGCCGGTGCGTGAGATCTTGGCGGCTCAATCCCGACCGCCGAGCAAGCGCGACCAAGAAGGCAACGACGAGCAACGCATCATTCAGCGTGGCGCGCAGTTGCTGCGAGCCGCGGCGGATTTCGATGCGCTGGAGGCGAAGCACGGTAGCGGCGCCGAGGCGCTGAACATGATGCGCTCGCATGCCGACAAGTACGACGCTGCCATGCTGAACGCGCTCGACGAGATCAGCGGCTCGAAGCCGCAAGTCGACGTGATACGCGAGGTTTCGCTGTCTGCGCTCAAGGCCGGAATGGTGTTCGCCGCGGACGTCAAGCTATCGAACGGCACCTTGTTCGTGGCGCGCGGCTACGAAATTACCGAAGGCTTCTTGGCGCGCCTCAAGAACTACCGCTCCGGCTCGGTGCGCGAGCCGGTCAAGGTCATCATTCGTAGCGAACAAGCGGCGCCGCCATCTCGTCATTGAAGAGCGGCATCAGCGCGCGCGCGCGTCGAGCCAAGCTTCCAGCTCTTCGAGCGAGGGCAAAACGCGAACGCCGCTCGGCACGCGCTGGAGGGCGCCGCTGCCTCGGCCGCCCAGCACGACGTCGATGGACGCCGGCACTGCCTTGCGGATGCGCGTGAGCTCCCGCTGGGCTTCATCGGGCGGCAAGTTGACCAGCGAGAGCGCCACGGCGCTGGCCTTGGCTAGGCGAGTGGCTTCGGCGATCTGGGTCGCCGGCAAGTTGGCTCCCAAGAAGACGGCGCGACGACCGTGCATCGCGATCAGCACCGCGACCAGCAGCGCGCCGAGCTCATGCTGCTCGCCGGCCGGTGTGGTGCAAAGGACCGGGGCTGCTTTGCTGACCGGTTGCGCGGAAAGCAGTGCACCCAGCCGGGTGCGCAGCAGCGCGGAAGCAGCGTGCTCGCTCGCGGTGCAAAGTGTTCCCTTGGCCCAGCGGTTGCCAATTCGCTCGAGCGCAGGCGCGAGCACCTTGGTCACCAAGTCGCGCGGTGAAAAGTCGTTGGCAGCTCGTTGCAGCGCGCGCTCTGCGGACTCCAGGTTCAGCACCGCCACACCGTCGAGCAGCTCTTCGATGGCGCGTTCGGCGCGTTCCGTCGCTTCGCTGTCTGCGTCTGCCGCGGGCGCGTTGGCGGGAGCGTGGGAGGAGGCGAGCGCGGCGAGCCGGGGCAAATCGAGGTTGGCGATGGCGCGCGTGGAGTACCCTTGTTCGAGCAGGCGCTTGATGAGCTTGAAGCGCTGCACGTCATAGTCGGAATAGAGGCGCGCTCCCCCCGCGCTGCGGCTCGGAGAGGCTGCGCCGTAGCGCCGCTCCCACACTCGGATCGCGTGTGTCGTCAGCCCGGCGAGTTGGGCGACGGTGCCGATGCGGTAGGCACCGCTCACGCCGCGCTCCCGAGCTGGAGCAGAGTCTGCTGCACGCCCGGGTAACCCTGGAAGAACCAGCTCCACCAACCGACCATCATCACGGCGTGGCCGACCAGGATACCGACGTGGCTGCACATCTCGACGCGGTCCGAATACTGCCTGACGTAGCGCCGCCAATGGAAGGCTTCATCCACCAGGCTGTACACGAAAGACAGGCCGGTCAGGACCAGCGCCGGTATCCAGAGCGCTCGGGGGTGATGGTACGCCGCGGTCAGGAGCACGCAGCTGCCGATCCCACAAAAGATGGTGATGCCATGGACCAGCCCCTCAGCCCCGGAAATCTCCTGTTTGTAGATGGTGCGATGACCGATGGTGTCGAGCGCGATCGAGAGCGAAAAGACCAGCGAGCCGAGCGGTACCAGCCAAGCTTCTGCCGGAAACGCCACCCCGTGCAGATGCCCCGTCAGTAGGAAGCCGCCGGTTGCCAGCACCAGCCCGAGCATCAACCCGACCCAGGCCACGTAGACCAGCCAGTCCGCGCGTGAAAATTCACGCATCCGGCCCACGTAGACGCCGAGCTCAGTGGGGAAGGACATCGTCTGGGAACCTCACGATACCCACGGGGATCGCGGTCGGAGCGGCCTGAGTAGGGCGCGCGTGCCAGGCGCCCCACGCAGCGCGCGCTAGGCAGAGTAACTTGCGATGCGCCGGCACCACCACACGCCCCGCCGCCACATCGTGGCCGCGCGCGGCCAGGCGCTCGCCGATGCTCGAGTAGACGTGCCGTGCGGTCGCGATTGCCAGCCGACTGCGCGGCTCCAGGTCCGGTAGGCCTGCGTCACCCGAGCGATAGAAGCGTTCGGCCTCCAGCAGCAGGCGCTGCACCGCGGCGGAGAGGAGGCGCAGCGTGTCGGGCGAGGGCGGCCAGCTCTGCACGGGCTCGCAGCCAGGCAGGAGCTCGGCGGGCAAATAGAGCCGGCTGTGCGCCCAGTCTTCGGCTACGTCGCGGCAGATATTGGTGAGCTGCATCCCCATGCCCAGGTGCGCTCCATGCACCACGGCCTGCTGGCGGCGTACGCCCAGCACGTGGCACATCATGGCGCCCACCGAGCCGGCAACGCACCAGCAATACCGGTACAGCTCGGTGATCGAGGCATAGCGGGCGCCCTGCGCGTCGAGCTCGAAGCCTTCCAAGAGCGCGTCGGGATAAGCCTTGGGGATCTTGCGCTCGAACACGACGCGCTGAAAGCCTGGCGCGATTGGGTCGGCGAGCGCGCTCCCGGCGTAAACGGACTCGAGCTCTCGTCGCAACTGGTCGAGCGCAGTCGTGGCGCGGCCTGCGGCGGCGAGATCGATGGCGTCGTCGGCGCGCCGGCAATAGGCGTAGAGCGCGTGTGCGTCGTCGCGCAGCTCGGGCGCCAGTAGCTGCGAGGCCAGCGCGAAGCTCCGCGAATGGCGGCGGATGACGGCAGACGCCGGCTCGCTCAGCGCGGCCGCTTCGGACCACGGTTGCAACGCGTTGGTCATTGCGCTGCCTCGGGATACGCGCGGTCTTCGAGACCGAGGTCTCGAAGAAGCAGCGTGGTAGTGGCGCGTGCTGAATTGACGACTCCCGGTACGCCCGCCCCTGGGTGCGTACCCGCGCCCGCCAGGTACAAGCCCGGTATTCGGGGATCGCGATTATGCGGCCGAAACCAGGCGCTCTGGCTCAACTCCGGGGCAAGCGAAAAGGCCGAGCCCTGGTAGGCGGCCAGGTCACGCTGAAAACCCTGCGGAGTGAGGTAGCGCTGAACCACCACGTGACGACGGAGGTTCGGCATCGTCCTTTCGAGCGCAGTGAGGATGCGCTCGGCGTAGCTCGGGGCCAGCGCGTCCCAGTCGAGCGGCGCGTTGCCCAGGTGGGGCACCGGCGAGAGCACGTAGAACGTCGCGCCTCCCGGTGGTGCGAGGCTCGGGTCAGTAACGCTCGGTGCGTGCAGGTACAGGCTGAAGTCTTGCGGGAGCGCTGAGCCGTGAAAGATGTCGTCGAGTAGCTCGCGGTAGCGCGGGCCGAATAGCACCGTGTGGTGCGCGAGGTCGTAGGCGCGATCAGTGCCGAAATAGAGCACGAACAGCGACATCGACCAGCGCGCTCGCTCGAGGCGTCGCGCGGTTCGCCGTCCCTCTGGCTCGTTTGCGTAGAGCCGATGGTACGTGTGGTGCAGATCCGCGTTCGACACGACCGCGTCGAACGGCTCGCGCTCCCCAGCGGGCGAGGTCACGCGATGTTGCACCCGGCCTTCGCGCTCGAGCTGCACGGACTGGACAGGGCAGCTCAAGCGAAGCTCACCGCCGAGCTCTCGGTAGAGCTGCGTGAGCGCTCGCACCAGTGCGCCCGTACCGCCTCTTGGAAAGAAGACGCCCCAGTTGCGCTCCAAGTAGTGGATCAGCGTGTAAATGGCGCTCGTTTCGAACGGGTTGCCGCCTACCAACAGGGAATGAAAGCTCAAAGCCTCGCGTAGCTTTTCGTGACGGACGAAGCGCGACACCGTCGAGTAAACCGAGCGATCAGCGCGCAGGTGAAGCAAGCTCGGACCCACCTTGAGCATGTCCGAGAAGCTCAAGAAGGGCTCGTGCGCTAGCTCGGAGTAGCCCTTCTCGAACACGCGTCGCGAGTACTCGACGAACCGCGCATAGCCCGCAGCCTCGTCCGGAAACGCGCGCTCGAGCTGCGCCGGGAAGTCTCGGCCGTAGTCGAGGGTTGCGCCATCTTGCCAGCACAGCCGATAAAATGGCTCGATGGGTAGAAACTCCACGTAGTCTTCGCGGCGTTTACCGGCCAACTCGAACAGGTCGTCCAAGCAGTGCGGAGCCGTGATGACCGTCGGCCCGGCGTCGAAGACATAGCCGCCGTCTTCGTACACGTAGGCGCGCCCGCCCGGCTTGTCGCGCGCTTCGAACAGCACCGTGCGAACACCTGCGGCCTGGAGTCGGATGGCCGCCGCGAGACCGCCGAAGCCCGAGCCGATGACAGCGACGCTCGCTCGCTCAGACATAGGCGCGCTCCAAGCGATGCACTTCTTCGGTGAGGGGGTCCAGCAGTGTACGGCTCTCGACGCTGTGTTCGAGCTCCTCGAGCGCAGATTGCAGGCGCTCGTGCACCGCGCGCTCGGGTGAAGCGCCGAGCTCCTGGCGAAGCGCGGCGGCGAGCACCTCGGGCTCTAGCTCTCGGCGCTCCACGGCCTGCGCTCGATGCTGCAGCCGTGAGTAGCTTACCTCATCGAGGCGACGAGACAGCCAGGCCCAGGGCCAGGTGGGGCGGCCGCCGAGCAGATCTTCGTGGGCCTTGTGCGCCTTCGCGGGTCGATAGAGACCGCTCAGGTCGTCGAGCATCTGCAGTGCGACGCCGTAGGCTCGCGCGAACCGGGCAAGCGCTGCTCGGAGCTCGGGAGTAGCGCCACTGGCGATCGAGCCGACTTCGGCGGCCAGCTCCAGCAAACTGCCGGTCTTCAACCGGGTACTCAGGCTCACCACGGCGCAGACCTCGCTGCGCGGCAGCGACCCCAGCCGCACGCCGAGGTCGAGCGCCTGGCCATAGTGACAACGCAGCGCGGCGCGATCCAAGGCTTGGCGCAGCTGGAGCTCTACCGGTGCGGACAGGCTCAGCAGCTCGAAGACGCGGTGCGGCAGAAAATACAGCCAATTCCCGGCGTTCAGGGCGAGAGGCACACCGACCGTCACGTGAAGCGCGGCCCTACCGCGTCGCACGTGCGAATCGTCCTCGATGTCATCGATGATCAGGGAGCCGGCGTGAAGCGCCTCCACCAGCAGCGGCAGCTCCGCCGGCATGGTGATCATGTGTGAGCCCGACCCTAGCCAGTATGCAACTTCGACTAGCCGCGAACGGAAGCGCTTGCCGTCGCGGTTCAGCGCTTCCAGCAAGGGGCCTGCCAGCGCTGCCTGCCAGTGTCGGGCGGGCAGGGGTCGTCCAGTTGCGTCGAGCGTTTGACTGAGCTGAGGTTCGGCGATTTCGGCCCGAATTAGCCGGGATAAGGCACTCTCGGAAGAGGGTAAGGTCGCGGTGAGCTGGGCTGCGTCGGTCAGTCGCGGTAGCGGCTGGCTCATGACATGGCCTCGGTTCGCTCCCAACCCCAGCTCAGCGCTCGCGGAAACGAGAAGCCTCGCGGCGGCCGACCGCAGAGCAGCCGGAGCCGGTCACCGCGAGTCAGGGTCAGCGCGTAAAATCGGCGCACCGTGGGGCTGGGCATCCGGTAGAAGCGCTCGATCGCGCCCCAGCGCTCCTCCGGCGCAAAAGCGCTGAAGAGGAGCCGGTTGAGCAGGACCGCGAAACGAAACTGCGAGCGGTGCTCGCGCTCTAGCGCAGGCCACACGGTGCTTCGAAGTTGCTTGGGCTCTGCCGTCGCGACGGCGTGCGCGAGCCGCACCGCGACCGGAAAAGAGTAGCCCGTCAGCGGATGAAACCAGCCGCCTTGATAACCGGTGACGAGCGGCGCGCCTGCTCCTAAACGCTGCCACTGCGGCATTCGCGTCGGTAGCGGCAAACATCCAACTTCCCGCCGTGCGACCCGATCCACTTCGCAGCCCAGTTCGGCCGCGTATGCCATGATTTCACGCTCAATTTCCGCCTGATCGAGCGCTGGTGAGTCGGAAAAATACGTATCTTCCAACAACAAGCGGTCGCTCTCGAGCGGGAGCGCGTACATGAAGCGAAACCCGTCACGCTGCGGCACTCGCGCATCCATCAGCACCGGGTCACGGAGCCGGCTAGGTCGCCGGAGCATCAACTCCAACCCCAAGAACTTTTGATAGCCCGCGCGACTCGATCGTGGAAAGGCGCTCGGCCCGCGCCCTTCGAGCACCAAGCCGCCGTGCAGCACCTCGCCTCCCTCGAGTGTCACTTGGGCGCCTTCCACGCGCTCCGCTGAGCGTGACAGGAACAGCCGCGAACCGGGCTGCTGCCCGAAGGCGCTCCGAACGACTCGATCCAAGCGCTCCGACGTGACCGCACAGTAAGGCTCGTCGAGGACGCGCTCGTGCTGTGGAAAGCGCACCTCGTACCGAGGCCAGCGCCGCGTGACGAGTGGTTCGACGAAGCGGTGTTCGGGCCCCACGTCGCCCGCGTGAAAGCACCAGAGGTGGTTGCCGCCGAGGAGCGCGTCTCGTTCCACCAACGCGACTCGCGCCTTCGGCCGGTGTCGAAACAGGGCCAGCGCGAGCAAGGCGCTCGAGAGCCCGCCGCCCACCAAGACGTAGTCGAAGTCGCTCGGGGCCGCCGACGTCATGACGTTTGTCTAGGCTTGACTTAGACAATGGTCAAGCTATGAATTTCTCGTCAAGGACTGTGTGTCTAACTTTTGACAAAGTTACACGCGGCAAATGAGCCGACCGAGATCGAGCGCCCCATGAGAAGCCTGGTGTGGTTCCGCGGCAAAGACGTGCGCCTGTCCGATCACGCCCCCTTGCGGGACGCCGTGGCGGCCGGCGAGGCGATTCCGCTGTTCGTACTCGATCCGTACTTTTTCGATCCGTCGCGAGCTGCGCAGCTACCGCACCGCATGCAGTTCTTGCTCGAGGCGTTGGTGTCCCTGGAGCAAAACCTGACCCAACGCGGCTCTCGCCTACTTCTTGCTCACGGCAAGAGCGTGGATGTCGTGCCACGCTTGGCAGCGGCCTGGAAGGTCGACAGGGTGCTTGCCCACCGCTGGGTCGAGCCGTTTGCGCGCCGCCGCGATCAGAAGGTGGCGGAGCGGCTCGGCGTCCCCTTCAACCTCTACGAAGGCGAAACGCTCCACCCACCGGGAACGCTGCGCACGCAAAATGGCACGCCGTACGCCGTCTTCAGTCAGTTCGCTCGGGCGCTGCGGCTGACGGCGCAGATCGCGCCGCCGCTGTCTGCGCCGCGCTCGCTGCCGAAAGTGCCGGAGCTCGCCACCAGCTCCGCAGCCGTTCCGACCTGTGAGCAGCTGGGGATTCAGCCCAATTCGGCCTTGCTGAAGGGCGGCGAGCGCGCGGCTCGGCTGCGGTTGCGACACTTCTTGAGCGGTGCCGCGTCGAATTATGCCGAGCAGCGGGATCGCATGGATCTGGCTGGAACTAGCCGACTTTCGGTCGACCTCAAGTTTGGGACGCTTTCGGTGCGGAGCGCATGGACCGCCGCGCAGGAGCTCAGCCAGAGCCATCCTGGTTCGGCGAGTTCTTTCTCGAACGAGCTAATCTGGCGCGAGTTTGCGTACAGCACGCTCTGGGATCGCCCCGAGCTGCTCGAGCAGCCATTCCGTCGTGACTTCGCGGACTTCCCCTGGCGCGCCGATGCAGAGTCCTTTGAGCGTTGGGCCGCGGGTATGACCGGCTACCCGATCGTGGATGCGGCTGCCCGCCAACTCTTGGGTGAAGGCTTCGTCCACAACCGTGCGCGCATGGTCGCCGCAAGCTTTCTGACGAAACACTTGCTGATCGACTACCGACAGGGCGAACAGCACTACCTCAAGTACCTGACTGACGGTGATTGGGCCAACAACAACCTCGGCTGGCAGTGGTCCGCCGGCTGCGGTTGCGACGCTCAGCCCTACTTTCGAATCTTCAATCCCGTCACGCAAGGCCTGCGTTTCGACCCGGAAGGCAACTACGTGCGGCGCTGGGTCCCCGAGCTGGCGGCGCTCCCAGCTCGCTACATTCATCGCCCCTGGGAAGCGCCGGCAGCGATCTTGACCGCAGCCAACGTCGAGCTCGGCCGCTCCTATCCTCGTCCGATCGTCGAGCACGGCCACGCCCGCGAGCGCTTTCTGCAGGTAGCCAGCCGCCATCTCGAGCGTGTGCGCGCACGCGCAGCATCGTGAGCCCCCATGCATTCTCGCCGTCCGCGCATCCTGTTCGTCACCGAGGCCATCACGCTGGCACAAGTCGTGCGCTTGCTCGCACTCGCGCGGCACCTGCCAGAACGACGGTACGAGGTGCACTTCGCTAGCGGGTCCTTCCCGCCCTGGCTCTTCGAGGGCACCGCATTCCAAGAGCACTCGCTCTTCACGATCGACGGGCCTGCGGCGCTTGCGGCATTGGCGCGAGGCGATCGCATTTACAGCACCGCAACTCTCGATCGCTACGTTGCAGACGAGCTCGCGCTGCTCGAAGCCGTCGAGCCCGATCTCGTGGTAGGTGACTTTCGGCTATCGCTTGCGGTGAGTGCGCGCCTTGCCGGCGTGCGCTGCGCTTCGCTCATCAATGCCTACTGGAGCCCGTACGCGGTGCGCGAGCGCTTTCCGGTGCCCGACCACCCGATCGTGAGCCTGGTCGGGGTCGAGCGCGCCGAACGCTACTTCCCGCAAGCCATGCCGCGTGTTTTCGCGCACTTTGCGGCGCCGCTGAACGCCGTGCGCCGCCGTCATGGCTTGGGCGAAGCTCTGCTGCTCGAGCAGCTGTGCTTTGGCGACGACGTGCTCTATCCGGATGTACCGGAGCTTTGTCCGGTCTCGGAAGCGCCAAGCCAGCATTACTACTTGGGCGCGGTGCCGTGGTCGCCCGAGGCTGCGCTGCCCGCCGCGCTCACTGCGGAGCGGCCCGCCCTGCCGCTGGTCTACGTGACGCTCGGCTCGTCAGGCGATCAGTCGGCACTTGCGGCTGTGCTCGAGGGGCTCGACGGGCTGCCGCTCCGAGGACTTTTGGCTACTGCCGGTCGGCCCGCGCCGGCTCGCTTACCGTCCAACTTCTCGTGTGCCGAGTACGTCCCGGGCGAGCTCGTCGCGGCGCGGGCCCGCTTCGTGATTACCAACGGCGGTTCCAGCACCGGCTACCAGGCGCTGGCAGCGGGCACACCGGTGCTCGGTATCCCGTCGAACTTGGATCAGTATCTGGCTATGCAGGCGATCACGCGCGTCGGCGCGGGTCTCGAGCTGCGCAGCGCTTCGCTCAAGCCGGCGCAGGTTCGTCGAGCCGCCACGCAATTGTGCGAGGACGCCGACGTGCGGAGGCGCGCAGGCGAGCTGGCTAGCGCGCTGCGGGCCTATGATTGTCATGAGCGGTTCGAACGCTATCTGCGCGGTGCTTTGGAACCCACCGCTCTCGCGACGCATGAGGAGGAAGCATGGGCACGAAGCATTTGATCGACGCACGTCAGCTGTTGCCGCTCTGTCTCAGCATCCTGCTGGTAGCGAGCTCCACGAACGCCGAGCCGAGCGTCGCAACCAACGTGATCCAGTTCGAGACTCGAACCAGCAACGACGCGGGCGTCGTGCGCTGCGCCTTGTTCAAAGAGAAAGGTTGGCTGAAGGACGCCTTTCGCGCTGCAACCGTCAAGAGCAGCGGAAAGAGGGCGCTTTGTGTGTTCAAGGAAGTGCCAGCTGGCACCTACGGGCTGTCGGCGTTTCATGACGAAGACAGCGACGGCAAGCTCGACACGAACATCGTCGGTTATCCGCTGGAGGAGTACTGCGCCTCCAACAACGCGCGCAATTTGATGAGCGCTCCGAGCTGGAGCGACGCCAAGTTCGTCTACCGTGGCGGCACTCGCCGCTTGCGCGCCTTCATGAAATGAAAGCACGCGCGGATAGACCCGAGCGCTAGTCGTCGACTGTCGCTGCGATCGCCTGCTTCAGCAGCGCTTTGAACGCCGCGGCGTCGAGCTCGGTCGGTTTGCGCAGCTTGATGTGACGCACGTACTTGGCCTTGCCTTGCAGCAGCTGCTTCGGGTCTGCCAGGCCCGCTCCATGAAAAAATCCGAACTGCACGTGGTCGGGTTCGACGTGCGCGAACGCGATCGGCACGGCATCGAGGAGCCAGCAGCCGTTGCCCCACTTCACGGTCTCCACCAGCCGGGGCGCCGCGCTCTTCACGAGGGTTCGCAGTGCGCGGAGGACGGCCCGAATCTTCGGGTTCTGGTCGCGATAGAACTCGTCGAAGCTGGGATACTGCTTCATCTTCATGGTGGGCTCGTCACCCTACTCGATGACGAGCCCACCGTCGCTGGGTCACGACCTCAGGGCGTGACTTCGGGGCGATACACTCGGCAGCCGTCGCCCCAGCTGGAGAGGCGGTCGCCCGGAATCGTGAAGTTGGCACTCAAGGTCTTGCCGGAGTTGGAGTCCGCCTTGACCTTGAGACTACGGACGTCTCCGTCGCACGTGAACTTGGCGATCATCGTGGAAGCACCCACCTCGCCCTGGAACTTGCACTCGCGCGCGCCGCTGTCGCTCGAGAATTGAAACTGGCCACCATCCGCCACCACCATGCGCTCCGAGAAGTCCAGGTAGACGGCCTTGTCGTCGCACACGCGCAGCGAGGAGATCACTGGCTTGTCGCCGCCGAAGAAGCGGACGATGTGACGCCCGTCTGCATCGACGAGGGCAGGAGTGAAGGTTGGCCACCTGAACCCGGCCGGTAGCTTCTCGACGACGAGGGCGTACCAAGCCGTGCTCTCGATCGCCTGCTTGGGCACGAGCCGCAGGTAGGCGTTGGCGTTCTCGTTGTCCGACGCGGTGAGCTGCACGTCGGCGGCGACCTTTTCGAGGCTCGGCCAGCGACGCAGCGAAACCTGCGCCTTGAGCTCCGCCAGCATCTCCGTCGAAACAATCTCGCCGACGTGATTGACGAACAGTTGGAGCGGAGTCTCTCCGACCGACGTCGTCAAGTCAGCGAACCCGAATCGAACCGTCGGGAGCGAAGACTCCTTTTCTAGCTTGGTCGGCGTGCCGCGCACGCGCTCCCTGAGGCGCGCGGCTTGTCGCAAGAACGCGGCTTCGTCACCCGCTTCGATCGGATAACGCAGCGCAGCCTTCTCGACGCCGGGGTGAAACAGCTCGGTATCACCCTGATGCAGAGCCTTGCTGCGCGCGGAATCCGCTGCGCGCAGGTCTGCTCGTGGCACGGTGCTGAGACGCTTCGGGGTCTGCGCCTCCGCTACCTCGGGCGCCTCACTGGAGCCCTTTGCTGCATCGGTCGTCGGGGTCGAATCGTTGCGGCTACATCCGAGCGCCAGCGTGAACAGCAGCGCTCCACAAATAGTCGATGTTTGCATGCTCATTCTCCGAAAAATTGAGACTAGGTACGACTCGGCGGCGCTGGCGCTCAGGGCCGCGCTACCAAGTACTGGGGTGAATCGAAGGTCAGGCGCTCGCAGCTCGGCCCTTCCGCCTTGAAGCGACCGCGCGCCACGGTCACGCGATCGAGTGACGCCGCACGACCGAAGCTCGCCAGGCGACCGCCGCGCTTCTGCATCTTGAAGTCCTTCTTCGTCGCAGCTTCGGGGCAATCGAAGGTGAGGCGCGGCTCGGTTTTGCCTGCTGCCGCGACTGCCACGCCGTCCGGGGGAGCGAAACGAGACCCGGTCTGCGCGCCAGTCTGTCCGCGGCGAGCCGCGGCGGCCACCTCACAGCCGAGCTTGCGTCCCTCGCTGTCCACCAAGTCGAAGGTGGCGGTCGTGTCCGCATCGGGAACTTCCGAGAACTCGACCTCGACGATCGAACGCCCGTTCTTCTTCTTGCAGACCGAGACCTCCTGCACGACCGGATCCGAACCGACTCGGAAGTCCGTGGTGGCAAGCCCCGTGCTCTGGTCGGGCCAGACGAACCCGGCTGGCAACGTAACGCTGAGGCGATACCAGCCGTCCGAAAGCTCGCTCTTGGGAACGAAGCTCAGCGTGCCTTCGGCCGCCGTTGCGGCGACCTTGGTTTCGAACTCGACAGGCGTGCCCTCGGGCGAGAGCGTCAGGCTGACCGTCGCGACGATGGCGGCCAGAGCTTCGTCGGTGATTTCGGCCGTTCCGCGATGGAGCTGTAGAGATAGCTGATCGCCGAGTACCGCCGTGGAGTGGTGTGCCGGAAAGAGCCGCGCCGTCCGCGGTGCATCCGGGGCGTTGCACAGCCAGCGCGCGTCGTGTGAATCACGCTGGTTGGGCGCGGTTGCGGCCTTGGCGTCGAGCGCTGGTGCGCTCAACGCGACTGCGTTACCCCGTTCGGCCTTCAACACTGCAAAGGTGCCGGCCGCGCCAGCCACGAGAACGCCCACGCCAGCCACGAACCCGTAAAGCTTCATGCGAGTCATTTCCTCACCACCAGTCCCACCTTGTCGGCGAACGTGAAGTATTGATACGAGTAGTTGTCGAACGTGCGATCCGCGCCGGACATGATTAGCCCCGCTCCGGTGTCCCAAACATCGTCCAAAGTCGTAGCCGGGCCCTCCGGGTCGGCGTCGAACTTGTGGTCGAGATCGGTGCAATGGTTGTTGTTGCTGTCGTTGTAGGCGTTGGCCATTCGGGTATGGCCACATTGAAAGTTCGAGCCGCCTGCCGGCTTGTCCGTGTATTGGTCCCACACACAGAGGAGGTAGTGCCCGAGCTCGTGCGACAAGATTTCGGGACCGCCGTGGTTTTGGAACATTTCGACGCGGCCATTGCAGGTGGCGTTCGAGCGCCCGTCGACGTTCTTGAAGCAGATGCCGCAGGGCTGGCCGCCGCAGTTGTTGCAGTTCCCGTTGTTGTAGAGGTCGATCTGCTTGATCATCCAATTGCCTTCCGTTTGCCCGTAGAACATGCGGGCTGCGTCCCGGAGCTGGTTTTCGATCGTGGCGCGGGTGGACGTGTCGTTCGCCGGGACCACCCAGCTCGTGCCCGCGGTCAGCACGCGATCTTGCGCCGTCGCATGCTGGTTCTTGGTGAGGTTGAAGGAGCCAGAGCCGTTGTAGGAGTGCACCGCAACGTACAGGTCGCTGAGGCAGGTTGAATCGTAGTGAATGAATTCATTCACACCGTTGGAATAGCCCACGTAGTCGTACGTGGTGGTAGTCGGGAGCGCCCCACAACGAACGTAGAGGTCGAAGTCGGCGTTCTCAACCGGTGACCAGAGCGCGAACGTCGGGTGGATGCCGGCGCCGCCGAAGGTCCTCAAGAACACCGTGTCGTCCTTGCCGAGCAAGATGCCGACGTGGCGATCCATGTTGTCCATCGGGATCGGGATGTCGGAGTCTTCGGTCGCGCGGTTCGAGCACACCGAAAGCATGTCGGTCGAAATGCCGAAGTAGCGGCCGATTGAACCATCCGTGGTGAAGGTGAAGTTGGGGTTCGATGAGTGCATCGACTTGTTCGCGGGCGCGTCCCAGCCGGCCCAGAATGCGCCCATGTTTCCCGTCCAAGTCGCGTTGCCAAAGACGAGCTTGTCGTAGCTCGTCTCGATATCGAAGAAGTTGAAGTGCATGTACATCGTGGTCGTCCACTTGTTGCCGACCATGTGGATGGTGTGCTTCAAGTTGTCGATGTAGCGATCGCACTGCGAGCCCGTGCAATAGGGGTCCTTGGGTACGTCCCAGCGCCAGTAGCTCGCGTGCCAGTCCCAGTTCACGGTCGTGTAGTTCTGGCCACACACCGCGGGTTTCATCGGGATGAAGGTGCCCGCGCTAGCTGCTGTGGCATGGAGCCCAATAGCCAACGACGCCAAGACGATTTGCTTTGCGACCCTACGCATCATTCACCACTCCCTTCCGCTCACCGTGGTGAGCGAGTTCTCGTTGTGCAACCCGTGAGCGAGGAAGCGCGCGGCAGGCTTGCAAGACACAGCTGCCACTCGACGTGGTTCTGACCCATCGTGCCCAACGCGGCCTCCTCCTGCGCAGCGTGACTAACACCCGCACGATCGATTGAGAACCTCTCCTCGATATGAATGCGCCATTTCATAGTCAGGCGAACGTCACTCGTGAGGCGTTGATGCACTTTGCCTCACGCTCCTCGAGTAGCTGGTGGCGAGGACGATGCGCCTTGACGCAAAGAACTGCCGCTGCTGCAGCG
>JBEHXA010000069.1:0-18228 GCA_048498935.1 Myxococcota bacterium
GCGAAGCACAAGGTCAGCGTCGTCAGCAACCCCGAGTTCTTGAAGGAGGGCGACGCTCTCTCCGACTTCCTCAAGCCCGATCGCATCGTGGTCGGCGCCGACGACGAGATGGCGTTCGAGCTGCTCTCGCGGCTGTACGCGCCCTTCAATCGCCAGCGCAACCGCTTGCTGCGCATGAGCCCCAAGAGCGCCGAGATCGTGAAGTACGCCTCGAACGCGCTGCTCGCGACCAAGATCTCCTTCATGAACGAGATCGCCGAGCTGTGCGACGCGGCCGGCGGCGACGTGGAGCAGGTGCGGCTCGCGGTGGGCGCCGACGAGCGCATCGGCATGCAGTTCCTCTACCCGGGCCTGGGCTTCGGCGGCAGCTGTTTCCCCAAGGATTTGCGCGCCCTCGTCAGCACCGGCAAAGAGCTGGGCGTGCAGATGGAGGTGTCCGAAGCCGCCGTGCGCGCGAACTCGGGTCCGCCCGAGATGCTGCTCCGCCACATGGAGAAGGACATGGGCGGAGTCTCGGGCAAGCTGATCGCGATCTGGGGCTTGGCCTTCAAGCCGCGCACCGACGACGTGCGCGAAGCTCCGGCGTTGAAGCTGATCGAGGAGCTGGTCAAGCGCGGCGCCAAGATTCAAGCAGCCGATCCCGAAGCGCTCGAAACGGCGCGCGAGTCGCTGACGCGCAGCGGGATCACCAGCGGCGTCGAGCTGTTCAAGAACGAGTACGACGCCGTGAAGGGCGCCGACGCGCTCGTCATCGCCACGGAGTGGAACGAGTACCGCTCGCCGGATCTGCCCCGCGTGAAGCAGCTGATGCGCGGTCGCCACCTGTTCGACGGGCGCAACGTCGTGGTCCCGGGCGCGGTGGTCGACGCCGGCCTCCGCTACCGCGGCATCGGGCGACCTGCTCAGGGCTGATGTCGGTCGAACAAAGCCCACCTGGGGCGCTGGGTGGAGCCCAGCGCTTCAAGGCGTGGCTGCGCCCCATCATGGCGCTGCTTGCCGCCGTGTTCGTCGGCGTGGCGATCTGGGACCTGAAGCAGCGCTGGCGACCGGGCGTGGTGCACGTCGATTGGGGCCTGGCGGCGCTTTCGATGCTGCCGCTGGCCGTCGGCTGCGTTCTGCTCGGCCTGGGCTGGGTGTGGCTGGTGTGGCGCATGAGCGGCGTGCGCATGCCGATCTTGCCGGCGCTGGCGATCCACTTCGAGTCGCAAGCGGCGCGTTACACTCCGGGCAAGGTGGGGCTACCGCTCGTGCGGGTGCTGGGCGCCGAGAGATTGGGCACGACCGGGCGCATCATGGCGTCGTCGGTGCTGATCGAGGTGCTGTGCTGGGTTGCGACCGGCGGTGTCACGGGCCTGCTGGTGCTGATGGTGTCGGGCGACATGCTCGCGCGCATCACCGAGGCGCTCGGTGTGCTCGGCTTCGCGATCTTGCTCGGCTTCATCGCGGTGCTGGCCGTACTGCTCTTGCTCGACCGCCAGCGCCTACCAGCCAAGGTGCGTAGCGCGCTCGAGCTCGAAGGCAGCGGGCCACTGGTGCCGCCAGTGCTGCCGCTCATGCACGCCGGCTACTGGCTCACCTGGGCCGTGCACGGCTACCTCACCAGCCGCGCGATCGCAGCACCGGTCGACGTGTCGATCGACAGCATGGGCTTTTACGTGCTGGCGCCGGTGATGGGCTTTCTCGCGCTAGCAGCTCCGGGTGGGCTCGGGGTGCGCGAAGCGGTCGTCTCGATCGCCCTGGCACGCGCGGTGGGCCCGGCGGCAGCGCTTTACGCGGCGCTGCTTTCGCGTGGGACCTCGGTGATCGTGGACTTCGGCGTATGGATGGCGGTCCGACCGTTTCGCGGCAAAGAAGTCCGACCCGGCGCCTGAGCGTGCCAACCGCCGTTGGCACAGCGCCCGTAAGCACCGGCAATCACCCGGCTTTTTTGACCGTCTGACTGGCACATGGCTTGCTTTTGAGTGCGTCAGGAGCTTCCGTCATGAAGTACATCACCCCCCTGTTCCGAGGCGCGCTCGGCACGGCCCTGGCCGTTCAGCTCGTGAGTGCCTGCGGCGGGCAGAGCTTTTCTTCCGACGGCGAGAACGGGGGCAGCAACAACGGCGGTACCTCCACGACGACTGGAGGCAAGACAGCCACCACCGGTGGCAGCGGCCCGAGTACCGCCGGCAAGGCTGCGACGGGTGGCCGCCCCGGTACGGGCGGCGGTGTTGGCACTGGCGGCAGCACCAGCCCCGGCACCGGTGGCGGTCCTGGCACCGGCGGCAGCTCACCGGGAGGCGAGGCCTGCAACGCGCCGGCCGAGACCGGCAACTGCGAGGCCGCGATGCCGCGTTGGTTCCACGACCCGAGCACCGGCATCTGTCGCCCCTTCACGTACGGCGGCTGCGGCGGCAACGCCAACAACTACCAGTCGCTCGAGGAATGCCAGAAGGCGTGCCACGGCGGCAACCCGAACTACGACGCTTGCAAGCAGCCGAGCGATTGCGTGGTGACCGGCACTGGCTGCTGCGGCGTCTGCGACCACCCGAACCTGACGGCGCACGACTTCATCGCGTACAGCAGGGAGCACGCGAACGACGTGCTCAACTGCGCCGCCGTCGATATCGCTTGCGCGCCTTGCGCGCCGGTCGCGAATGGGACGCGTAAGTACTTCATTCCCAACTGCATTTCGGGCGAATGCGTGGTGCAAGACATCCGCGAAAGCGCGGCGACGGCTTGCAACTCGGCGATGGACTGCAAGCTGCGTAACGGGACGAGCTGTTGTGAAGGCTGCTCCGGCGGTGACGTCGTAGCGGTACGCAACGATGGCAGCTTCGAAAAGCTGGTCTGCGGCGACGCGCCTCAGCCCTGCCCGGCGTGCCTGCCGGTGCCCCCCGAGCATACCGCCCTTGCGTGCACCGACGGCCACTGCCTGGTGATCTACCCGACACCTTAGTAGACCCGAATCAGCTCGGCTCGGCTCAGCGGAAGCGCGCGATGCGCGTGACCACTTCGGATTCGAAGCGCGCGATGTGAGCCTTCACGAGCTCGGCCGGGTCCGCTCCGCTC
This sequence comes from Myxococcota bacterium, assembly GCA_048498935.1. GTDB lineage: Bacteria > Myxococcota_A > Polyangia > Polyangiales > Polyangiaceae > PMG-095. Next base: position 3,052 of record JBEHXA010000069.1, read on the forward strand.
AAGAGCGGCGTGAGATCCATACCCCAGATCAGCGAGCGGTGCTGATCGGTGCCGTGTGACTCGAAGTACGTGGCGTGCGCGCGGCGCCGACCCGCCGTGGCGAGGTCGTAGCGCTTGCCGCCGGTGATCTGCGAGTCGAAGACGCCCATCAGCGAGGCTTGCAGGTTTTCGTGGCCGTCGACCGGCATTACCACCTTGTCGGCGTCGCACAGCCAGTCGAGGTCGCGCCACACTTCACAGCCGATCAGCCGCTTTGGTTGCTGCTCGGGCGGCAGCGCGCGGCACGCAGCGATGACTCGGAGCGCGACCGCCACGTGCGTGTCGTGCTTGTCGGCCAGGTTGTGCGTGTACACCACCTCGGGCCGCGTCGCGGCGAGCACTTTCGTCAAGTCGGCAATCACGCTGGGCGCGGCTGCGTCTTTCACGACCGAGCTCGGGTGCACGAGCTGCAGCATGACCGAGTACTCACCCACATACGCGGCCTTGCGCTGCTCCAGTCGGCGCACGGCCATCATGCGTTCGTTCGAGTAGCGCTCGTACTCGAAGTCGCGCGGGCTGCCGCTGCCGTCGGTGACGACGACGCCGGTGAACCAATGTGCGTCGCTCTGAAAGCATTCGAGCACGCCGTGCGCGGCCATGAACTCGAGATCGTCTTGGTGCGCACCGATCGCCAGGTGCGTGGTGCGCGCGAGCGCTTGCGCGACGTCGCTGCCGTCGGGGACGAACAGGTCGGCTTCGGGACGGGAAAGGGACAGTGACATCAGGGAGCCTCAAATGCGCGGCAAGCTGGCGGCGGCGATCGATTGGCCGACGCGGCGCGTGGCCTCGTCCGGCAGGTGGATGCGCAGGCGCGCTGCAAGCTCGGGCGCCTCGCGTTCGAGCACCGCGCGGGCCTGGCCGAGCAGCAAGTTGCCGCCCTCACCCGAGGTGACGCGACCGAGCAGCAGCACGTGCTTCATGGCGTAGAACTCGGAGTAGAGCAGAAGCCCGTAGCCCAGGTACACCCCCAGGGTCTCGAAGATGGCTCGCGCCCGCGCGTCGCCCTCGGCGACCAGCGCCTGCAGCGCCTTGAGCTTTTCACCCGGCGACGCTCCCGCCTGAAGCTCGATACCGGCGCGCGCCGCCAGGCGGATCGCCGCGTCTTGCGAGAAATAGTTCACGCCGGTACCGCGATCGCCGGACCATTCGCTGTCGACAGGCGCCTGGTCGCTCACGTCCACGGGCGCGAACGCGAGCTCGTTGACCCAACCGCTGATCAGCCCCTGCTGATTGACGTAGCCCGCGGCCTGGCTGGTGCCCATCGCGATGCCGAGCACCGGGTAGTCTTTGAGCTCGAGCGCGCCCGCGAGTGCCGTGACGTCGCCGTCGTTCGCGACCTCGAGCGGCACATCGCCCCACTTTTTGGCGATGTCCTGGTAAATGCTCTTGATCCGCGCCTGGAAAGCCGCTTCCGGCACCTTGCGGAACAGTGACGCGATCATCGTCCGGTTGTCGACGTAAATACCGGCCGAGCTCACGCCGATCGCGTCGATGCGCGGCAAGTGCGCGGCTGCCTGGCGAATCGAGTCGTCGATGCCGTCGAAGTGGTACGCAGGGTCGCTCTCCAGCTTGGGCTGCCACACCGTCTCGATCGAAAAGACTTCTTTCCCGTCGACCACGGCCGCCACTTTGCGGTCGCTACCGCCCGCGTCGAAGCCGATGCGACAGCCGTTCAGGTGCCCGCCGACCGCTTTGGCGTGCTCGCTCTCTTCTGGCAGCCGATCGAGCTCGACCGCCAGCACTTCGAAGCGCGGTTGCTCGTAGATCTTGGCGAAGAACTCGGCGTCGAACGCGCGCTCGCCTCCGCTTCGATACAGCGCTGCCAGGTGCTGGGCGATGCTGGGCGGCCCCGCGACCCACACCCGAAAAGCGCCGCGCTGCCAGAGCAAGAACTTGAGCGCGCGCTCGGCGAGACGCAGGCTTTCGGCTTGGCGCGCGTCGCCCTCGGCGAACACCGGCATCGAAAAGCGCGATACGCTCTTGGCGTTGCGCTCGAGCGCCAGAATCAGGGTCGCGCCGGAGTTGGCGCACGCTCGCGCGTGCTCGCGCAGCGCCAGGTAGAGTGGGCTGAAACCCGAATCGAGCGGCGCCGCGACGGCCGGGAAAACTGCAGCATTTTCAGGCATTGACCGCGCTATTGTGGCGCAGCTACAGCGGGACACGTGGTCGTTTTCGACCACATTCTTGGCGGGTTCGGAGCGCGCTAGTCCGTGACGACGCCGACCTTGGCCTGGAACACCAGGCGACCGGCTTTCGGATCCTTGAGCGCGATTTGGTAGTCGTTCGGCACCTCGAACACGACCTTGGCGGGCGGGGTGATGGGCGCGCTGCCCTTGTCTTTGCCGACCGGCTTGAGCGTGATGCTGGTGGCGGTCTGCTCACCGAACTCGACGGGGATCTTGTGCAGCGCGAGCAAGCGGTTGCCCTGCTGGCGAACCGTGATCCACCACCACTGATCGTGCTCGTCCTTCTTGAAGCGATGGCCGTCCGCGGGGAACTTCTTGCGCGCTGCCGCCATGCACTCGTTCATCTTTTTCGCGTTGTCGCCAGCCGACTTGGTGCATTTCTCTTCGGCCGCCTGCTTCGGCTCCGAGTCGTTGAACGAGAACAGGAAGACCACGTCCGGCGCCTTCAAGATGTCTTCGGGGGTCCGGGTGGGCTTGGGCCCATCGTCGGCGGGCGGCTTCTCTTCTTTGGAAGCAGCAGCCGCTGGCTCGGCTTTCGCCGGCGCGGGCTCGTCGTTCGCCGCTTTGGGCGCCTCCGGCGCGGCCTCTGCTTGGGCGTCGGCGGCGCTCTCGGCGGGTTTGCCGCCACAGCCGAGCAACAAGGCTGCGCCGAGCGTTGCTACAAGTAGCCCCTGATGCGACCCGCGTAGTTGCATGCCGCATTGATAAAACAGAAGCGGCGGAGACTCCAGACCCCGCCGCCGCTTCTACAGTGACTGCATGAATGCGACGAGATCGTCGCGTTCTGTCGCGGTCAGGTGTGAAGTGACGCCGTGTTTGTCGCCGCCACCACACGGACCAAAGCGCGCCGTGAGCGACACGGCGCAGCCGTCGTGGAACAGCGGGGCGCGCATCGCTACACCCCGCAGCGAGGGCGTGATGAGCAGGTCGCCGGTCCCGACGTCGTGCAGCTTGTTGTCGGTGTAGTCGCGGCCGTTGTGGCAGCTGATACAAGCGACCTTGGAGTCGGCGAACAGCGCCTCGCCGCGCTGGACGGACTCGGGGTCGAGGTCGTCGGCGACGTGCTGCTCTGGCACGGCGTCGAGCCAGTCGCGCAGAGCACCGCGCTGCTCCGCGTTCACGCCCGCGCGCAGCGACATGCGCTTGACCATCACCTCGTCGAACAGTTCGTCGAAATTGGCCAGATCGCCCGACCAGTGGAACGGCGCTCGCGAGATGACTCCACCTTCGAGCGACTGCGAGCGGCGCATGCCGACCGAAAAGCTCCAGACGTGACCGTCTTCACCTGCTTCGGGGTGACACGAAGAGCAGGCCACGCCGCCACCCGTATTCATGTGGAACATGGCCAGGCCCGTGTCGAAACGACGGTCGGGCGCCAGCGAAACCACTTGGCCGTTCTGCAGCTGGAGCTGGGCGGGCTCACGCGATTGCACGACCCACTGCCCGTCGCGATCGAACGCGACCGCGACGACCTCGCCCTGGGGACGAACCGTCTCGACGGTCTGGCCACCGTTCGGACATACGGCGACGCCGCTGCCGCCCGTGACTGCGTTCGCGCTGGCCAAGTAGAGCGTGGGTGATTCCGCACCGACCGCCTCCGGCAGAACCCAAGAGTTACCGGTGGCGAGGAACGCGAGGCGCTTGCCGTCGGGCGATACCGCCAAGTCTAGAGGACCCGCCATACCGCCGAGCGCCTGCGAGAAGCGCGTGGTCACCTTGGGCTGGGCCTCGGGTGCACCCGCACTCCCGGGGGTTGGTTGCTTCGTGTCCGTGTCGATCACCGAGACCGCCAGGTCGGTCACCGAGCCACCGCAGGGCGCGCCGTAATACGTGCCCGCTCCCGACGGCAGCTGTCGATTGGCAGCGTCGATGTGACCGACCAGGACCCCGCCACCGGGCGCAGCCATGGCGCGATAAGCCACGCTCGGCGTGCCGGCGCCAACCTGAGCGCTGTTCAGCTGGGGCTTGGCGCGGCGCAGTAGCTCACCTTGGCGGCTCACGACCAACACCTCCGCGCTCTTGAAACGCGTGATGGCGAGGTTGTCGCCAGAAAGGACGACATCGCGCAAATCCGGGTCGAGCCGAACGCGTTGAGCTACCTCGTTGCGCTTGCTGTCGATCACGGCCAGCACACCCGACCGGCACGCCACGAAGAGCTGGGAATGCACCGCGTCGTAGGCGAGCCCGCGCGGCGCCGAGCACACTGGAATGCGCGTGGCCGTTGCCGCTGCCAGATCGACCGCCACGACTGCACCGCCACGGCGCGTCGCCACGTAGGCGCTGCCCGATGGTCCGTCGACGATGCGACCTGGCTCATCGCCCTCCTCGAGCTGAATCGTTTGCGCCTTCAACGTCGCGAGGTCGACGACGTGCACCTGATCGCGATCGGGGTCGGAAACGACGGCGCGCCCGTCCTTGGCCACCAGCAGCGTGCCGCCCGCGATCGGCGCGACCTTGGCGTTGGCACGCTCTATCTTGCCGCCGAACAGCGTGAAGTCGCCTTGAACCTGCGGCGAGTCGCCCCCGTAGTCGCTCTGCCAGTCACCAGGACCACAAGCTACGAGCGAACCGAGAGCGCACGGCGCTGCGAGCAACGTCCAAACGTGGGCACTGTTTGCCATCCGAGACCCCATTCCCGTTTAAGAGAGAACAAACGGTACCACGCGCGATAAGGGCCTGCCACGCAGCCCGAGCCGAGCTACTCCGCGAGCTCGGCGCAGCAGCGGAAGCCGATGTAGTGAGAGCTGGTATCGCGCGAGGTTGCGCCCTGCCAATCGCAGCGCAACTGCTCGGAAGTAGCCGTGTATGAGCCGCCCCGGATGTGGCAAGCGTCGGAAAGGCCTTTTGCGGCGCTGCAAGAATCGACCCACTCCGCAACGCCTCCACTCATGTCGAAGAGCCCGGGATAGCCGCCCTCACACGCACTCGCACTCTTGATGGTCGCGGCGCCCACCACCGGTCGATCGACGCCCCAGCAGGCTGCCCCGTCGTAAGCATCGCCGTACGGATAGGCATGCTCACCATCGTGCGAGCATGCGGCGTACCACTGATTCTCGAGAGCAGCGGCAGGCGCATCGTACGGCATGGCGCCACCAGTCGCGACGTCGCTCGAGCCGCACAAGTGTTTGCCGACGCTCTCGCAATAAGCGCGCGCGTCGCACCAATCGACGCAGCGCACGGGTTGCTTCTCGGGCTGGGGGAACTCACAGCCATTTTGAAAGCTGGTGTTGCCGAGACATTCGGGCGGTTGCTGACTCGGATCCGGATTGGACTTGGCGAACGCCAGGTAGTGAGCGGCCGTGACCTCGGTCTCGTCGATGCAAAACGTGCCAGCGAGCACGAGCGCTTCACCCGGGAGCTTCGGGCAAGCGGCTACGGTGCCGGGAGCTCCACCTTCGAGCATGTCGCGTTCGCCGCCGACTCCGCTGTTCGTGCCACCCGCAGCCGCGCTGCCGCCAGCTGAAGACGTGCCGGCGTGAGCGCTGCCGGCACTCGGCGCACCCGCGAAATCGGGGGTGCCTCCTTCGCCGCTGAGCGGCTGGCTCAGTGCGCCGCCTTCGCCGACGCGCTCGGGAGTCGGAGAAACACCGGTGGTGAACGGCGTCGAGTCGCACGCCAGCGCGAGCAACGCCGCGCCAGCAGCAGCCAAGACGCCTCGGGTCATGCCCCCGAAAACGGCTCAACTCGAGAAAGGCTTTAGCGCAAAACGCCTCAGCGCTTCGGGTCGAGCAAATCGCCGACCTGCTGCGCCATGTCGTCTGCCGCCTTGAGCAGCTTCAGGTTGGCGATGTACGCGTACTTGGCCACGCGGGTATCGACGGTCGCCTGCTCCAGATCGCCGGTGAGCACGCTGTCGTTGGTCTGCTGGGGCTCGCGCGCTTCCGCCGAAATGCTGACCGTTTCCGCGGTCTCGGCGGCAGAAGGGGCGCCGGCCAGGCGCGTGACGTCGGCAGCCGAGCGCTCGAAACGGTCCGACTCGGCGGTAATCCCCGCCAAAGCCGATTGTCCGAGGGGTCGAATTACCACGCCTGCTTTGAACGGTGGCTCCGACCGGGCCTTGAGCGATTTTTTCGAGCTCAGCCCGGCTTGGCGCCAACCCCTTGAAAAAGCGCCTGAACGAGCAGCTTGGACAGGTCTTCGCCCGCCGGGGCGCCCGGAAACGGCAGCGCGTCGCTCAGCGCCCGGCGGATCAGCTGCGGCGCCAGCCCCATCCCGGCCATGCACAGCATGGCGACCATCGGGTGGAGCTTCGCGTCGAACGCGCCCGCTGCGTAGCCGTCAGCCACGAGCCGCGCCACGAGCGGAATGTGCCCGGCCTTGAAGCGCTCGCGCAAGCGCGCAAAGCGCTCGTTCGAGGTCAGGGCCTCGCGCACCACGAGCCGCAGCACGAGCAGCTCCTCGTCGTTCAGACGGGCCACGCGCGCGAACAGCCGCTCGATGCGTTCGCGCACCGGAGCGTTCGGCGCGAGCAGCGCCTCGATATCGGCTAACAGTTTGACGTAGAGCTCTTCCACCACGGCGAAGAACAGGTCGTCCTTGGTGGGAAAGTAGTAGTAAACCATGCCGATACTGGTGCCGGCATCGCTCGCGATGCCGCGCAGCGAAGCGCCGTCCACTCCGTCGCTCAGAAAGCGCGCCCGCGCGGCGTGGAGGATGCGCGGTTCGATGTCGCTACGCGGTCGTGCCATGGCAGGGTTCAGACCAATTTCTTGTTGAAGCGAAGCGAGCTGAGCAGCACTAGCGCGCCCAAGATGCAGCCGAGCCAAACGAGCTCGCCTCTCACGTCCGCGAGCTCTGCCCCCTTGAGCGTGATGCCGCGCACGATCCGCAAAAAGTGCGTAAGCGGCAGCATTTGAGCCACCAGCTGCGCCGGCCGAGGCATCGACTCGAACGGGAACATGAACCCCGACAGCAAGATGTTCGGAAGCAGAAAGAAGAACGACATTTGCATCGCCTGCTGCTGCGTCTTGGCCAGCGTCGAAAAGAACAAGCCGAGGGCCAGGTTCGCGGCGATGAACACGAAAGCCAGCGCATACAAGAGCTCGAGCGAGCCCACGAGCGGCACGTCGAACACCAGCCGCCCTGCCAGCAAGATCAGCGACATCTGCACGTAGCCGATCACGGTGTAGGGAAGGATCTTCCCGAGTACTAGCTCGACCGGCCTCACCGGCGAGACGATGAGCTGCTCCAGGGTGCCTCGCTCACGCTCGCGCGCGATGGCCATCGCGGTCAGCATGACCATCGTCATCGTCAAGATCACACCAATGAGCCCCGGCACCACGAACACGGCTGTGCGGAGCTCGGGGTTGTACCAGGTGCTGGGCTCCAGTTGGATCGGCACCACGGCCGCGCCGGGCCCGAGCCTTGCCAGCAAAAGCTCGCTCGAACGCGCCGCCACGAGTCCCGAAGCGGTGTTCACGGCGCTGCCCACGGTTTGCGGATCCGATCCGTCGACTACCAACTGCAACTGCGCAGGGCGACCGCTCCGCAGGTTGGAGGCGTAGCGAGCCGGGATGACCAGCGCGGCGCGCGCGCGATCGCTGCGCAGCGCTACTTCGATCTCCTCGTAGCTCTGTACGGCTCCGCGCAGATCGTAAAAGCCCGTCGCCTCGAGGCTGCTCGCCAGCTCGCGCGAGGCCGCACTGTGATCCTGATCGAAGACGACCGTCGGGATGTGCCGGACGTCGGTGTTGATGGCGTAGCCGAACAGTAGCAGCTGCAGAATCGGCAACACCGCCATCATGGCGAGCGTCATGCGGTCGCGCCGCAGCTGCAGCAGCTCCTTCCAAGCGATGACGAGCGGGCGCGTGAACATGCTCAGGCTGCCTGCTCGCGCCGCGCGGCGTCCTCTCGCACCATCGACACGAAGGCGTCTTCCACGCTGACGCGGCTCACGCTGGCGCTCTTTACCGCGATGCCGTGCCGGGAAAAAAGCTCTGCCGTGAACGCGAGCGGGTCGACGCCTTTGCGTGTGGTCAAGCGCAGCACGTGGCCGTAGTGCGCCACCTCGTCCACTTCGGGCTGCTGCCGCAAGAGGTCGGCGGCGGCGCGCGGCTGGTCGAGCTCCAGCTCGGCGGCCCGCAGCGAGCGGCGCTCCACGATTTGCTCGGGCGTTCCAACGTCGAGCAGCTGCCCCCGAAAGATGAAAGCCAAGCGATGACAGCGCTCGGCCTCGTCCATGTAGTGGGTGGTGAGCAGCACCGTCGTGCCCTCCGCGGCCAGGCGATGGATCTGCTCCCAAAACTCGCGGCGGCTGACCGGATCCACACCCGCGGTGGGCTCGTCGAGGAACAAGAGCGGCGGCTCGTGAATGGTCGCGCTGGCCAAGGCGACGCGCTGTTTCCACCCGCCCGACAGCGTGCCAGCGATTTGCTTGCGTCGCGCGCCGAGCCCTGCCTGCTCCAGCACTTGCTCGACGCGCGCGCGGCGCCGGGCGCGCGGCACGCCGTAAATACCGGCGTAAAAGCTGAGATTTTCGTGAACGCTCAGATCCTCGTACAGGCTGAAGCGCTGGGTCATGTAGCCGATGCGTTGCTTGATGCTCTCGGCCTGCGTCGCGATGTCGTAGCCGACTACGGTGCCGGAGCCGCCCGTCGGGTCGAGGATGCCGCACAGCATGCGAATGGTGGTCGACTTGCCGGCGCCGTTCGGCCCGAGCACGCCGAAAATTTCGCCGCGCTCCACGCTGAGCGAAACATCGCGCACCGCCACGAGCGTGCCGAAGCGGCGCGACAAGCCGTGCGTCTCGATAATGGGCGACACCGAATCGGTCATGGCATGCCGGCCAGCTTGATGAAGGCGGGCACACCGGCGCGCAGCTGCTCGCGTGCGTCGTCGATCCGCACCCGCACCCGCACCACCAACGTGGCGCGCTCGCGCTCGCTGAACAAGTAGCGCGGCGTGAACTCAGTGCGGCGAGCAATGTGCTCGACCCGTCCGGGCAACTCTGCGCTCAGCGCGTCGACTTTGATGCGCGCGCTCTGTCCCACGGAAACAGCGGAAATTCTGGCCTGCGGCACCATCACGTCGACGTACGGCTGGTGCGTGTCGGCGAGTGTGATCACGGGCGCACCGGGGCCGACCACCTCGCCGAGCTCGCGGTGTACGTCGAGCACCACGGCCCGCATGGGTGCGTGCAGCTCGTGCCGTTCGAGGCGCGCGTCGTTCTGCTCCAGCGCTGCCAGGGCCGCTCGAGCTCGCGCGTTGGCGACCGCCACGTCCTCGGAGCGTGCACCTTGGCGGAGCAACTTGAGGTCGTGCTCCATCGCTTGGCGCTCGGCAGTTGCGCGCGCCAGTCGCGCTTCCACGTCGTCGGCAGACGCGGCCGCCACCGCGCCCGAAGCCAGGAGTTGCCGTTCGCGCGCGGCTTGCTTCACCAGCAGATCTTCGTTGGCCTTGGCGGCGCTCAGGCGCGCGGTCAGCGACCGAACCTCCTCGCCGCGCGCGCCTGCCTTGACCGCGCTCACCTGCTGCTTGGCGACCTCTGCCTGGCTGGCGCTCGCGTTGCGTGAGCTTTGCTCGAGGCCTGGGTCGATGCGCGCCAGCACCGCGCCGGCCTCGACTACATCGCCTTCGTCGACCAAAAGCTCCCTCAGGCGACCACCGAGCTCGAACGACACCGTCGTCTCCTCGAGCTCGACAACGCCCTGAAAGCCTGCAGGCGCAGGTGCAGGCGCTACTCGCTGACAGGCCAGCGCCAGCAGCCCTCCTGCGAGCCAGCGATTATTTATCATCCGACTGATAATAATCCCAGTCGGCCGGATGGCAAGGGGTCTGAGGAGACCTGCCTTCCCGCGAGGGACTATGTTTGCCGGGCATGGCCTACGAGCCGTCTTGGCGTCACCTGCTCCCGTTCCTGGTTGGGGGCAGTGCGCTTTGCGTCGGCTTGTTCGGCGCCACGTTCCTGCTCAAGACGTGCAGCGCCCCGCCGGTGCCGATCATCCCGCCCGCTAGCTCGTCGGTCACCGTCGTTCGCCCGACGCCGGACGTGTTGGTCGCCGTCCGCGATCTCGCGCGGCTCGAGTCGGCGTCGTTTCACATGGAGCGCGTGATCGACCTCAGCGACAAGCAGTCCAAGCTTTGGGGCATGGTCACGACCGAAGACGCCATCCTGCTCGTCGCGGTGGCCGAGGTCACGGGCGGCGTCGACTTGCAGAAGCTCACCGCTACTGACGTCGTCGTCGATCCGGTCGAGCGCAGCGTGCGCATCAACCTACCCGCGCCCGAGGTGCTGCACGCCGCCCTCGACAACGCCAAGACCTACGTTCATTCGCGCAAGACCGGCACGCTCGCCGATCGGCGCGAGAACCTCGAAAGCCGCGCGCGCCAAGAAGCCGAGCGCACGCTCGTCGAATCGGCGCGGCAGGCGGGGCTACTCAATCGCGCCAGCGACAACGCCCGGCGCACCGTCGAGGCGCTGGTGCATTCGCTCGGTTACGACCGCGTCGAAGTGAAGGTTCGTTCGCCTAACGAATGAGCTGAAAACCCATGCCGGCGGCGCGCGCAGCGGCGCCGTCCGCATCGTCGCGATCACCGATCACCAGGCACTTGCTCGGCTCTACGCCGAGCCGCGATGCAGCGCTCAAATAGCCCTCTGGATCGGGCTTCAGCTGACTCGGGCCGCCGGGCTCACCATTCGAGACCACCAGCTCGAACAGCTCGAGCGCCCCGAGCGCTCGCAGCTTGTTTTGCGCCGGGTAGTCGCTGACCAGCGCGGTCTTGCCGCCGCGCGCACGGAAGGTGCCGAGCGCATCGAGCAGCTTGCGGCGCTTGGTGCGCGCCACCCATTTCAAAGGTCGTTCGAACATCCATTCGCGCACCACGCGCTCGACCTCGCTCGCAGGGCGCCCGAGCGTGGCCGCCGCGTGCTCGAGCTGGCGCTGAAAGGGGCTGAGCTCGAGCGCCGTGGTGCTGGGTGTGGCGCGCAGCTCCTCGTGCGCGTGGCGAAAGGTGCGGAGCGTCGACACGGCGCCCCAACCGAACAACAGGAGCTCGGCCGCCATCGCCAGCTTGACTGGCGTGTGATGGTAGAGCGTGCCGTCGAGATCGACGAGCCAGGCGGCGTAGCGAGTTTCGGCGTCGGTCGGTAGCATTCGCTTACTCCCGTGCCCTGCCGAAAATCTTCGAGCCGGGTGGCACGGAGCTCACCAGCCACACGTTACCGCCGACCACCGAACCGGCTCCGACGACGGTGTCGCCGCCCAGGATGGTCGCGCCAGCGTAGATGGTGACGTTGTCCTCGAGCGTCGGATGGCGCTGCTTCGCGAAGCCGTCCTGCTCGCACTCGCGGCGGCGCGTGCTGAGCGCGCCGAGCGTCACACCCTGGTACAGCTTGACGTGATTACCGATACGGCTCGTCTCTCCCACCACCGTGCCGGTGCCGTGATCGAGGAAGAACGACTCACCGATGCTGGCGCCCGGATGCAAATCGATACCGGTGCGGCTGTGCGCGTACTCGGCGATGATGCGCGGAATCATCGGCACCTGCTCGCGGTACAGCACGTGCGCCACGCGGTGTGCGGTGATGGCCTCGATGGCCGGGTAGCTGAACACGATCTCTTCGACGGACCGAGCCGCCGGATCGCCGTCGAACGCGGCCCCGACGTCGGTATTTAGCAGCCGGCGCACCTCCGGCAGCGCCTTGAACAGGCGCAGCACGACCTCTTCGCTCCAGCCGGGAGGAAAGCCTCCCTTGGCTCGGCCCACGCCAGTCTCGTAGGTGAGGGCGCGATCGATCTGTTCTACGAGGACCTCGAACGCGGGGTACAGGTGCTCGCTCACTGCGAAGCGCAGGTTCTCGCGTTGCAGCGAGCGCATGCTGTAGAAGCCCAGATAGATGACGGGCTTGATGTGATTGTAAGCCTCGATCACCGCGCGCTTGTTGGGCAGCGCAGCGCTCTCCAGGTTGTTGATCTCGCTCGGGCCGTCGTAACTCTGCACGACACCGTCGATGGCCGACTCGAGATCCTTCGTGCGAAGCGTATGGTGCACGCGGCAAGCCTACTTGTCTCGCCTACACCTCGCAAACATCGCGAATCGGCCCCGGCCCACCGCTGTAAGTCGCGCGACTTTTCCGCGCCCCGCGCTCGCTCGACCAACACGTGCGCCGATCGACCCTTCGCGCGCCAAAATCCGTGTCGCACTTTTGACATGGATTCCCCAATGGTTTCGCGCCCGACTTTCGCAACCGACGCCATGTCGCAATCGCGACATGCCGCCTCAACACTCCCAACGGTAGTAGCCCAAAAACCATCATCCCCCAGCTGCACCTTTCCACGCGCTCCCCCGCTCCGCATCGCTCCCCCGCTCCGCATCGCTCCCCGCTCCGCATCGCTCCCCGCTCCGCATCGTTCCCCGCTCCGCATCGCTCCCCCGCTCCGCATCGCTCCCCCGCTCCGCATCGCTCCCCGCTCCGCATCGCTCCCCCTGACTTGCATCACGCGCCGCGCTCATCTCGCATCGCACCCGCACTACGGCTCGCCAATCCATTAGGTCAGCATCTCCGAGGTGCGCACACCGATCCTCGATTGGCATGCGCTGGGGATCGCTCTCGACGAATCGTTGCAGCTCGGCAGGTCACGACAGATACGCAGCTGTTTCGCAGTCGCATCTGCGACATGGCGTCATCTCGGAATTTCGACCGCGAAAGCATTCAGGAATTCATGTCAAAAATGCGACACGAATTCCGGCGCCAGACCCCCCCTTGCCGATGCTTGCGGCGACGACGCTAGCCAGTCGTCTGGGCAGCCACAAAAGGCAAACGGCACTTACCGCGGGGGCAAGCGCCGTTTCGCTCGGTCTCGAAGACGTCAATCGGTATGGGCGACGACGCCGAGGGTGGCGGTAATTTGCTTGCCCGTGAGGTCGCGGATGTCTTGCTTGAAGATCTCCTTGTTGGACCAATCGATGCGGCCATCGAGCTTGATGGTGAGAAAATCGGCGGGGAGCGCTTCGAGCGTGAGGGTACCGCTAACTAGGCTGATCTTCTCGTTGTCGTAGCCGGCCAGAAAGCCCTTGGGGTCGCTGATGTACTCGCCGCGCGCCGCCACGCCGAAGCCATCGGTGACAGCGAGACGAGCGCCGCCCATCACTCCGAAATAACTGCGACTGTCGTAGCTGTCGGCTTGCTCGTTGTAAACGTGGGCTAGACCGAAGTCGGCGTTGAGCAGCAAGCGCAAGCGATCGATCGGGTCAGCGACGACTGCCAGATCGATCAGGTGCCGCAAGCCCTCGGTGTTCGCACTAGCCTGGTCGATCGTGCCGCTCTTGACGTCACCCGTGCCCGGCTTGCAACTACCTGATGCGGGATCGAACACTCGGCCGTCTCCGTTGCACTCGAGGATACGCGTGTCGGGTAACTCTGGACCCACCATGTAACCGAGCGAGGCAGTGAGCATATCGGCGCCGTCTGCGTTCTTCACGTGGAAGGTGCCTTGCGCGCCGAAGGTTTTGCCGACGTTGTTGTCGATGGTGTTGTTCCAACCGTTGACCGCGAGCAGACGAAAATCGAATGCGTCGGCCACCGCGAAGTTCGCACGCAGACCGGTGTGGAAAAGCGGCTGCGCGAGCCAGTAGAGCAGGCCGCGCGTGTAGTTGATGTTGAACTGGCTCTCGGCCACCTCGACACCAAAAGGTGTATCGAACTTGCCCAAATCGAGCGTAACCGCGCTGTCGGCGCCGCCTGGCTTCCACGACACGAAGGCTTGCTTGACGAACTGCAGCCCGACGTCGTTGTCGCACGTGCCGGCGCTGCAACCGCCGTAAGCAGTCGCGGTCGGACCGAAGCGCAGGCTGACGGTTGCACCAACCGGATCGGCCGGATAGGTGGCGTTCACACCGATCCACGAAAGGGCGAAGCCGTTAGCCGAATCGTAGGCGCGATAGGTGTTGGTCGGCGTCTTCGACGTGTCGAAGGTCGTTCCGAACTGGGGCTTCGGATTGTTGAAGTTGTAGCCGGCATACGCGTCGACGAATGCGGAGAAGCCGATCAGGTCGTACCAGGCGTCGCCACCTTGTGAGTAGCTGTCGACCGGCGGGAGATCCGGCTCGGGGTCGACGTGGGGCGCCGGCTCGACGTAAGGCTCGACCGGAGCTGCCGGTGCGACCGGCACTGGGGCAGGCTCGGGAGCGGGCGGCGGTGGTGCAGGCGCGGGCTCGACCGGCTGCGCATCGGGCGACGGCGGAGGCGGTGCGGGTGCAACCGCCGGCGGATTCACGGGTGCAGGTGCAGGTGCAGGCGCGGGTTGAGCACCGGGCGGAGCCGGCGGTGCGGGCTTGACCGGAGCCGGTCCAGGCTTGGGCGCCACTTGGGCGAACACGCTGCTGGAAAGCGAAAGCCCCAACGCAACTACGCTCGTAACGACCTTGCACCCGCGCATCTGATTCATCTCGCAGCAACTCGCTACCACACTCGGTGGCAAAGCGATTCAGCAAACGCTGGCGTCAACCACCGTCGCCACCTGCGCCGCCGCCACCGTCGCCCGCCGCGCCACCTTCAGCGTCACCACCGGACGCACCACCTTGAGCCGGTCCTTCGCCATCCGCACCGCCCTCTGCGCTGGCTCCACCCTGCGCGCTACCGCCTGCCCCGTTCGCCGGTTGGCCCCCGCCAACGCCGCCCGTAGCCATACCGCCGCCGGTACCGAAGCCAGTGCCGCCGGTGGTGGCAGTACCACCCGTGGCGATGTTACCGCCCAGGTTCAGCGGAGGATTGGGATCGCTGGAGCCGGGGTTTTCACCGTTCACAGGGACTGAACCACCCTTGCCGTTGTTGCCCGGCCCCGGGGCTCCGCAGAAGGGCAAGTCGGGCTGAGGGTTGATGCAGGACGGGCCTCGCGTCGGTTCGCCCGTACAGGCGACGACGCCGACGAAAGCCACGTCGTTGATCTCGTGAACCGTGCAGTGGTCGGCGCAGCCCGAGATCGCGGTCTTGAACTTCCGCGGCAGGTTCGAG
>JBEHXA010000070.1:0-18001 GCA_048498935.1 Myxococcota bacterium
CGACGGTGTCCACACCCCCCACCCCCCTTCCCCTCTCCGGCGGAGGCGGGGTGAGGCGCCCAGGCAGGCTCGGCATGCGCGGCCGCGCGTGGAGCGTCGAGTCGAGCTCGCTCGCGTCGAGGCGCAGTTTGTCGGGCGGCCTGTAGCTCGGCGGTCGGGTGCTCGCCACCGGCGGGGGTGGCGTGGTGCTGCTGCTGCGCATGGTGCCGAGCCGCGCGCGCAGCATCGACGATTCCGCGCGCAACTCGTCGCGCTCACGCTCGAGGCGTGTGGCGCGAGCTTGCGCCTCGTCACGCTGGGCTTGCGCTTTGGTCATCGCGGCGCGGGCGCGTTCGCGCTCGGTTTCGGCTTCCAAGCGCGCGGATTCGACGCTGACCAGCTTGCGCGCCAGGTCGCCGTGCTGGTCGCTCATGCGCGTGGTGTCCGCGTCAGCCCGTGCCGATAGCTCCTCTTCGTGCTCGTCGATCAGCGCGGCGACGAACTCGTCGTGCTGCTCGGTCACGAACGTGAGCTCGCGCTCGGCTTCCGTGCGGCTCGTCACCAGCTCCTGCTCGAGCTCGGCGATGTAGTGCTTCAGGCTCAGCTGCTGCTCGCTGGCGGACCCGAGGAGCGCGCGCAGGCTCGCCAGTTCCTGAACGAGCTGCTCGTTGGCTCGCTTGGCCCCAACCACGCCGCCCGAGAGCTCGCCCAGCAACTTGGTGAGCTCGCTGAGTCCCAGCCCGGTGCGCGCGCCTGCGTCGAGGGCTGCTCGAAAATGGTCGTCACTCCGGCTCGCCAGCGGGGGCGGCGGCTCGACCTCGGCCAGCAGGTCCTCGAAGCTCGGGGCCGGCGGCGCGAGCGTCACCGACTCGTGAGGATCTTCGTCTTCGCGCGCGGCGGCGGGCTGACTTTTCGAGACCGGGGGAATGGATTCACCCATGGGGGCGCCGGCAGCGGCGCCGAGCAGGGGCGCTCTCGGGCCTTCCGCCATAGCCTTTCGAGGCTAACCTGACGCTGCGGCCGGCGGAAGCCGACCGAGCACCCGAGCCGAAACCGAGTAAAAAGTAGAGTCGAAATTGACAGGCGTACCTTCGACTACAGCTGTAATTCAGGGCGTACCGGCCGCACCGGCGCCGACTTCACTGCGCGAAGTGGAGCACAGCGCGCTCAGGTGTGCCGAGACCGCGCAGGCGTTCGCGCGCGCGCCGCTCAAGCGCAAGCTCGAGGCGCTCGCCGAGGTGCGCAAGCGTCTGCACCAGCGGGGTCATGAGCTCGCGCGCTTGGGGGCTAGCGCGAAGGGCGTCGCCGGTAGACCAGGCGCGTTCGCTGAAGAGCTGCTCGCTGGTCCGGTGATCATCCAGCGCTACGTGCGCTTGCTGCATGAATCGCTGCAGCAGATTCGCGAGCACGGGGTGCCGTTCGTCGCTGACGACAGGGTGCGTCGCTTGCCGAGCGGTGAGGTAGCCGTGAAGGTCATGCCGCACTCCCCGAGTGACCGGCTCCTGTTCATGCCGTACGAGATCGAGGTACGGCTGGCAGCGAGCGTAGACGCGGCGCACGTGCGCTCGGCTCAGGCCAGCTTCTACCGTGGACCGAGCGAGGGCAGCGTGTCGGCGGTGCTCGGTGGAGGCAACGTGGCCAGCATTCCTGCGCTCGACCTACTGCATCAGTGCTTCGTCGAGGGAAGGGCTTGCGTGCTGAAGATGAGCCCGGTCAATGCCTACTTGGGTCGGCATTTTGAATGGATTTTCGAGCCGATCGCGCGCCTGGGCGGCCTGTCGATCGTCTACGGCGGCGCCGACGTCGGCAAGGCATTGTTGGCGAGCCCGCACGTCGACCACGTGCACCTCACCGGATCGATCGAGACGCACGACGCGATCGTTTGGGGGCCGCCAGGGCCCGAGCAGAGCCAGCGTCGTCGCGAAGGTCATCCACTGCTGCACAAGAGCGTGACGAGCGAGCTCGGCAACGTCAGCCCGGTCGTGATCGTGCCCGGTGCCTATTCCGAGCGTGAGCTCTCCGACGTGGCCGAGAACATCGTGGGCATGTTGCTCAACAATGCGTCGTTCAACTGCAACGCGGCCAAGTTGTTGGTCGTGCCGCGCGCACTGAGCGCTGCGCTCGGCGAGCGGCTGGAGCGGCTGCTCTCGACCCAGCCGGCGCGCCCTGGCTACTATCCGGGCGCTCGGGCGCGCTACCAGGAGCTGACTGAACGAGCAGAGCCAGGTTCGCTCTGGACGTCACCGGCCGCGGAAGGCGAGCTGCCCTGGACGCTGGCGCGCGGGCTCACGATCGAGAGCGACGCAGCTGTGCTCTCGGTCGAGCCGTTTTGTCCGCTGCTGAGCGTCGTCGAGCTGGATGAGCGCGATCCCGAGGCTTTCTTGGCGAGTTCGGTCGCGTTCCTCAATCAGCGCGTGTGGGGGACGCTCAACGCCATGCTGGTGGTTCCGAGCGCGCTCGAAGGCGAAGCCGCCGTCGAACGAGCGCTCGAGAGAGCCATCGCGGAGCTTCGCTACGGCACCGTCGCCGTCAACTATTGGCCGGCGATCGGCTACGGCACCGGCACGCCGCCGTGGGGTGGGCACCCGAGCTCGACCTTGCAGGACGCGCAGAGCGGCATCGGCTTCGTCCACAACGCGCTCATGCTGGAGCACGTGCAGAAGGTGGTGCTCCGCGGACCCCTGCGCAGCTTTCCCAAACAGTTCTATTACCCGAGCCACCGGCACCTCGATCAGCTGGCGCACGGCTTGTTCGAGCACGAGTCGACCGGCAGCGCGCTGGCAGTCGCGCGCCTCGGTCTGTACGGCGTGCTCGGCTGAAGAGCCGCGCTTTCAGCTGCGTGCGCGCCGCTGGCGAACGGCGTCGGCCAGCTCTTCGAGCACCGGCACGGTGCCGTCCCAAGCCAGGCAACCGTCGGTCACGCTTTGCCCGAAGGTCATGCGCGAACGCTCGGTGATCTCCTGGCGGCCGGCAACCAAGAAGCTCTCGATCATCACGCCGAAAATCAGGCGGCTGCCACCAGCGACTTGGCGCGCGATGTCGCTCGCCACGGCGGGCTGTCGTGCCGGATCTTTGCCGCTGTTGGCGTGGCTGGTGTCGATCATCAGCTTACCGGGCAGCTTGTTCTTCTCGAGCAGCGCGACGGCGCTCTGCACCGCTTCTTGTCCGTAGTTTGGGCCGTTCGAGCCGCCGCGCAGGATGACGTGACAATGCGGGTTGCCGCGCGTAGCGACGATGGCCGCGAGCCCTTGCTTGGTCACCGACAAGAAGTGATGCGGCTCAGCCGCCGAGCGCACCGCGTCGGCCGCGATCTGCACGGTGCCGCCGGTGCCGTTCTTGAAACCCACCGGCATGGACAGGCCCGATGCCAGCTCGCGGTGCACCTGGCTCTCGGTCGTGCGAGCGCCGATCGCGCCCCACGTCACCAGGTCTGCCATGAACTGCGGCGTGATCGGATCCAAGAACTCGAGCGCCGTCGGTAGCCCCAGCTCGACCACATCGCGCAAGAAGGTGCGCGCGACTCGCAAGCCTTGATTGATGGCGAAGCTGCCGTCGAGCTTGGGGTCGTTGATCAGCCCCTTCCAGCCCACGGTGGTGCGCGGCTTCTCGAAGTAGGTGCGCATCACGATCTTGAGGTCTGCGCTCAGCCGGGGCACCAGAGCGTGGAGCCGGCGCGCGTACTCCAGGCCCGCTTCGGGGTCGTGGATCGAGCACGGTCCGACCACCACCACCAGCCGATCGTCCTTGCCGTCGAGGATGTTCGCTACCTCCGTGCGCGACTCGGCCACCGCCTTGGACTCGGCCTCGCCGAGCGGGATCTCGTCCATCAGGATCGCTGGCGGAAGGAGCGGCTTCAGAGTATCGATGCGGACGTCGTCGGTAAGCACGGGCATGCGGGGCCGTTAGTAGTACGGCCCCAACAGAACGCAAATGGACCACCCCGCAGCCGCCTTTCGCCCCGAGCCCAGCCAGCCCAGGTCGAGGCAGCGCTTTACCCGCGGCAAACTGAGCCCGCGGGGCGTGGTCTGGTTCGGCGTGAGCGCGTTTTGGAGCCACCTCCGCCATTTCGTGGCGGCCGCGATCGCCACCGAAGACATCGACTCTCGGCACTGGATGACCCCCGACGACCCCCGGGAGCTCACCGCGCGGGTAGCGCGCGTGCTCGGCGGCAACGAGCAGGCCGCGACCGTCGTCGAGGCGCTCGGGCGCGACTTCTGGATCGACTACATCTCGGACACGGGTGACGACGTCTCGGTGAGTCGCGCGGTCGCGCGTATGGTGGTCGGGCGCTACGAGCTCCCGGATCCCGATCGGCCCGGTGAGT
This sequence comes from Myxococcota bacterium, assembly GCA_048498935.1. Taxonomy (GTDB): domain Bacteria; phylum Myxococcota_A; class Polyangia; order Polyangiales; family Polyangiaceae; genus PMG-095. The sequence goes on from JBEHXA010000070.1 coordinate 4,304, forward strand.
TCCTGGTCGCGCCGCGCGGTGAGCTGTTGCTGTTCGGAGGCGACACCGCCTACCCGGTAGCGACCGCGCAGGAGATTCAGAATCGTGTGCTGGTGCCGTTCAACGACGCGCTCACGGCCGATGGCGACGGCGCGCCGCGCGTCTTGATGGGCATCCCGGGCAACCACGACTGGTACGACGGGCTCGACGGCTTCGGCCGTATGTTCCGGCGCCGCTCCGAAGACGACGATCAGCCGCGTCCGAGCATTCTCGGTGTCTCCAAGCCGATGCTCGAATATTACGCCGAGTGGGCGCGCGAGTTCGTGCTCGGCGGCAAGGTCGAAAAGCCTCGTGCGCTCGTCTTGAGCGGCTATGTGCCAGTGCAGAACGCGAGCTATTTTCTACTGCCGCTGGCGCCGAACATTCACCTGTATGGTCTCGATCGCCAGCTCAAAACCATCGACTCGCGGCAGGCTCGCTTCTTTTCGGATTGGGGGCACGACCATCCCGAAGCCAGCCCCTGGGTGCTCCTGCCGGATCCGCTGTTTCGGTTCGGTACGGTGAGCCACTCGGGCAGCGAAATGATCAAGTCGCTCGGGTTCGATTTTCACGCCCGAGGGCACTTCCTGCTGTCGGGCGACGTGCACCACTACGAGCGCAGTAACGAGAGCGGTACGCTGCACGTCACGGCCGGCGGTGGCGGCGCCTTCCTGCACCCGGCCCCAATCGTCAGTGGTCGGCGTGAATCGGCGCGGCGTTGGCCAGGTGCGGACGAGTCGCGCGCGCTGCTCGGCTCCGTGCCCTTCAAGATCGCCCGAGGGCGCTCTGGGTTTCTGCCGCATTTGGTGCTCGCGGCGTTGTTTGCGCCGGCCATGTCGGTTGGCGTCCGCTTGTTCGATCGCACGGGCGTGATTTTCGCGGCGCCCATCGCGGTCACGCTCGTGGTCACCACCATTTTCGCCCTGATCGGTGGCGTGCGACGGCGCTTTCGTAAGGTAGCGCCGCTCGCCCTGGCGGGTGGCCTCATCACTGCGGCGCTACCGATCTTTGCGTCGCTCCTGATCAAGCATTTGCTGCTGCGTTTGGGGTTCGTGCCCACCGCTTACGTCGTGGCCGCGGGCACGCTGCTCGTTACCGTGTTTGCCGCGAGCTTCGTCTTTGGTTCGTACCTCGCGCTGCTCACGCGGCGAGGCATCGAGCACACGCAGGCTTTTACGGCGCTCGACCACCCCGGCTACAAGCATTTCTTGCGCCTCCGGGTGCGCGCCGACGGCAAGGGCATCGACGGCTACTGCATCGGGCTCACCGATCCGCTCGGCGAAGGGGCGCGGCCGGAGCTGGTCGACGTATTTTCGTTCCGGCCCTGGGGAAGCGCGACCCAAGCCGAGGAGTAGCATGAGGGTCCGATGCGGGTGCCGAGCCGTCGCGCGCTGCTGCTCTTGCCCTGCGGGCTTTCCTGGGTCTCTGCGGCCAGCGCAGCGGAGCCAGCGCCGCTCATCGCGCTGCAGCCCCTCGGTCCGGGGCTCGGTGCCGCGCAGCTGCAGGCAGTGACCGACGCGCTCGCCGCTTTCTACGCGATCCGGCTCGAGACCAGGCCCACCCTGGAGCTGCCACGCTCGGCATTCTACCCGAAGCGCAGCCGCTACCGCGCCGAGCGTCTACTAAACTTCTTGGTCGAGCGCGGTTCGCCCGAGGCGCGCGTCACGTTGGGTCTCACGGCCGTCGACATCTCCACGACCAAGCCACCTTATGAAGACTGGGGCGTCCTCGGGCTCGCCACCCTCGACGGCAGCTCCGCCGTCCTGTCCTCTTTTCGTTGTCGCCGCGGCGCGCGCGATCAGGCGCATGTCCAGCAGCGTCTCGCCAAGACCGCCGTGCACGAGCTAGGGCATTCGTTCGGCCTCGAGCATTGTCCGACGCCCGGCTGCATCATGCATGACGGCGAAGGCAGCGTCCGCACCACCGACACCGAGCACGACCTCTGCTCCGAGACCCGCGCTCGCCTCATCGCCACCGGTTTGCTGCGACCCGATGCTCGATCGCCCTTCCTCCTCCCTCGGCCTTAAACGTACCGCCGCAGGCCCGCACACGATCTCAACTCATGTCGCAATTGCGACATGAAAAAACCAATAAAATCGAAGGGAATTTCTGGGGCTGACGCCATGTCGCAACTGCGACATGACGCGTACTGCCAGGCGGTCCCCCACCCTCCATCCCGGCCTCAATTCCGTTTCGCTCTCGCGGCGTCGGAACGTTCCTGCTTGGGTGAGCGCGCGGCGAGTTGCGCTGGGTTCGCGCGCGCACGTATCCAACCTCAAGGAGGTGGGGCCACCGTTTTCTGCGCGGGAGGCTCCTTCGTGGCGCTTGGGTTCGGTTGAGTCGCGGGGCTCGAGGATGATGCTATGTCGCAGCTGCGACATGGTGTCATGTGGACCAACTCGGGCGTGATTTTGTTCAGCTTTCTTTGTCGCAAATGCGACATCGATCGTGACGCGGGAAGGGGCGGCGTCGATGCTCCCGCAAAGCCGCCATACGTCAAGACCGAAAGCAGGCCCGCAAGGGCACGATTTTCGACCAGCGTCACCGCCGCCTGCCCGACCCTTCGGTGCGAAGCGGCGTCGAACGGTGGTCGTGCCGATGTGGGAACGGGTTCGTTGGCCCGACCTATCAACTGCGCGCGGCGGCGGTGCGGTTACCGTGGCGGTGGGTGCCGGCGCGGAGCTCGCGCGCGAGGTCGCCGAGGTAGCGGTCGAAGTCGACTTGCATCGTATGCCGGCGCGTGGCGACGAAGCGGCGCCGCACGTGTTCGCGCTCGAGGTGCGTGCGTCGGCGCATTTCGGCTGGGTCGGGCAGCTGGTATTCGCCGCTCAGAAAGCGCGCGAAGAGGCGCCCCTGTGCTTCGACGAGCGGCATGATGGCGCCGAGCGGCTGACATAGCCCCGCGAACATGAGGTTCGGATGCTCGAGGTGAAAGCAACGCAGAAACAGCGGCAGCTCATTGTTCGGCGCCGACACGAAGCTCGAGTCGAAGAAGGGGAAGCTCACCTTGTAGCCGGTGCAGTAGACGATCGCGTCGACGTGCTCGCGGGTGCCGTCGGCGAAGCGCACGCTGTCGCCCAGCAGCTCCGCCAAGGCAGGGCGCGCCACGATCTTGCCGTCTCTCAGCAGTGGCAGGAGATCGTCGGAGAGCGTCGGGTGCGCGTGGCCCAGCCGATGATCGGGCATGGGCAAGCCGTAGGAGCCGGGGGAACCGATGCGCAGGCGGTACCAGAGCTCTGCCAGGCTGGTTTTGAGCGCGTCCGAGAAACGCTCCGGAATGATCCCCGGTTGGTCGATCGGTTTGCCGAAAGCGTAGCGAGGGAGCACCCAAGCGCCGCGCCTCACCGAGAGCGTCACGTGAGCGCCGGCCTTGGCGAGCTCGCTGGCGATGTCGACCGCGCTGTTGCCGATGCCGACCACCACGACTCGCTTGCCGCCGAGCTCGTGCGGCTGGTTCGGGTCTACGTAGTCGTGCGCGTGGAAGGTGACTCCGTCGAAACTCCCGGGGACCGCCGGGTCGGGGTAGGCGGGGTCCCAGTGGTGACCATTTGCCACAATCACGGCGTCGAATCGCTCGACGCCAGCCGCAGTCTCGACCGTGTAGCCCCCTGCGGCGTCGGGCGCGACTCGCGTGACGTGGCTCCGAAACCGAATGCTCTGGCCCAGCTCGAAATGAGCCGCGTAGGCCTCGAAGTAGCGAGCTACCTGCTCGTGGCTGGCGTAGTCGGGATACTCGGCCGGCATCGGGAAGTCGGCAAACTGCATCCGGTCGCGCGAGGTGTTGATGCGAAGCGAGCGGTAAATGCGGCTTTGCTGGTTGTCGTTATCGAACACCCAGTTGCCGCCGACCCGCGAACCGCGCTCGAAACAGACGGCCGGTACGCCGGCGTCACGGAGGCCCTTGAGCACTGTGAGGCCGGCCGATCCGGCCCCGATGATCGCAGCGGTGGCCGCGGAAGGCGTGGAAGGCGCGGAAGACGCGGCACACATAGGGGGAGGGCCAGACCTTGCCACAAAAAGCCGACCGCGGTCGCGGGGATGGTATGCTTGTAGGCCATGCGCCGCGTGCTGCTCGTCGAGGACTCCGCCAGCACACGAGCGTTCGTGCGAACTGCCCTGGCGTCGTCGACCGCGCTCGGCGCGCTCGAGGTGGCCGAGGCGGCGAGCGGCTTCGACGCCCTGCGGCTGCTGCCGCGCGGCGCCTGGGACCTGGTCATTACCGACATCAACATGCCGGACATCAACGGCTTGGAGCTGATCTCGTTCATTCGCAAGAGCGAGGCGCACCGCGACACGCCGATCTTGGTCATCTCCACCGCGTCGTCCGAGCGCGACCGGGAGCGCGGGCTCACGCTCGGTGCCAGCGCGTACCTGATCAAGCCGTTCACCGCGCAGGCGCTGGTGGACCAGGTGCTGGCGCAGATGGGGAGCGCTCCGACCCCGGGGGCGCATGCCTGAGATAACCGACAAGGCGCGCGACGAGTTCTTCTCCGAAGCTCAGGAGATCATCGAGACGCTGAGCCGCAACCTGCTCGCGCTCGACGCGGCGCAGAAGGCGGGCAAGGAAGATCCCTCCCTCATCAACGAGGCGTTCCGCGCAGTCCACACGCTCAAAGGGCTGGCCGGGCTGTTCGGCGCGATTCGCCTGGGCGCGTTCTCCCATCGCCTGGAAGACTTGCTCGACGATCTGCGGCTCGGTCGCCTCGACCTTCGGCCCGAGGTGCTCGACGTGCTGTTCGCGACCGTGGACGCCTACGGTCGCATCCTGCAGATCGAAAAAGAGGGGCGCGACGAGGATCTGCCCAGCGTCGACGAGCTGTTTCGTCGGCTGGATCGGCTGGGCGCCAACGTGGAGCGCGGCGCGAGCCCGGTCGGAGACTACGAGCTCGACCCCGGCATGCTCGCCGTTCTGACCGAGTACGAAGAGCACCGGCTACGCGCCAACATCGAGCAGAATCTCAAGCTGTATCGGCTGCGCGTGCAGTTCGACTTGTCGACCATCGACAAGGCGCTCGACGACATGAAGGAGCGCGCCAAGCGGCACGGTGAGATCATCACCTATTTGCCGACCGGCGAAGCCACCGGCGCCGACGCGATCGAGCTCGATCTGCTGCTCGCTTCGCGCGACGATTTGGCCACGCTGATCGGCTCGCTCGGCGCCGACAACGTCGTGATCGAGGAGATTCCGCGGCGCCGTCGCTCCGCCGCGCCCAGCGCGACGCCGCAGCACGGCAGCGCGCTCGGTTCGTCGCCGCGAGCCGCGGAGGCGCTCGAACGCCTGGTCGAGCCTGGCGCGCTGGAAGGTGGTTCCTCGCTGCGCTCGTTGACGCAGACGGTGCGCGTCGACATCCGCAAGCTCGACCACCTGATGAACATCGTCGGTGAGCTGTCGATCGTGCGTAGCTCGCTGTCGCGCATCGCCGAGCGCTTGCGCGGTGAAGGCTCGCGCCAGCTGGCCACGGAGCTGATGCGCTTGCATCGCAACTTCGACCGCCGACTGGGCGAGATGCAAGACGGCATCTTGGAAGTGCGCATGGTGCCGCTCGGTCAGGTGTTCGATCGCTTGGCGCGAGTCGTACGCCAAATCAGTCGCGACCTGGGCAAGGAGATCCGGCTGGTCATCACCGGCGCCGAAACCGAGATCGACAAGCTGATCGTGGAAGAGCTGAGCGATCCGCTGATGCACATGATCCGAAACGCCATCGATCATGGCATCGAGTCGGCGCAGCGCCGCGCCGAGGTGGGCAAGCCTTTGGCCGGTACCATCGCTCTGAACGCCTTTCAAAAGGGCAACCACGTCATGATCGAAGTCGAAGACGACGGTCGTGGCATCGACGAGGTGGCGCTGGTCGAGAAAGCGGTCGAGTCGGGCAAGATCGCGCGGCACGAGGCCAGCGAGCTGGTGCGTGACGAGGTGCTGGCGCTGATTTTCGTGCCGGGTCTGTCCACGCGCCAACAGGTCGACGACCTGTCTGGTCGCGGCGTCGGCATGGACATCGTCAAGACCAACATCAACAAGTTGGGCGGGGTGATCGACGTCCACAGCGAAGCCGGCATCGGCACCAAGATGGCGATCACGCTGCCGATCACCTTGGCGATCGTGAGCGCGCTCCTGGTGCGAGTGCACGAGCAGGTCTTCGCTATTCCGCTCTCGACGGTGTCCGAAGCCCTTTCGTTCGACCCTGCCAGCGTGCGCAAGGTCGAAAACCGCGAGGTGATCACGGTGCGCGGCACCTCGCTGCCCATCTGCGACCTGGGGCGGCTTTTGGGCTTGCCCGTGCCGCAAGAAGATCGGCGGCGGCGCTTCGTGGTGGTGGCCGCGCTCGGTAACCGCCGTCTGGGCCTGGTCGTCGACCATCTGTTTGGGCAAGAAGACATCGTGATCAAGCCGCTCGGCTCCTCGCTGTCGCGGGTGCGCGGCTTTGCAGGCGCCACCGAGCTGGGTGACCAGCGAGTCGGGCTGGTGCTCGATTCCGGCGCGGTGATCGAAGAGGTTTTGACTGGCGGGGAGGCGCCGCGCGAGCGGCCGAGCATGCTGCATGGCTGACCTGACCCGAGCTCCCGGCCCCCGCTTGTCGCGGCGTGGCACTGAAACTGCGCCCCTGCGCGAATTCTTGATGTTCGTGGTCGGCGGTGACCTGTTCGGCATCGAGCTCACCGGCATCAAGGAGATTTTGAGCCCTCCGCCGATCACGCCGGTGCCGCGCTCCGATCGCGAGGTGCTCGGGGTGTGCAGCGTGCGTGGCCTGCTGGTGACCGTGCTGTGCTTGCGCCGCAAGCTGCGGCTACGCGAGACGCCGAGCGGTAGGCGTTCGCGCATCTTGCTCACGGCGTCGCCCAGCGGCGAGACGATGGGCCTCTTGGTCGACGAAGTTCGTCAAGTGGTGCGCCTTCAGCCGAGCGAGATCGAGTCGGCCGCCAGCACGCTGGGCAGCGATGCTGCCGAGCACGTCGTGGGTGTGGCCAGGCCTCCGGGCAGCTTCGTCGTACTGCTCGATCTGCGCACCATCTTGCCTAGCTGATTCAGTCATGACCTACCGTCCCGAGCGTTCAGACCCGCAGAAAAGCCTCGTCGGCTTCGTCGTCGGCGACGTTTGCTATGCGGTGCCGATCGATCACGTGCGCGAGATCGTCAATCCGTTGCCCATCACCGAGCTGCCGCACGCGCCTCCGACAATCGCGGGGGTAGCCGACCATCGCGGTGAAATCGTGCCGGTAGTGGAGCTGCGGGTCCGTTTCGGCTTGCCCGCGCTGCCGGACCCAAGGCGCGCCAAATGGATTCTGATTGACGTCACGGGGCGCGGCGTCGCGTTGTGCGTCGACCGCGTTACGGAGGTGTTCGGTGCGGTCGGGGCCGATCTCAAGCCCGCCCCGGCGCTGGGCAGCGGCGATCAGCTGCGCGGTATCGCGGGCGTCGTCAGTCGCACGGAGGGTTTGACCTTCGTGCTCGACGTAGGTGAGTTCGACGTGCTGACGAGCGCCATTTCTACCGCGCAGCTGCACGCCGCGAGCGAGGCCCGACGGTGAACGGTGAGCGTGACGTGACGGTCGCGCTTGCTGCCTTCGATCCCGAAGAGCGTCGTCGCGCCGTGGCTCGCATCCCCGATTTGCCGTCGGGACAGCGCGTGGCCCCACTCTTGACCGCGCTCGGCGACGGCGATTGGCGCGTGCGCAAGGAGGCGATCGGCCTGACGGTTCAGCTCGGCCCCGAGCCGGAGCTGCTGCAAGCCTTGGTCGACGTCTTCAATCCGGGCGACAACGTCGGTCTGCGCAACGCGGCGGTCGAGGCTCTCGGCGGCTTCGGATCGTTCGCAGTCGAGGCGCTCGCCCGGCGGCTTCCGCAGCTCGACGCCGACGGGAAAAAGCTCGCGATCGAGGCGCTCGGGCGCTCCGGCGAGGCAGCCGCGCTCGACGCGCTCAAGCCGCTGGTCGCGGACGCCGACGCCAACGTGCGCGTGGCCGCGCTCGAAGCGGTGGGCGCCGTCGGGATGAGCCGCGTGGACGAGGCTCGCGAGTTGCTGGTTGCTCGCTTGGACTCGGCGCAACCGCTCGAAACGCTCGCCGCGTTGGAGGCCCTGGCGGCCATCGGCGCCGGGTTGCCGTTCGCAACGGTCGAGCCCTGGCTCGCCGATCCGCTGCTCGGTCGCGCCGCGCTGGCGCTCGCTGCTCATTCGGGGGATCCGCGCGCCGCCGGGCCGCTGGTCGCGTCCTTGCTCGACGAGCAAGATCCGGCCGGGGTGTGCGCGCTCTCCGACTACGTCGTCGCCGGAGAAGGCGCGCGGCGCGCCGCCGTAGCGGCGTTCACCCACGCCGGCGCGGCGGCCGAGTCGGCGCTGCTCAGGTGGCTCGCCCAACCCGACGGGGATCTGGAGTGCGCGCGCGCTGCGTTGCTCGTGGTGGGCGCGCTCGGTATCGCGGCTGGCGCTCGTCCGGCTGTGGCGCGCCTCAGCGATCCGCGCTGCTACGCCGAGGCCGATCAGGCCCTGTTTCAGCTCGGCGCGGGTGCGCAGGCTGCGCTGCTCGCCGGCGCCGCAGCGCCGGACGAAGAGACATCGGCTGCATGCCTCGACTTGATCGGGCGGCTGCCGCTCGAAGCGGTGGGACCCGAGGAGCGTCGAGCCCTGACGCGAGGTCTGGCCGCGGGCTCGACCGACGTGCAGCGCGCGGCGCTCGGCGCGCTCACGCGCGTCGGTGACGCAGACGTTTTGGCGGGGTTGGTCCAGCTGCTCGGAGATCCGGCGCTGGTCACGCTGATCGAGCCCGCCCTGTCGGCGATCGGTCAGCGGCACCCCGAGCGCGCGCTCACGTTCGTGCAGCTGAGCGCGACGACCGGGCCGTTCGCGCACGCCACGGCGCTGCTCATCGCCGCGCTCGCGCCGCGGGTTCGGCTGGGCTCGTTCGACGCGCTCGAGCTGAGCAGCTTTTTGACTCAGCTGCTCATGAGCACGTCCGACGCGGAGCGCCGCGCGGCGCTGGTCGCGCTCGCCGAGCTCGGCCCCGCCGAAGCGCTCGACGCCGTGCGTTTCGCGCTGGCAGACGAAGAGCAGGCGGTGCGGGTCGAGGCGGTGCGCACCCTCGGTCGACTCAAAGATCGAGAACACGGCGCGGTCGGCGTACCGGCGCTGCTCGAGGTGGTGGCCGAGCCTCGCGATGCCTCGCTGTTGCTGGCGGCGCTGCGCGCCCTCGGCGAGTCGTCAGACGCGCGCGGCCTAGCGGTGCTGGGGCCGCTCGTGCGCTCGACCGACGCGCGCGTGGCAGTGACGGCGGTGGAAGCGCTGGCGCGCCACGGTGACGCTCGTCGCTTGTCGTTGCTCTTCGACGGCCTGCACCACGCCGAGCCCGAGGTCGTGAAGGCGGCTATGCTGGCGATCGCGGCCGAGCCGGATCCGCGGGTCGTGGTTCACCTGGGCGCCTGCCTGGATCAACCGGCTTGGGACGTACGCCGTCTCGCCGCCGATCTGCTCGGGCGCGTGCCGAGCGAGGCTTCGGTGTCGCTACTTCGCACGCGCTTGTCGGTCGAACACGATCCGATGGTGAAGGAGGCCCTCAGTCGGGCGCTCGAGAGCAGTGGCCAGCGCCGCAGCCGTCCGCCGCGGCGGCCGCAAGGGGAGGGCTAACCTTGCGCCAGCCATCGGCGCAGTTCCGCCGCATGTCGGTGGAGGACTTTCGCCTGCTGCGCGACGTGATCTACGAGCACGCTGGGCTGGTCTACGACGAGTCTGCGATGATGCTGTTCGATCGCCGCCTCGGCGAACGCCTCGAAATGCTCGGGCTGCCGACGTATCAGGCTTATTACAAGTACCTGCGCTTCGACGCTCGCAATCAGCAAGAGATCGAAGAAGCGGTCGAGCGCCTGACCACCAAGGAAACGTACTTCTTTCGGCAGGAGTATCAGCTGCGCGCGTTTCAGAGCGAGCTACTGCCGAGGCTCGAGCAGGCCAACGCTCGCAGCAAGCGCCTGCTGGTGTGGAGCGCCGGTTGTTCGACCGGTGAGGAGGCCTACACCCTGGCGGCGTTGATCCTCGAGTCCGAGCGCTTCAAGGGCTGGGACGTGCGCGTGATCGGCACCGACCTATCGAAGCAGTGCGTGGCCCACGCCCGGCGCGGCGTCTATCAAGCGAGCTCGCTCCGGGCCACGTCGGCGCGGGACAAATCGCGCTATTTCATGGAGCTGAACGAGGGCTTCCATGTCGTGGATTCCGTCAAAAAGCTGTGTCAATTCGGGCAGATGAACCTGTTCGACGCGGGGCGTGGCAACTTGGTCGGGCGGGTCGACGCGATCTTCTGCCGTAATGTTCTCATCTATTTCGACGTTCGTTCCAGAAAGCGCGTGATCGATAACCTGTATCACCGGCTCGCTCCCGGAGGCTATCTGATGCTCGGTCACTCGGAGTCTCTCTTGAACCTGAGCACGGCGTTCGAGCTGGTCCATTTGCGCGATGATTTGGTTTACCGGAAGCCGCCCGGCGCGGTAGGGGGCTACTGATGCTGCCGCTTCGTGTGCTGGTCGTCGACGACTCGGTCTTCAATCGTCGCAGCATCGGTGAGATCTTGGCGCAGAGCACCGAGATCGAGGTCGTGGGCAAGGCGGCCGACGGCGAAGAGGCGCTGCGCCTGGTGTCGAGCTTGAAGCCCGATTGCATCACGCTCGACCTCGAGATGCCGCGCATGGACGGCTTCACCTTTTTGCGCATCTTGATGACCAAGATGCCGACACCGGTGGTGGTCGTTTCGAGCTACAGCCAGAAAGAGAACGTCTTCAAGGCGCTCGAGCTCGGCGCGCTCGATTTCGTTGCCAAGCCCGAGCGCTTCTCGGACCCCGACATGGGCGGCATCCGCGACGCCCTGGTGAGCAAGGTGCTCTTGGCGCGCGCTGTGCGCCTGCAGCCTCCGCCGCGGCGAAATCCCGATCCAGCCCTCGCTCCCCTCGAATTCCGACCCCAGAAGCCGCTGCTTCAACCGAAAAATGTGATCGCGGTTGCGTCGTCTACCGGTGGCCCGAGCGCGTTGATGGAGATCTTCACGCGCTTTCCGAACGGCTACAAGAACGCCATCTTGATCGCGCAGCACATGCCCGACAAGTTCACGCGCACCTTCGCGGAGCGACTGTCGCGGCGCGGCGCTCTACACGTCAACGAGGCGCAGGATCAGGATGTGGTCAGCGAGGGCGTCGGTTTCGTATGCCCCGGCCGGCACTGTATGGAGCTCGACGTCTCGGCGCGCGGCACGATGAAGCTCAAGGTGATGCCTCCGAACGAGCGGGACCGCTACGTTCCGTCGGCCGATCGGCTGCTCAGCAGCGTTGCCCGGCACATGGGGCGGCGCGCGGTCGGGGTAATCCTGACCGGCATGGGCGACGACGGCGTCGAAGGCGCGCGGCGGATTTTGGACGCTGGCGGCATGGTCATCGCCGAGAGCGAAGAATCGGCGGTCGTTTACGGCATGCCGGGCGCGGCAGTTCGCGCAGGCGTCGCGTCGCAGAGCTTGCCGCTGAGCGAGATCGCCGAGTTTTTGGCGAAGCTCTGAGCGCTGCGCGCCGTCCGAGTTGTCTCGCTCGAGGCAGGACGCCTCGCGCCAGCGTTTCGCGTGGTGGTGGCGCAGCCGCGAAAAGACAGGCGTTTTCCGTTCTGGCGCGTGATTTGGAATGACGGTTGCAGTGCTGGCCCCTCGGCTCTGGTGAGAGCCGAAAGGGAGCCGACCATGATTAGATCTCTGTGCCTAGCTTCGAGTGCCCTCGTTGCCACGTTGCTCTTGCCCGCGCTGGCTCACGCCAGGCTCGAGAGCTGCGGCGGCGTATTTTTGACTGGTGAGGCCAGTTGCGAGTTCGTTCGCGATCAGGACTGCGAAACCAAGTGCGAGACCACGTCGGTCGAGACTTCGTGCGTAGCTTCCTTGCAGACGGAGTGCGAACAGAGCTGCAGCGCCAGTGCGTCGGCCGAGTGCACGGAGACGTGCTCACCGGTTTGCGTCGAGGAGTGCACGACGACGGAGCATCAAAGCTCGCGCGGCTTGTGCCGTTCGGAGTGTGCGCACGATTGCAGCGCGAAGTGCGAAGGCAGGGACAATCACGGTCGCTGTATGTCGTGCTGCCAGCAGAACTGTAACGTTCGTTGCGACGACCACTGCCGGGACGACGACACGGAAGAGGTTTGCGAAACAAAGTGCACGCCGGTGTGCGAGGACAACTGCGTGGCTACGGCCAGCAGTACCTGTCAAATCGACTGTCAGACCGAGCACTTCGAGAGCTGTCAGACCACCACCGTCGAGACTTGTCGCACCGATTGCCACGATGAAGGCGGCGCCATCTTCTGCGACGGGCAGTTCTTGAACGTGACCAACCTCAAGGACTGCGCTGCGGAGCTCGCCACGGAGCTCTCGATCCACGTGGACATCGACATCGACGTGGACGCCGATATCGACATCGACACCAATAAGGACGGGAAGAACGACGTCAAGTGCAGCATCGCGTCGGCCGGCGGGAACGCGTCGGGCAACGTGCTGCTCGGCTTGGTGGTCGCGGGAGCCGCTGCGGCTGTAGCGCGTCGCCGCCGTCGCTGAAAATTCGATTGTCGCGGGGCCGCGCTGGCGCGGCTCCGCGGCGCTCCCGTTTCGGTTTGACCCGGGGGTGGGGAATGAACGGTTCCTTTGCCGGGTTAGGCGCCTCAGAGTAGGCAGTCGGTGCCTGGTCGTGTGAGGAACCAACGATGTCGAAGCTGAGCAGTAGTGTCGTGAGCGTGCTGGCGCTGTCCCTGGCAACCGCGGGCTGCGCCCGAAGCGGGGTCTCCAAGAGCGAAGTCGCTCCCGAACCGGGGCGCTCGGACGTCACGGTGCTCGGTCACCCGGCACTCACTCAGGCGCACGCTGCTGGCGCTGTTTCGATCGCCGACGTGGCGGAGCGGGTGCTCCCGTCGGTCGTGACGATCTCGACGACGATGACGCAGCGCCAGCCGGCGATGGGGTTCCCGTTCTTCGGCGGTCCGACGGAGCGGCAAGCGCAGGGCATGGGTTCAGGCGTGATCGTATCGTCGGACGGCTACGTGCTCACCAACAACCATGTGGTGGCCGAGGCGAAGGAGATCAAGGTTACGGTCTCGGACAACCGCGAGTTCGATGCCAGCGTGGTCGGCACCGACCCGAAGAGCGACCTGGCGGTGATCAAGATCAAGGGCGCGCCGGGCGGCCTTCGCGCCGTTGAATTCGGCGATTCTTCCAAGCTGCGGCTGGGTGACGTGGTGCTCGCCATCGGCAATCCGTTGGGCGTTGGGCAAACGGTCACGATGGGCATCGTCTCTGCCAAGGGCCGCGCGGACCTGGGCATCACTGCCTACGAAGACTTCATTCAGACCGACGCGGCGATCAACCCAGGCAACTCGGGAGGCGCGCTGATCGACACCGAAGGCAAGCTCGTCGGTATCAACACGGCGATCCTGTCGCGCACCGGCGGCTACCAGGGCATCGGCCTGGCTATCCCGACCAGCATGGCGCAGCCGATCATGGAGACGCTGAAGCAATCGGGCCGCGTATCGCGCGGATTCTTGGGCGTCGGTATCCAGGACATCGATCAAGAGCTGGCCGGGGCGCTCAAGCTGCCCAGTCAAAACGGCGTGCTGCTCACTGAGGTCAAGGGCGACGGGCCCGGCGCGAAAGGCGGGCTTTCGCGCGGCGACGTCGTCATCAAGG
>JBEHXA010000071.1:0-17963 GCA_048498935.1 Myxococcota bacterium
GCCGCGGTGGCGGTGCTCAGGGCGGCGGCGCCCAGGACCACCGGGCCGGACACGCCGGGCAGCCGGGCAGCGTACAGCCCGGCCGCGTACAGCAGCGCGGGCACCAGGTGGGCCAGGACGGTCAGGACGGTCAGGACGGTCAGCGGGCGGATGCCGCGGCCCTGCTCCTCCGGTTCCGCGGCGGGGCCGATTCCGCCGGCACCGGTCCCGAGACTCAGCGGCTAGCGCCGCGTGGTGGCGCGTATCGAGCACAGCAAGCACGTCCCTAACCGGTACATCGCAGTAGTCGGCACCAGCGTGAGGCTCGACTGCGCGAGTATTTGCCCACCGCACGCTCGCCTCTGCAATTCCCTCGTAGACTTCGGACCCATCGAAAAAGCTCATCAAGCACCACCCAACTGGGTCCCGCGGATAGAGGATGTTCTGAAACTGCGGCGCCGGACGTAACATCACCCGCGCCGTCAGCCGACCGATGAGCGCCCAACCAAGCTCACTCGGCTGCGCTCCGACTAGAGTCGAGACGACCTGGTCGAGCATCGGGACGGCGAAATAGCGATCATAACGCTCCTGGTGAATGGTGCGCAGGAATTGCAGCTCCTGCTCCCAATCCGACCAGCGCCGCTGCATCGAGACGTAGAAGTCGCTGGCAAGCGCGTCGGACTGGTCACGCACGCAGCAAGCCGAATGAAACTCCTGCACGCTCTTGTGCAGAAAGCGATACTCGTCCAAGCCATCCTTCAAAAGCAAACAGGTAATGCGCCGAATATCGTCGACCGCGGCATCCGGTGGCCCCTCGAGGCTGCACCACTTCAGGGCCCTCGCTGCCGCCGCGTTCAGCGCGCTCTCTCGCATCGCCGAGACGCCGTCGCGACGCGTGATGAAGCACAAGCAGTTGAAAAACGTCAGGAGCTGCGAGTCCGATAGCTTCGACGCACGCCGCCGTCGGTACCCCGCCTTCGCAGAATCGTGGCGGTTCAGCAGCAGCATGAACAGGGGATCATAGAACGCGACCCGATTCTCGGGGACGCCATGCCCAACGCGCCAGTGCACGACCAATAGCGAAACCATGAGCGGCGTCGTGAGTAGCCGAGCGATCGACTCCTGCGCTTGATTGACGCCGTTCACGATTTCATCGGCGATCGCTTGCTTGCGGGTGATCTTGGCGACCACCTGCGCGTATTCGCCCGGAGCCAGCGGCGCCAGGTCGAAGACGCGAAAGTGCGGCGAGCGTTCGATGGCATTTTCGGGTCGACTGGTCACGATCATGCGTAGCCCGGGGTTACGCACGCTGAGACTCTCCAGCTCTTGCACGACCGGTGTGACGAGCTCCTCGCTGAGCTCATCGAACCCGTCGAGCAGAAGAACGAGACGTGACGCCTTCCCCAAGTAGTCGACGATATCGGCGCTGGCATCCTCCAATCCGAGGTTTTTCATTTCCTCGATTACGGCGTCCACGACCGATTGGTCTGCTCCCAGCCGACGCAGCTCGACGAACACCGGGAGTCGAGTACCAAGTTCGAGCTCGCAAGCCGCCAAATAGCGGAGAAACGTCGACTTACCCTGGCCGACGATACCGCGCACCACCAGGTTGCCGTCGTAGCTGAAGTCCTCGAGGCGGCTGACAACCTTGGCCGGCTGCGTGCTGCTCTTGATCTTCGACGGGTAGTAGAACTTCGCTAGATCTACTTCTCTCTCGACCTGCCAAATCGTCTTGACCTTGCGCAGCTGCTTGCTGCGTTCACACACGCGTTCGAGCGTCGACTTGGTCTGCCAGCGCTTGAACGTGGTCTTGGCGAATTCGGTTGCGCTCTTGGCAGCTTCGGCCCCGATGGCCTGCAGCAACAGCCCGACAGCAACCTTCGTTTGTGCCGCTACGAACTCGACGACTTCAGGACCCATCTCGGATCGCTCCCATCGCACCGGATAGCACCAGTCTCTCCCCGCGGGGTCGCCTTTGCGTTCTCACAAGGGCGCAAATGCACATTCAATAAACTACTATCCGCAGAATATGTCCGGGAGTGTATCCACAAGCCCCACGCACAACAGCAGACGTCAGACACATTTCATCCCCTGCCAGGAATCAAGACGGCGACACTGGCGGACTAGTCCGCGCGTGCACGACTACTCACCGCAAGTGTTTGCTTCTGGCGGTCCCCGCACTTGTTGTTGCCGCAGACGTAAGGACAGCAAGGAGAGACCAGTAGTCATTCGGTGAAGTGCGAACCGCGAGACTTGCGGCGATTCGCTCTTCTTGGCTATTTCGATGAAAGCTGGCCGTAGACAAAGAGACCGCGCGGTTGGCGCAGTCTCGGAAGAGGCACCATGGCGACTGCGTTTCAGGTGACGGGTCATAACGAGGACGCGAAGTTCAAGCTCACGATCCATCGCGGGGAGGGCATGGCGCTCATCGCGATGAATTGGAAGGGTAGGCCACCTTCTGATCTCGTCGGCTTCGGGATCGAGTTTCGGGAGCCGGACGGCGATCGCTTCTTTCCGATTCCGAATCGCATTGGGTTCGCTGACGCGAACGGAGGCGCGGTTCGTCGTCAGCTTTCTAGCCTGCTCTCGCCCATTCAGAAATTTCGCTGGATTCACTTTCCGCGCAACGCCGACAAGCCGGGGGCGTTCCTCTATCGCGTGACACCCGTGTTCATGAATGCAGCCGACGAGCTGAGCTACGGTGAGCCGCAGACAGCCTCCATCGTACTTCGCGCCGAGACGTACCCAGGCAAGCTCAATGTCGCGTTCACGCGCGGGTTCGTGTCCTCGCAAGCCTTCGTCGACCGTTACGAAGCAGACGGGCCCATCTCCAAGCTGCTCCCCAAGAGTGCCAAGGCAGGCCTGAAGTTCAAGCCGACGCACCCGAAAGCCAAGGAGGCGTTGAAGTGGATGGGCTTCGAAGCGCGCGAGGCCATCCTTTCGGTGCTGGACGCGGCGCTCGCCGATAAGAAGGCTCAGGTGCGCGTGGTCGCCTACGACCTCAGCGAGCCTGATGTGGTCGGCCGCCTGGCAAAGCTCGGCAAGCGACTGAAAATCATCGTCGACGATTCGGCCGACCACGGCGAGTCCGGGTCTGGCGAGAATCAAGCGGCGACGATTCTGGCCAAATCGGCGGGCAAGGCGAACGTCAAGCGGCAGCACATGGGCAACCTGCAGCACAACAAGCTGATCGTCGTGGACGGTCCGAAGCACAGGCTTGCCGTGTTCGGCTCCACCAACTTCAGCTGGCGAGGCTTCTTCGTCCAAGCCAACAACGCCGTCATCGTGCAGGGCGCCAAAGCGATCGCCATCGCGCAGCAGGCTTTCGACAACTATTGGAACAACGGCACCCCGGCGACGTTCGGAGCCACCGCGTCGGCTGTCTGGCAACCGCTCGGCGTAGCTGGTGTCGACGCGGAGATCGCCTTCTCACCGCACACCGCAGAAAAGGCGCTCTTGCAAGACATCGCCGATGACGTGGCCAAGGCGCACGCTTGCATCTTCTATTCGCTCGCTTTTCTGCATCAGACCAGGGGCGCGATCCGCACGGCCATCACCCAAGCCTTCAAGAAGCCGAACCTCTTCATCTATGGCATCTCCGACCGCAAGCTCGGCGGCATTGATTTGCAAAAGGCCGACGCGAAGGTCAAGCCAGTCTTCCCCGCAGAGCTCGGGAAGGACGTACCGGAGCCGTTCAAAACGGAGCCGACCGGCGGTAGCGGCATCCGCATGCATCACAAGTTCATCGTGATCGATTTCGGCAAGCCGACCGCGCGCGTGTACCTGGGCTCCTACAACTTTTCCGGGCCTGCCGACACGGATAACGGCGAAAACCTGCTCGTGATCCGCGACCCACGAATCGTCACGTCCTACACGGTCGAAGCAGTCCGCCTGTTCGACCATTATCAGTTCCGCGTCGCGGAGAAGGTTGCTCGCGGCAAGCGCAAACCCCTCACGCTCGTCAAGCCTCCGCGCACCAAAAAGGAGCAGCCCTGGTGGTTCGACTACTACGCGGGCGGCCGCAAAGAGCAAGACCGTCTGCTCTTCTCTTGAGGCCTGTTCGCGTTCACCGCTAGGCCGAGCTACGGCCCCAATCGCCCAAGCGCGCTGCCCCCACTGGCGGGTGGACGGGGCTGGCCCTATCATTCGAGGGTTTTGCGCGAATCCGCTCCGCCTCGCTTGCGTTCGGCCGTTTGGGGGCTGCTGCTGGTGGTCACGGTCACCAGCCTGATCGGTACTGCCCTCTCACCCTACCTGTTGGTGAAGAGCCCGCTCTTGCTGGTGGCGCTGTCGCCCGCCGCGCACCATGTGGCGTTGGCCGCTGCCACAGTCGATCCCGCGCCCCTCATCGCGGTCGCGACGCTGCGTCGCGTACTGACGGGCCTGAGCGCGTACGGTCTCGGCTACCTCTACGGGGACGCGGCACTGCAATGGATCGAACAGCGACACCCGCGTTTGGCTCGGCTGGTGCGCTTCGTCGAGCGGCTCTTCGCGCGCTTCGGTGTCGCACTCTTGGTCGTCGCACCGGCCCCCACTGTCGCGGTCCTGGCGGGCGCCGCGCGCAGCCGGCTCAGTCTCTTCGTCGTCGCACTCACGCTGGGCCATGCCCTGTGGAACACCGTCACGCAATTCCTCGGCGACACCTTCGCGCGCACCACCGACCTGCTCACCGACTTCCTCGGCGAGCACCTGCTCGAGAGCACGCTCGCGTGCGTGACCATCGTGGTCCTACAGCAAGCGCTCACCCGCCTCGTTCGCCGCAAGCCGCAACCGGCGCGGTGAGACGCAGGTTGCTCGCCGGGGCCACCGATCCAGCGTTCGCCTGGGAACCGCCACGCCTTGGTGATACACTGGTTCGGTGAGCGCCGAGGAGCAACGACTCGCCCGAATGGCGAGAGCCGCACGGCGGCGAGAAACCATGACGGTCGAGGTGGTGCCTTTCGGTGAGCGCAAGCCATCCCCGTATGCGAACAGCAGCCCGGACGAGCGACTGGCGGCCGCCATGCGGCTGATCTCCCACCACCAAGCACTCCGCGGCGGATTTTCAGAACTGCCCCGGTCGGAGTGGCCAGGCGAAACCTTTCGTTGCCCGTGACACGCGAGAACAAGCTCCCGGACGATTTCGCCGATCTACTGATCGAGCTCTGCGAAGCGAAGGCTGAATTCCTGCTCGTCGGCGGTTGGGCTGTCGTCCTGTACGGTCACGTGCGCGCGACCGACGATTTGGACGTTTTCGTGAGACCGACCATCACGAATTCCGAAAGAGTCTTCGCCGCCTTGGAAGCCTTTGGAGCGCCGCTCCGCGCACACGCGGTCACGCCCCAGCACTTCGCGAACGAGGGGGACGCCTATCGATTTGGCATCGCTCCCCTCAAGGTCGAGATCCTCACACAGATTAGCGGAGTCTCATTCGACGAGGCTCTGAGCGGTTCCAGAACGTTCGACCTCGACGGCCACGCAGTTCCCTACATTGGCAAGAAAGCCCTGGTTGCTAACAAGCGAGCCGCAGGCCGGCACAAGGACCTTGCGGATGTAGAAGAACTCGAGCGCTTGCGTGATAGCTGAGAAACGCCGCTATTTCCAGACGCCGGTGGCGACTAGCTCGTAGCCGGGGGTGGCCTTGGTGGAGCCGTTGTACTTGACGAGCACGATGCCGACGTTGCCGTCTTTGAAGGTGTCCTTCGCGTAGCCCTCGACCTCACTCATCGAAACTTCGAAGAACTGGCGGCTCATGCCCATCGGATCATTGGGCAGCTGTGGCGTGTATTCGAGCGCCATGTCGAAGGCTGCGTCCTTGAGATTGACTAGGGGTCCCGTGAAGAGGAGCCACTTGCCGCGAGCCAGCTTGTCGAACGCAGCGACACCTGCCTTCTTGTCCTTCAAGCTCTTGTCGGCCTTCAGCTTGGCTTGAATGTCGCTCACGGCCACGAAGCCCTTGGCAGCGGGGTACTTGGCTTCGATCGCCGAACGCCGCGCGGGCGTGAGCTCCATGTCGACCTTGCTCGGCCGCTCGCCGGTTGCTGCGGCGGGCTTCTCCGGCGTGGGCGCGGCGCTCGGCGTCGGGGCGGGAGCTACGACTGCGCTCGGAGCAGCCTTGGTCGGAGTCGGCGGTTTCTCCTCTTCACAGCCCAACTGCAGCGACACCCCGCAAACAACCAGGCAGCCCAGCAGCTCTCCTCGAATGTTCATACCCACAACGACTAGCAGGCCGCCTCACAGCGCAGCAATCCAATCGCCATGGCGGATCTACTGTCTGCCCGCAATCTTCCAAAGATCTCCGACGGCGCGCTGCCTTTTCTGCGCTAGATAGCGGAACGAATGACTGTGGCTGTGGTTGCCGAGAAGCCTTCCGTGGGGAGGGATTTGGCGAATGTGCTGGGCGCGACGCGGCGCGGGGACGGCACGCTTTCGGGCAACGGGTATGTGGTGACCTGGGCGATCGGGCACCTGGTGGGTTTGGCCGAGCCGGAGGGCGTGCGGGCAGAGTGGAAGCGGTGGCGGCGGGAGGACCTGCCGATGTTGCCCGAGCGCTGGCCGCTCACGGTGTTCGAAGCGACGCGCGATCAGTTCGAGGTGGTGCGCCGGGTCTTGAATGCACCGGACGTGGAGCGGGTGATCTGCGCGACGGATGCGGGGCGTGAAGGCGAGCTGATTTTTCGGTTCATTTACGAGGCAGCGAAATGCCGACGACCGGTGTCGCGACTTTGGATTTCGTCACTGACCGAGGGCGCGATTCGCGAGGGGCTACGCAAGTTACGGCCTGCCAGCGACTACGATCGCCTGGCCAGTGCCGCGCTCGCGCGGAGCCGCGCGGATTGGCTGGTGGGCATGAATCTGTCGCGCGCGTACGGGTTGGCGCTCGATGCGCCGCTGTCGGTCGGGCGCGTACAGACGCCGACGCTGGCAATGCTGGTGGAGCGCGAGCTCGAGATCCGCGACTTCGTCCCGGAAAAGTACCTCGAGGTAGTGGCCACGTTCGAGAGCGAGGCGGGAGCGTACCAGGGTACTTGGTTCGATCCGAAAGTGAAGGAGCATCCGCAGCGCTTGCCGGCCGACGGCGAGGCAGCGCTGGCGGTGGTGAAGCGAGCGCGGGCAGGGCGGGCGCAGATCGCGAGTGTGACGTCGCAGACGAAGCGACTGCCACCACCATTGCTCTACGATTTGACGGAGCTACAGCGGCACAGCAATCGCCTGTATGGCTTTTCGGCGCAGCGCACCCTCGACCTGGCGCAAGCGCTTTACGAGAAGCACAAGCTCATCAGCTACCCGCGCACCGATAGTCGGCACCTTTCGAGTGAGGTCGCGAAGACTTTGCCTGAAGTGGTGGCAGCGACGTCGGCGCCGTACGCTGAGCTCTTGGCCGAGGGGACGGGGCAAAAGCCACTTTCGCGGCGTTTTGTCGATGACAGCAAGGTAGGCGAGCATCACGCGATCATCCCAACGAGCGTGAGCGCGAGCGGCAAACCTCTGAGTCAGGACGAGCTCAAGCTGTACGGGCTGATCGTGCGGCGCTTGCTACAGGCGTGGCACGGCGATTTCGTGTGGGCAGCAACGACGGTGATCACGACGATACGGCCGAAGGTCAGCGACGCACCGGTCGACAGCTATCGCAGCCAAGGCACCGCCATCGAAGAGCGCGGCTGGAAAGTGCTCGACTTGGGCGAAGTGAAGCCGCCCCGCGAAAAGCCGCGAGCCAAAGCCGAAGACGAGGCTCAGAGCGAATCGGCACTGCCCGGCGGCTTGGCACGTGGGCAGGAGCCGCGCGTGCAGGACGCAAAGTCCGTCGAGAAAGTGACTCGCCCACCGCCACCCTTGAATGACGCCACGCTGCTCACCGCGATGGAGCTCGCCGGCAAGACGTTGGACGAGAAAGAGCTGTCCGATGCCATGAAGGACAGCGGACTGGGCACGCCGGCCACGCGCGCCAACATCATCGAGACGCTGCTGACGCGCGGCTACGCGGCGCGCGACGGCAAGGCGCTCCGCGCGACCGAGCGCGGCATCGGCCTGATCGACGTGGTCGACGCCGAGGTGAAGAGCGCCGCGATGACGGGCGCTTGGGAAGCGCGCCTGCAAGCAATAGCGCGCGGGCAGGCCCAATTGCCGCAATTTCTCGGGCAAATCGAGGAGTACGTGACCGCGGTGGTCGGTCGTGTGCCACCGCTGTTGCCACCTCTAGCGGGCGACGGCGGAGGACCGAGCCGGAGCCCGAGCAAGTCGACAGCACCGCAACGCTCGGAGCCGCTCGCGAGAACAGCGCCTCCACGCGAAGAGACCCGCCCGACGCGACAGCGTGCCATGACTGCAGCGACGCCGCGCGCCGTCCCGCCGCCGAACACCGAGCCGCGCGCGGTTCAATCCGCAAGCAGCGAACCGCGTGCACCACGGACGGAGCCGTTGCCGCTCGAGGCACTGCTACGCGAACGTTTCGGCTTTCCTGCGTTTCGCGCGCACCAACGGGCCGTCTGTGAAGCGGCAACCGCCGGCCGCGACGTGCTCCTGGTGATGCCGACCGGCGCTGGGAAATCGCTTTGCTACCAACTACCGGGTTTGGCGCGCGGCGGGACCACGCTGGTCATCAGCCCCCTGATTGCGCTGATGGAGGATCAGGTGCAACGACTGCAGTCTCTTGGGCTGCGCGCTGAGCGCATCCATTCCGGTCGATCGCGTCTGGAGTCACGCCAAGTTTGTGTGGACTACGTGGCGGGCAAGTTGGATTTCTTGTTCATCGCGCCAGAGCGGCTCGGAGTTTCGGGGTTTCCGGAGCTGCTCGCGCGCCGCTCGCTGGGGCTCATTGCGATCGACGAAGCGCATTGCATCTCGCAATGGGGGCACGATTTTCGGCCAGATTATCGGCTGTTGGGACAGCGTCTCCCGCAGCTGCGCCCCGCGCCCGTGGTCGCGCTCACCGCTACTGCGACACCACTGGTGCAGCGCGACATCGCGACGCAGCTCGGACTGGGCTCGAGCGCGCGGCTCTTCATTCATGGGTTTCGGCGGCACAACTTGGCGCTCGAAGCGCTGGAGGTGCCACAGAAAGAGCGGCCTGGGCGCGCACTGGCTTGGCTATCCAGCCCGGAACGCTTGCCGGCGATCGCCTACGCGCCCACGCGCAAGCTGGCCGAGAGCGTGGCGCAGCTGCTCGCCACTCGCCATCGCGTGGCGGCGTACCACGCGGGCCTGAGCCCGGAAGTGCGCGACCAAGTGCAGACGGACTTTTTGGCGGGCAAGCTCGATGTCGTGGTCGCGACGGTGGCATTCGGGATGGGGGTCGACAAGGCCGACATTCGCACCGTGCTGCACCTGGCACTGCCCGGGAGCGTGGAGTCGTACTACCAGGAGATTGGTCGCGCCGGTCGTGACGGCAAGCCGTCGCGCGCCGTGCTGATGCATCACGCTTCCGATCGCAAAACGCACGACTTTTTTCTGGAACGCGACTACCCCGACGAGCAAGTGCTCGAAAAGCTGTTCGCGGGGCTCAAGGCCAAGCCGATCACCGCCGAAACGCTGCGCAAGAAAACGCGCGTCAAGAAGGCCGACTTCGCCAAGGCGCTAGAAAAGCTTTGGGTGCACGGCGGCGTGCAAGGCGTGGCCGAAGAGCAGCTGGTGCGCGGTAACGAGGGCTGGCGCGCTCCTTACGCCGCGCAACGCGCGTTGCGGCTGGAGCAGCTGGCCCTGATGGCCAAATTCGCCGAAGGGCGAAAGTGCCGCATGCTGGCGCTGGTCGAGCACTTCGGCGACTCGGCAGATTCAGCGGAGCCGTGTGGGCATTGCGATGCTTGTGCCCCGGATTCCAGCATCAAACGCCAAGCCCCACCCCCAGGTGGTTTCGCTGCTGCCCCGAGCCCGAACATCTCGCGCCGTGGTCGCAAGGGTGCCGTCAAAGGGACCCGCCGCGGTCGCAGCCGTAAGTCACGCCAAAGCGGCGTCGCGCTCCCCTCCTCTGGGCCCAGTGCTGCACTCGTCGCCACACTCCGCGCCTGGCGCCTCGTCGAATCGAAGAAGAAGCGCGTACCGGCATTCCGAGTGCTCACCAACCGCGCGCTCGTCGCCATCGCCGAAGCGCGCCCACGCACCGCCGCCGCGCTGCGCGAAGTGACCGGCGTCGGCCCCAAGCTCTTGAAGAGCTACGGCGCGACCCTGGTCAGCTTGTGCACGCGGGGCTAAGAGCCGGCTGAAGCCGAATGCAGGGCGACTGCAGTATCGTCCTGCGAAGTGCCGACCTGGGCTGGTGTGGCGCACCAGCCCGGGTGAACTAGCTGTTCAGATCTGCTTGATCCAACTATCGATTTCAGCCTCGGCCGCGTCGCGCTTCAAGCCATAGCGCTGCTGCAGGCGACCGACGAGCTCGTCTTTCTTGCCGGCCACGGCCTCGACGTCGTCGTCGGTGAGCTTGGCCCATTTCGAACGCGCCTGGCCCTTGAGCTCTTGCCACTTACCTTCAATCAAATCCCAATTCATCGCGAATACCTCTCTGGAGGGTGAAGCCAAGAGAGGGAGCACGAACCGCGCCAAGCTGAGCGCAGGCCCATTCATTGTCGGAAATGCGACCGAAGCGTTGCAGCCGGCGCCTGAACCACCTGCACCTTCGTCGCAGCGCAACGCACACCGTGGCCAAAGGCGACATCCAACGGGTGCGGTCGCGCTCGAACGCGCTACCCTCACCGGATGAGCAGCGCGCCCATGGTCGACCGCCGCATTTCGGTGCGCCGCTTCGCCAGCGCTGACTCGAGCTTCGTCGAACGGCTCTCGGAGCGCGCGTTCAGCGAGTACAGCGCGCGCCCCGCCCGCTACGTCTCGAGCCTGGTTCAGCGCTCGACTACGCGCGCGTGGGTAGCGCGTTCCGGTGATGTGCCGGTAGGCATGGCCATGCTGGAGCTCGGGCAGCAGCGGGCTTCGTTGTTGGCTATCGCCGTAGAGGAGCATTGGCGCGGGCGCGGCATCGGTAGGCGCTTGATGCAAGCCGTCGAGCAGGGTGCGCGCGAGAGCGGGGCGCGCTTGCTTTCACTGTGCACCGCCGACTCGAACCTTGCGGCTCTCGATTTGTTTCTGCGCTGCGGGATGCGCATCGTCGACCACAAGCCCGGCTACTACTCGCGCCGACAAGACGCTTGCGAGCTCGAGAAGGCGCTCTGAATCAAGCGCCGAGCCGCACGAACAGGCCGACCGTGTTTCGCGGACCATCGCGGCAGGTGGCCGCGAAGTTACACTGGGGTGACACAGCTGGATTCCATTGACCAGGAATCCCCAAATGTCGTAGCTACGCGGGCATGCTGAAGAGGGCTTTCCAGGCAATTTTGGGGTTGGGGTTGCTGGTCGGTGGCTGTGCAGTGACAGCGGACGACGCACCGGAGCCGGTCGGGAGCACGCAACAGCCGCTGCCCTATTCGTGCGGCGCCGCTCAACTGCCAGTCGTGGCCGCGACGGCGTCCTCGCAAGAGAACGCGAGCCTCGGACCTGAGAAAGCCATCGACGCCAGCGCTACGACACGCTGGTCCAGCCAATTCAGCACGCCCCAGTGGCTACACCTCGACCTGGGTACGCGCGTGCACCTCAGCTACGTGCGAGTCGAGTGGCAGACCTCCGGTGCCAAGGACTACGAACTGCAAGTCTCGGACGACGGCCTCAGCTTCACCGCCATCGCCAGTCGCACGGGCCTGCCGAGCCAGAATCACCGCGTAGAATACCTCAGCGACCTGAACGCGGTCGGCCGCTACGTGCGCGTCTACGCGACCGCGCGCACCACGGCTTACGGCGTCTCGCTCTATGACGTGCAGGTCTTCGGCGATGCCGACCTGAGCTGCAGCCACTGCACCGACGGCACCAAGAACTACAGCGAAACCGACGTCGACTGCGGCGGCGAATGCAATCCGTGCTTCTTGGGCCAGACCTGCGTCGTTTCCGCCGATTGCTACCCGAGCACCTGCGTCGGGGGCATCTGCAAGAGCGCGTGCGAAAATGGCGTGCTGGATAGCGGCGAATCGGATCTCGACTGCGGCGGCTTCTGCAGCCCGTGCGGCGACGGCCTCCGCTGCAACTTCAACAACGACTGCGCCAGCGGCGAATGCACCACCGGCTTCTGCCGCAATGTGCCCACGTGCTTCGACGGCCTGCAGAATGGGCAGGAAACTAGCGTGGATTGCGGCGGCAGCTGCGGCGCGTGCGGCGGCCAAGCCTGCACCAGCGCTGCCTTGCCGCGCGTCGCCGCCACCGCGACCTCTCAACAGAGCGCCAGCTACGGCCCCGAAAAGGCTATCGACGGCAACGCGAGCACGCGCTGGTCGAGCATTTCGAGCGACCCGCAGTCGATCACGGTCGACCTCGGTGCCCGGCGCGCCGTGAGCCGCGTGGTGCTGAACTGGCAAACGGCTGCAAGCGCGAACTACTCGCTGCAATTGGCCGATAGCGCCGCCGGCCCTTTCACGACCGTCTACGGCCCCGTCGTGGGCAACGGCGGCATCGACGACATCGGCCTCACCGGCAAGGGCCGCTACGTGCGCATGGTCTCGACCGCTCGCACCACCGGCTACGGCAACTCGCTGTACGAGGTCGAGGTTTACGGTGACCTCAACCCCGACTGCGGCGCCGTCATCGACTCCGACGGAGACCGCCTGACCGATAGCCAAGAGCTCACGCTGGGCACCGATCCCCTGAACGTGGACACCGACGGCGACGGCCTGCCGGACGGCGACGAAGCCATCGGCACCGCTGGCGGCCTGTATTTGCCGGCCTTCGGCGTGAGCCCACGCCACAAGGACATCCTGGTCGAGATGGACTGGTTCGACGACGCCTTGTGCAACTCGAACGTGCACACGCATCGCCCGCGTTTGCCGGCGATCGCGCTAGCAACCCAGGCTTTTGCGAATGCGCCGGTGACGAACCCCGACGGCGTGAACGGCATCAAGCTCATCAGCGACTATGGCCAGGGCGGCGTCTTCAACGGAGGCAGCCGCGTGCCCGACGACAATGCCGTCGTCGCGAGCTTCACCGAGCAGCAAAGCCTGAAGAATGCCTTCTTCGCGCCGAACCGCACCAACTACTTTCACTACGCGATCTTTTCGCACCAGTGGGAGTACTACGGCAACTTCGCTTCCGGAGCCGCGCAGCTGAACGGCAGTAACTTCGTGGTCTCGCTGCAGTGCTCGTACACGGTCGACAGCTACGTCGGCAATGTGCTCATGCACGAGCTGGGGCACAACTTGGGCCTGCAGCACGGCGGCGACGTGGCGACCAACTACAAGCCCAACTACCTGTCGGTGATGAACTACCGCTACCAGTTCCCGGGCGTCGACACGAGCTGCGACGCGGTCGGCGACGGTGTGCTGGACTTCTCGCGGGGCACCCGCGCGCCGCTGGACGAACGCTCGCTCGACGAGCGCGCGGGCATCTGCGGAAGCCCTGCGATCGACTGGAACCGCAACGGCAACATAAGCAGCACGCGCGTTTCTGCCGACATCAATCTGAATACCAGCGTGGCCCCGCCCGTGGGCGACAACATCCTCGAGGTGCTCACGGACTACGACGACTGGAGCCACCTCTTCTTCAACTTCGCCCCCGGCTCCGGCTTCGCGCGCGTCGCAGCGCCCCAAGTAGTCGTTTGCCCTGGCGCGCCGGCGCCCTGAAGGCTTGAACGACCTCGACGTTCGCCAGAATAGCCCCCGAGGTTGACGGACGTGCGAACACGCCACGGCGACCGGACTGGACGGAGCCTTCGCTGTTCGATAAGTTCGCGGCCGTGCGCTATTTGGGGATCTGGTTGGCTTTCGGGATGGGGATGGGCGTCGTCGCGCCGGCACGCGCGCAGCTTCTGGGCGACAACTCGGCGCAGATCGAAGCCAATCCTGCGCCGCCTGCGGACCCGGTAGTCGACGACGTCGACGTCTTCGTCGACGACGCCGCCCCCCTCACTACTGCACAAGTCCGGCAGACTTACCCAGACGTAGAGATCGCGGCAATCCCGGGCCTGGGCGTCGGCATCTTCATTGGGCCGATAGTACCCTTCCAACTGTTCGCGCTCGGCGTGTCGCTCGAAGCTTACGTTGTACCGCGCGTGAGGCTGAACTTACTTGGAACGGTCGGAGCGAGCTACGCGACGTCTCGCGACGTCGACGCATCTTTTTACGGCGAGGCCGGCGTGGGCGTCGTCGTGGCACGCTGGTTCGGCGAAACCAGTGTAGAAATCCCTCCGCCCCTTTCGGGCGTCACAGTCTTGAATGCACGGAGGATGTGGCGACGCGCCATGATGCCTCTATCGCATTCGCTCGAGGTCGAAGGCGGAATTCTGACGGTCACATGAGCCTTTACGACTGCGCTGGCCCCTGCGACGCCACTTTCATCGTCGAAAAATCGCCGAACAGACTCGACACGCAGCTAGCCATTCCTTACGTCGGCGTACGCTACGTCTACTATCGATGGGCGCGCTCGATACGAGCCCAATTCCGCACCACCCAGCGATTTCAGGTCGCACTCGATGCGCTCATCAGACCCTTCAACCAGCCACCCGCTGGTCTCGAGAATTACCGAGGGGATCCTATCGAACGGCACCCAATCGGCGGACGCATCGCCTTTCGATTTCCGAGCATCGGGTGCAGGGGCGTGTGCCTCAGCATGGACCTTGCCGTGGGCTACTTTCCTTCTCCCGCTGCTTGGGCGGTCCAAGCCAGCACCGCCTTCTTCTAGTTTCGCGTCGCTGCGGCTCGTTTCAAGAGCAGGGCGCGTTCGCGATCGTTCTTCGTGAGCGAGGCGGCGCGCTCGAGCTCGGAGCGCGCGTCTGCCCTGCGTCCGAGCCGTGAAAGGAAGTCGGCCCGAACGGCGGGCAGCAGATGGTAGGCGTGAAGGGCAGGCAACTTCGCGAGCTCGTCGACGATGACCAGGGCCGCCGCGGGACCGTCGACGAACGAGATCGCGACCGCGCGATTCAATTCGACGATCGGCGATGGCTCGACCAGGGCGAGCTGGTCGTAGAGCGCGACGATGCGCGACCAATCGGTAGCCTCCGCCGCAGGGGCGCGGGCGTGGCACGCGACGATGCCGGCCTGTAGCTGATAAGGGCCCGGCGCACCGCCGAGCGCCTCGGCGCGTTTCAGCGCGGCCAGGCCGCGCTCGATGAGAAAGCGATCCCAGCGCGCGCGGCTCTGCTCGAAGAGCGGTATCGGCGTGCCGTCGGGCAACGTGCGGGCACCGAAGCGCGAAGCTTGAAGCTCCATCATTGCGATGAGGCCGTGCACCTCTGCTTCCTTCGGCATGAGCTCCGCGAGGATGCGACCGAGCCGAAGCGCCTCATCACAAAGCGCAGGCTTCATCCAATCGGCGCCAGTCGTAGCGGCATAGCCTTCGTTGAACACGAAGTAGACGACCTCGAGGACGGAGCCGCGACGCACGGCGAGCTCCCTACCCCGTGGCACTTCGAACGCAGCGCCCGACGCCGCCAGCGCCTTCTTTGCGCGCACGATGCGCTGCGCCGCAGTCGCCTCCGGAATGACGAAAGCGCAGGCGATCTCTTCGGTCGTGAGACCGCAGACGACGCGAAGCGTCAGGGCAACGCGGCTCTCGGCGCTGAGCGACGGATGGCAGGACGCGAAGATGAGGCGCAACAGGTCGTCCCCGACGTCGTCGTCGACCGCCGCCTCGATCGCATCGGCTGCACCTTCCTGTCGGTCTTCCATGACCTGGGTGAGCTCGCTTTCCTTCTTTTCCCAACGCTTTTGGCGATCGATGCGCTTGAGCGCACGATTCTTCGCTACTTGCATCAGCCAGGCGCCCGGTTCGCGCGGCGTGCCGTCCTGCGGCCATGTCTCGAGCGCCGCGACGAGCGCGTCCTGAGCGAGCTCCTCCGCCATCCCGAGATCGCCGCGAGCGAATCGAGCCAGCCCGGCCACCAGCCGAGCCCACTCGATTCGAAACACCGCCTCGACGCGTCGTTGCGCTTCGTCCATCCGTTGTAAGCGAAGGTGTCAGCTCTTGGCGTGCTGCTGTTCGGCTTGCGCGCGAAGCTTGGCGTCTTGCTCGCGCAGCTCACCCGTCGGGTCGACCGACGCGAAGTCATCGTCGGTGAAAAGCTGACGGATCTCGAGCTTGGTTCCCGCCGGGAACGGCGCGCGGCTCATCCAGGCGAGTGCCTCGTCGAGCGACTTCACTTGCAGGATGCTGAAACCCGCGATGAGCTCCTTCGACTCGGTGAAGGGGCCGCTCTTGATCGTCGCCTTACCACCGCTCCCGAAGGTGACGCGCGCCCCTTTCGAGGACTCGCGCAGTCCTTCGCCGGCGACCAGGACGCCCGCCTTCACGAGCTCCTCCTGGTAGGCCATCATCTTGACGAACTCATCGCCGCTCGGAAGGCGCCCCGCTTCGTAGCGATCGAACTCTGCAGCAGCAGCGTCCGTTTCCTTGTTCGCGGTCGAGAGAATGATGAATTTCATGGTCGTGGATATCTCCTGCTATCCGGACGACCAAGTGCTCCGCCCTGGATCGACACGGCGCACGACGATTTTTTTTGGAATTTCGTAAAGATTTGGAATTGTTCAATCATTAGCCGCGCTGCGGCTGCCGCTCCCGTCCGCGCGCCCCAGCCATGGCGGGCTGAATTCGTGACTCGAATGACGATTGTGTGATCGCTCGGTGTCGCGGCGAGACCCGCGCATGCATGGTGATTCGACACGTGGAGTCAGCGCTGGGTGTGATCGCTCTGGCACTTGTGGCCGTGGGCTGCAGCGATCAGGCCGGGCCGTCGACCTCGACGGGCGGTGGCGCCGGCGCGACGAACGCTCCTCCGGGAGCCTCCGGCGCAGGGGGCGGCTCCGGCGCTGCGAACATCGGAGGAATGGCCGGTGGTCTGGGTACCTCGGGTGGCGGCGGCATTGCTGCGACGACTGGCGGAACTTCGGGCAGTGGCGGAGCGCCAGGCACGAGCGGATCCTCAGGCGCGGGCGGAGCACCAGCGGTCGGCGGATCCGCAGGCGCGAGCGGCACCTCCGGGACGAGCGGCGCGTCGGGCAGTGGCGGAGGGGGTCCAGTGTCGACCGAGAAGTTCAGCTTCTTCGTCACCAGCATGAAGAGCTTGTTCGCTCTGGCCAAAGCGAAAGACCCGAATGCGAACGAAGGCTTCGGCGGCGACTTGAGCTACGGCGAAGTGGGCCCGGGCGCTGGCCTGCGCGGCGCAGACAAGATTTGCACGGAGCTCGCCGAGCTCGGCATGCCGGGCAACAACAAGCGCTGGCGTGCTTTCCTGAGCGTGACGGCGGGAGAAGATGGCATGCCTGTCGATGCGATCTCACGCATCGGCCAGGGTCCCTGGTACGACCGCCTCGGCCGCACCGTCGCGATGAACTTGGCGGGCCTCGCAGGCCAAGAGCGGCCCGCTGGAGATCCGGACGTCGCGGCGGATTTGCCCAACGAGTTCGGAATAGCGAACCACAAGCCCGATCCGACCCAAGACGAGGTCGACAATCACGACACCCTGACGGGATCGAACTCCGACGGTGAGCTTGCCACTCAGAACAAAGGCGACACCTGCAACGACTGGACGAGCAAAGAGGGCGCTACCGGCAAACCCCAATGCGGCCACTCCTGGCCGCGCAGCGCGAACAATGGGCGCCAATGGATTGAAGATCACGAAGCCCCCGGCTGCGCTGCCGGCATGAACATCATGGGCGAAGGCGGTCCCCCGCGCGGCAACGTGACCGTCGGCGGCGGCGGCGGCTACGGCGGCTTCTACTGCTTCGCGCTCGACCCGTGAGCAGCCTGGAACAGAGCGAGCGCATTAATCACGCTCAGCTGCAGCCGGCGCAGGTCGACGCTCGCGAACGTTCGCGAACGTTCGTCGACATTCGCAGACATTCCCTTTCTGCCTCTGTATCGTTCCAATCCACTCACGATCACACCAACAGCAACGTTCGAGTGTTTAACCCACTCCGCTACTGATTGTGGTCGCGGCACGGCGCTTGCGGCGCGCCCACGCGAAGTCGGTGTCGCCCGGCTGGTACGCG
>JBEHXA010000072.1:0-17722 GCA_048498935.1 Myxococcota bacterium
CCCGCGAGCTGAACTCGCGCCTGGCCGCCCGAGGCGCGGTGAGGCTCGCGGGCGGCGTGCCAGCGGGCGCCGGGTGCCGGGGTCCACGACTGCGGCTCGAACAGCACCCTCACCTCGGGCTCCCCGCCCGTGAAAGTGATAGAAAACTCGAGCGGAAAGCTGTCGTCGGACAGAGCCGATGGCTGCCGTGGTCGAGCTCCGATCTGCGCGTCCCCCCACGGCTCGAGTACCTCGGTCAGCTCAGCGCAGGCGCGAAGGCGTTCGGCCTCGCTGAATTGAGCCGCCCCGCACAGCGCGTCCAGTCGCTCTCGCGCATATGACGCAAAGGTCTGTGCTCGTTTCGCTTCCCGGTACTGCTCGGTCGAATACTCGGTCGCACTCGGTTGCATTGCCACTCTCCGCTCGAGTGGGCGCACGCTGACATCGGGCCACGCACAGCCAGCTCACCGCTGGCGTGATTTCGAGTGGACGTGTGGGATTGCGAAGATTGGGTACACATCACCCTACGGTGATGGTCACCCACTCCGACGGGGCAGAGCGCCCCGCGCCGACCTCACAGTTGACTCACTGCGCGGCGCGCGTCGCCTGCGGGACTAGCCGTTTTAGCCTAGAGTCACGCTCGATCAGGCGGGTCAGCAGCCCTTCGGCCCGGCCGGGATCGCCGAGCTGCGTCAGTCGCCCGCTTAGGGCCTGCAAGGCGCTCCCCACGCGAGCCCGGGTGCGCTGGCTGTAATCGGTGAGCGGCGACCCGTCCTCGTCCTCGACGAAGGGACCTCGGTACAGATCCTCCAGCCTGTCGGCCAAAGCGGTGCAGCGCGCCAGTTGCAACGGGCAAGGCGCGGTTTCTGGGTCGAGGGTGGCAATGTCGGCGAACAGGGCCGTGAGCGCGGCCGTGTCGACCCAGCACACGCTGGCGTCGAGTGAAATGTGACCACGCTCGACCCGGAGAGCGCGGCGCCCGTGCTCTCCAAGCTGGTTGCGGAGCCGCAGTACCGTCATGTCGAAAGTGTGAGTCGCGTTGTCGCCGTCCGAATCAGGCCAAAGTTTGGCGAGCACCCGGCTGATTGGTAGGCCGGAGCGACTGCCTGCTTCGCTGAGCAAGAGCTGCAGCAGGAGTAGCGGCATACGCACCCGCCCGAGCGTGAGAGGTTGATCGTCGAGCCTGACCTCGAGACCGCCGAAGGTGCGGATATGGATTGGCCACGGCCAGTGCTCCAGATCGAGCGGCGCGAGCTGGTTGAACAGCTCTTTGC
The DNA here is from genome assembly GCA_048498935.1 of Myxococcota bacterium. Classification (GTDB taxonomy): domain Bacteria; phylum Myxococcota_A; class Polyangia; order Polyangiales; family Polyangiaceae; genus PMG-095. The sequence goes on from JBEHXA010000072.1 coordinate 1,254, forward strand.
GGCGCACGAGCGTGCGCGTGTACTCACGCTCGATGTCGTGCGCGAGGGCCAGACGGCAGAGCTCGGCGAGGCGCGGGGGCGAGGGGCAATGCACGTTGTAGACCTGTCGCTCCCGGCCGATCGGAAACGCCTCGCGCAGCAGCGTGAGGCACCGCTCCGGCTCACCCGTTTGAAGCGCGCGGTCCGCCTCGATGATCAGTCGCCAATAGCGCAGCATCGGCTGCCGGTGGGCTTCTTCGATGCGCTGGGCCTCGCCGAGCATTTCGCGAGCGCTCGCTTCATCGCCCAGCTCGAACTGCAGGTAGGCGGCCATCTGCAGGTCGACGACCTGACCGTAGGCGAAGCCCACGGCGCGATCGCGATCGAGGCTCAGCTCCACCGCGACGAGCGCTTGCTTCAAGTCGCCGCGTGCCATGGCTTGAGCGGAGCGTACGACGTGGTAAGCCGAGACTTCGAGCGGCGTGCCCGAGTCCGCCAATTGAGCGAGGCGCGCCAAGAAACGCTCACCTTCGGGCTTGGCTCCGCAGTCGATGGCGGCAAAGCTGGCGAACACCAGCAGTGCCAGTTGCCACATCGGCACCGGCTGTTCGAGCAGCGGCAGAGCCTCCACCGCGGTGGCGACGCTGGCGGCCACGTGGCCCTGATGCCAGGCGAGCGCGGTTGCCGCGGCCCGCGCCGCGACTTGCCCGATCACCGCGGTGGGGCCGCTGGCGCTGTAACGCTCGAGCATCGAAAGCCATGTCGACGCGAGCCCGGAGTCACCGCGCAGCGCGTAGTTGAGCACGAGCACGCTCGCGGTCATGGCGCGGACGCTCGGATCGCTGGACTTTTCGGCCAGAGTCATGGCGCGCGCGATCCAGCTCTCCAGCACCGAGCTCTCGGCGCCCGCGAGCGTGAGCCCCATCACGAGCGAGCTGACGACTGCCGAGCCGACTTCGCCGGACGCGAAGGCCGGGCTGAATCGTTCGAGGCGAGCTAGCCGCTCGAGCCAACGTTCGAGCAGCTGAAAGCTGCGTTGCTCGTAGGTGAGCGCCTGCACGGCGCCCGCCCAAGCCAAATGCGCGCCGACGCCATCCTGCTCGCGCTCGAAGCTATCGAGCGCAAGCTCGAAGAGCTCCAGACTCTTGCTCGGTTTAGTGGTGAGCAAGCAGATCGCTTGCCAGTAGCTGAGCCAGCCGCTCTGCTCGATCGCGCTGGCGGGCAGCTTTGCGATCCAGTCACCGAGCATCGCGGTGCGACCCTGGGCGAATAGGCTCGCTGCGTTCGCGAGCACCAGCTTGCACAACCCCGCCTGATCGTCGATCTGCGAGAGTAGCTCGAAGGCCTCTTCACTGCGCCCGTCGCGCTTGAGCATGCCGGCTGCTCGAGCCCGCACTCGCCGCAGCTCGGCCTCGCCGAGCACCTGCCCCGCCCGATAGGCCAGAAACGAACGAAATAGCGGGTGGCAGCGAAAAACTTCCTCTCCCGGCCCGTCGCTTTCGAGAAAGAATCCGCTGCGGTAGAGACCGAGCAGCGCGTTGCGATCGCCACTCAGCTCGGCCAGCTCTTCCAGCTGTCGCAGTGTGAAGCGCCGCAGGCAAGCCGAGTGGAGCAACAAGGTCTGGGTGTTGCTCGATAGCTCACCGAAGACGGCGTTCGTCAGGTAGTCGAACACCGGTTCGATGTCGTGGCTCGAGAGCGCGGGTAGCTCTCGCCCTCGGCTGGTGCGCAACAGGAGCGAGACGCCAGCGGCCCAGCCCGACGTGACGCTTTGAATCTGCGCCAGCTCCTCGCTCGATAGCTTTGGTTTCTTGCCGAGGCGGCGCTTGGCGAGGGCCAGTGTCTCTTGCTCGCTGAGCAAGAGCTCGCTGCTCTCCAAGAGCCCTAGCTCGCCGTGCGCCAGGGAACGGATGAAGGAGGCCGGCGGTGATTGGCGACTGATCACGACTACATTCAAACCATCGGGGATGCTGGCCAGGCACTTGTCGAACGCGGCTTGCCACTGCGCTCCCACGCTGAGCGTGTGATAGTCATCGAATACCAGCAGCGCGCCCGGTGGTAAGCGCAGAAACAGCGCCTCGAAGAAGCGGCGCGAGAAGCGCGCTAGGTCGACCTGGCTCGAGAAGACGGGCAGCTCCATACTGCCGCGGGGGCTGCCTTCCAGGGCTTCGGCGGCCAGGCGTAGGTAGAAAAACAGCTCTTCGACGTGCTGATCGCGCTCGTCGATGCGGTACCAAAGCACCGGCAAGCTGCGCGCTTCGATGTAGCTCACGAGCAGTGAAGTCTTCCCGGAGCCGGCAGGTGCGCCGACCCACACGGCGGGACCGTCATGTCGCAGCTGATCGAGGCGCTCGAACAAGCGAGCGCGCGGTTCGAGATCCCGAAGCGTGGGGCGCGTCAGCTTGGCGACCGCAGTGACGGACATCGACGGCGACTATAGGGGACGAGTTGCGGCGCGCGCCATGGCCCCGTAATCTGCGTCGCCATGAGCGCCACGGACGCGAAGTTTTCGGGATCGATTCCTGACATCTATGAGCAGTACTTAGTGCCCCTACTGTTTCAGCCGTATGCGCACGACCTGGCCAAACGCGTGAGCGATCTCCGGAGCGGCACTCTCATCGAGGTGGCGGCCGGGACGGGGGCGGTGACGCGCGCCTTGATCGCAGCTCTGCCGGGCGTGCGCTTGTTTGCTACGGATCTGAACGAAGCGATGGTGCGCATCGGGGCCGTACGGGCCAGCGGGCCGCTAGTCACGTGGCAGCAGGCCGACGCTCAGCGGCTCCCGTTCGAGGCTTCGAGCGCTCAAGCCGTTGTTTGCCAGTTTGGTGTCATGTTTATTCCGGACAAGGTGTTGGCGTATCGCGAGGCGCACAGGGTGCTGGTCCCTGGTGGGCGCTACGTGTTCAACGTCTGGGGCAGCTTGGCCGACAATCCCGTTTCAAAGGTCGTCAGTGACACGGTCGCGGAGCTGTTTCCGGTGGATCCACCGCGCTTTTTCGAGCGCACTCCGTTCGGTCACCACGATCCGGCCGTGCTGCGCGCCCAGCTCGAGAGCGCCGGCTTTTCGCGTATCGAGGTCGAGACGGTAGACGAGGTGACGAGCGGACCCTCTGCCGAGCACGTCGCGTTCGGCCTATGCCAGGGTACACCGCTCCGGGGCGAGATCGAAGCGCGTCGCCCCGCCGGCCTCGATCAGGTGACGGCCGATGCAGCTCGTGCGCTCGAAGCGCGTTTCGGCAAGGGGCCCATCGAAAATCGCATGCGCGCGCTCATCGCCACCGCCCACCGTGACTGACACCGGCGTCACCCTCGTCGGTCGGTCGAGCTCGTCGTTCACGAGGGTCGCGCGGATCTTCGCGGCCGAGAGCGGCGCTGCGTACTCGTTTCAGATCGTTCGCGATCTGACGTCGCTCGACGACAACGAGTACGGCGGCAACCCGGCGTTGAAAGTACCGAGCCTGCGCACGTCGCAGGCGACCTGGTTCGGGGCGCTGAACGTGTGTCGCGAGCTCGTGCGCACCGCACTGCGGCCCTTGCATGTCGTTTGGCCGGAGGCGCTCGCGGAGCCGCTGCTCGCCAACACGCAGGAGCTCGTGCTGCAAGCGATGTCGACCGAGGTCGGGCTCATCATGAGCGGCATCGCGGAGCAACCGACCGACACGCTTCATCGCGCGAAGATGACACGCAGCTTGGAGAACGTGCTTTTCTGGCTGGATTCCCAGCTTGGCGCGGTTTTGGCTGCGCTCCCGAAACAGCGTGACCTCAGCTATCTCGAGGTCACGCTGTTCTGCTTAGTGGCGCATTTGGACTTTCGAAAGGTCATGTCGACGGCGCCGTACGGGTACCTCACCAAGTTTCGAGACGACTTCGGCGCTCGACCCTCTTGCCGGGCAACTGAGTACAGGTTCGACCCGTAGGCGCCGCCGAACCGAGAGCTCAGCAGGGGCGCTTGGTGTACATCACGTAGTACACTTTTTGCGTGCCGAACGGCACGCTATAGCCGCTGATGCGGACGTTCCAGTTGCCGGCGACGATCGGCCCGTTGACGGCGACTCGTTCGAACACGGAGAGGCCCGAGGTCGAGCTGTCCGCGGTCGAACCATCGGGTCGCAGTGCAACGATGTCGATGTCGCGGTGCGCTTGGTAATTCTCAGGCCACCAGATGCCCGCCCTCAGATCGGTTTCGCCCGTCGCGGGGGAGAACGAAATGTCGAAGATTTGACCTTGGGCGATGTCCACCGAGCCCGACCACCAAACCGAGCAAGTGGGGCTGCCCAGCGCCACCTTGCCTGCCCCATTGGTGGAGTTGATCGGAGCGTCGCCGAAGGCGATCAGACCGGCGTAGATGTTGCCGGGCGCGTACGCGAGCCCGTTCGAGATCAGGAAGTGACGCAGCACTGCGGCCGTACCGGTCGCAGCTGGTGCAGCGGCGCTCGTCCCACCGAAGACTTGCAAACAGTTGTCGCAAAAACCACCGCCGGCGTAGAACCGAGAGGCCGTTTCGACGTTGGTGGGCATCCGGAAGTCTGGCTTGAAGCGATTGTCGGGTGTGTTGTTGCTGCCGGGTGACGGCGAAGTCGCGAGCGTTTGCACGTCGTAGCCGCCGACACCGAGCGCCTTGGTGGCGTTGCCCGGCGCTTTCGTGAATCCCGCATTGTTGCCGTTCGCTGCGATCACGCCAATGCCCATATCGAACAGGTTGTTCGCCCCGTTGCTGATCGGGCCGTTCGGCGGCTCGTTCACCTGGATGTTGGCGTTCGCCACCCAGTCACCCCAAAAGATGGTGCGCGCGTAGGCTCGATCCACCGCGGCGAGATCCGTTCCGCCGGCGAAGTTGTCCAGCCCGACCTTGAAGCTGTCGACCCAGGAGCTCGAGATGCCGCGCCAGTTGTTGCCGTGGAAGTTGGTGCCGGTAATGATCGCAGCGGCCGCGGTGCCGTGGTTGACGGCGTCACCTGGGTTGTAGCCTGCGGCGAAGTTGTTGTCGCAGTTGGTGCCGCCGTTGACGCAATCGAGCGCGAGCGAAATGTGGTTGGGGTTGCCGAGCAAGACGTGAGCGGTCCGAACGCCGGTATCGATCAGCCCGATGAAGCCGCTGCCGGTGTAGCCCAAGTTGAAGTACGGGTCCGTCTTGATGCGACCGCGGGAAGCGGACATGTTGTCGCCCGCGACGCCGTTGTCGACCGCCGGAGGCGTGGCGAGGTCCTTGCTCGGCTGCGAGAGACGGGATAGCTCCGGCACGCCTTGCAGCTCTTTGAGCGCCTTGACCGGTAGCTTGACGGTCAAGGCGGAGCTCACCAGGTGCTCGCCTAGCACCTGACCACCACGCGCGCGGATCTTGTCGCCCCAGTTGCTGAGGGCGCGCTGGGTCGGAGCCGCCATGCGTGCGAAAGCCGCGCGGCGCTCCTCCAGACGTACCTGATTTTCCACTGAATCACGGGGTTGTGACTCGTCGATGGTGGGTAGCGGCTCGTACTTCGCGTCGTTGTGGACCTGGATTACCGCTTCGACGAGATCAGCGTCTTGGCGCTGGACGAGCTCTGCGCGGAGCGCGCCGCTCAATTTGTCGGCAGGCCCGATCGCCACTTCAGCCAGCGCGACCTTGTCGGCGATGTCGAGCGTGCCGTGACGCAGCTCCGAAACGATCGAGCTCCGATCGGCGATCATGCCAGCGCGATCCAACACTACGCGCGTTCCTTGCGACGTCGGGGTCGCTTGCTCGTGACTGGTCGCGACATCGCTCGGGCTGTCGTCGCTGCCCGAGGGAACACCAATGCCTTCGCTGCTGCAAGCCGCCGTCGTGATGACGAACGCGCCCGACAACAATGCCCATGATGGTTTCAGTGACTCCATTGTATCCGCCTCCCGTGCGAGTTGGGGTGACCATAAAGGCATGCTCGTTAATCGTCAATGCGTGTATGCGAGATTGAGAGTGTCGTGTGGTGTCGAGTGTTCGCAGACGTCCGTGATCGTCCGCGAACGTCTGTGAACGTTCGCAATGTTCGGAAGTGTCCGCCTTGCTATGATCGCCGCATGCAGCTCGAACACCTTCAGAAGCTCGCCCACTACAACCGCTGGATGAACGAGAAGCTCTATGCAGTCGCGGCGAGCTTGAGTGACGAGGAGCGCAAACGAGACCGCGGCGCGTTCTTCAAGTCGATCCACGGCACGCTGAACCATCTGCTCTTGGCCGATCGCGTGTGGCTGGGGCGCTTCACGGGGGTAGTGCTGCCCGACGGCGCGTTTGGTCCGGGCGGTATCCGGTCTCTCGATCAAGAGCTCTACGAAAGCTTCGCAGAGCTGCGCGCCGAGCGCGCGAGCACGGACGCCGAGATCGAGAGCTGGGTCTCGGCGCTGACGAGCGAGCAGCTAGAAGGCACGCTGCGCTACCTGCGTCGCGGCGTGACCTTCGCAGAGCCCCTGTGGTGGTCCGTCGCTCACGTCTTCAATCATCAGACCCACCACCGCGGACAATTGACGACGCTGTTGATGCAGGCCGGTCACGACCCGGGCGTCACCGACTTCATCGCCTTTTTGCGCGAGGCCGCGGCGGCAACGCCGAAGCAGAGCTAGGCGCCCCGCGCCTTCAGCGGTTACGCACGATGTTCTTGAAGAAGTGCTGCGGGTGCCGCATGCACGCTTTGAGCAGCAGCGCAGCATCGAGCAGGGCCGGCGCGCGATCTTCCGAGTCGTGAACCGCGTCGATGCGCTCGCCACGATGGCGATCGTACCAGTTGCGCCAAGTGCTGAGCTCGGTCGCCTTCATGGCTCCGGACAGACCCTGGCTGCCGAGCATCAGGCCTGCGGCAGAGCCATGCACGTAGATGCGGGGCTTCGCGCCGTTACGCGCGCCGATCGCTGCCGCGCCGAGGTCACGCCCGGTCGCGTCTTCGTACGCCAAGAGCGGCAGCGGTGAGCCGCGCGCGATGTCGAACGCCATCTGGTTGTAAAAGCGGGGGTTGAAGTCGATCAGCAAGCGGCGCTCGGCGTCTTGCACGAACTCGGCTTCGAAGGTGCCGCTGAAGCCCACCTGATTGGCCAGCCGCGTGACCCCCTCGACCAACTTCTCGTCGAGCTTCGCTTCTTCGAAGCACACGCCGACGCCGAGTCGCCGCGGCCATTGCAACACCTTGCGAGACGCCAGCGGGTTCAGCACGCGGCCGCCGCGCACGTAGCCCGAGATGCTGTAGATGCCCTTGGCGGAGGCGTCGCCGTAAAACTCTTGCACCATCGGGCGAGTTACGGAGGCGTCGTAGTCCTTGACGTCCTTACCGTACGGATGCGTGCAGAGGATTTTGTACTCGCGCAGCAGCTCCTCGGCGTTCGTGACGTTGAAGCCTTTGTGGCGCGGCAAGAAGAACGCCTGCGTCACCGGCTTGAGCAACACCGGGAAGCGCACGATGCGCGCTACCTCGTTCAGCTCTTTGTCGTCCGCGGGAAACCACGTCTTCGGTACGTCGAGCCCGGCAATGTGCGCTTGCTCGCTCATCAAGCGCTTGTTCAAGAGACGGTGCAGCACCTCGACGTCGAGCTGCGGAACGTGAAAGTAGGGGCTGAGCTGCTCGCGATACTTGGCGTAGAGCCACACCGTGTCGTCGCACGTAGCGAGCAGCACGTGACGCTCGCTGCGGCGCCCGAAGTCGATCAGCCAATCCAAAAACTCCGCCGACCGCCGCACCATCGGACAACGCAGCTGCGTGGTCGTGTACTTCGACCAGCTGGTGATGCTGAGCGCGCCGGGATCGGCGGCCACCACGCGCACGCCAGCGCGCCCCAGGCTGCGTGCTGCCGCGAGCGTGCCGTGATTGTTCGGCATCGTCAGCAGCACGGGAGGCAAATCGCGACCGGCGGCCTTCATGCCGGCACCGCTGCTATCGCTGTTGTGATTCAGAAGCGCGCTGACGAACTGCTTGGCGAGTGTGCCCAATGAGCCGGTCGAAGCGTCATCCTTGAGAAGGGTCGTCAAGATTCACCAAGTCGTCGAAGCTCTCCGCGCGTCGCAAGAGCTTGGCGGTGCCGTCATCCAGCATGACTATAGCGGGCCGCGGGAATGAAAAGGACGTCGAGAACGGCACAAAGTACGCGCCAGCGTCCATGACTACCAAAGTGTCACCTGACTGGACCTCGGGCAACCACTGAGCCCAGTGCAATGTATCCCCAGGTGTACAAATGGGGCCTGCCAGCGCGTAGCACCGACTGGGTGCGCGCCGGACATCATTCGCAACAAACCACTGGTGGTACTCGGTGGTGCAGCTTTCAGCCAAATTGATGCCGGCATCGAGGATCGCGTACTCGCGCTCGCCGCCGCTCTTGGTGCTCTGCACGCGGGTCAGCAGCAGCTGCGCATCGCTCGTGACCGAGCGACCGGGCTCGACGAAAATTCGTGCTGCGCGCTGAGCGCCAACTGCATCGTAATGCGCCGCTACGAGCTCAGTGATGATGGCGAGGTAGCGCTCGATCGCGAGCGAGCGCTCGGGCTGTGGTGGCTGAAAGGGCCGAGAAAATCGTAGGTTTTGATGCTTCTCTTGGTCCGAGAGCCCGCGCACGCTCGGCACGGCCAAGCTACCGCCGAAGTTCAGGATCTCGAGCTCGAGACCGAGCTCACGTCGAAGGTCTCCCACGAATGCCAGTGCTTGGGTCAGAAAGCCACGAAGCTCTTCTTCGCTGCGCACCATGCCTCCGCGGTGCGCGTGCAGGCCGACGACGTCGAGCACGCCGGTGGCCATGGCCTCGCGGTACGCGCTTAGCGCGGCGCCACCTGTCGTGGGTGTGCCAAATTGACCCGACCAGCCCCCGCCCACCGTGATCCGCAGCCCGATGCGCGGCCGGATCCCGAGCTCGCGTGCGATGCGAGCGATCACGGGCAGCTCCTCGAGGTGGTTGATGTTGATCAGCTGAATGCGGTCCTTGATGGCTTCGACCAGCGACGCCTCGGACTTCACCGGGCCGTTGTAAACGATGCGATCGGGCGTGACGCCGAGCTTTCGAGCCAACCACAGCTCGTAATGGGAAATGACCTCGGCTCCGATGCCCTGGCGATGCAGCTCCTTGAGCACCCCGGGTACCGGGTTCGTTTTGTACGAATAATAAACCTCACAGGGCGTTTTTCCCGTGGAGGCGCTCAGGTAGCGCCTCGCGTTGTCGCGGAGGCGGGCCGCATTCACGACGTGTAAGGGCGAACCGAAACGGCTGGCCAGGTCGTGGAGTGCAATACCCTGAAGGGTGAGATTGCCGTCAGCTCGCCGCTCCAGACCCCAATGTTCGGGGGGGATGGGCGGTGGGCCACCCGGCTGACCGCGATACGCGGCGCGCAGCCCCCGTTTCAGCAGCTGCTTCGATGTGCGAACGAGACCCGAAGTGTTGGGGCGCCAAGCCAAAGCCCGTCGATCCCTAGCACACGTCGCGCCTACCCGAGCGCGCCAATGCCCCGCAGGCGTGACTGATTCTGCCTACGCCCGTGTCGGTTCTTACCGAGCGCTGTCGCCTGCCGATCAGCCTGCTGGAGGCACGAGCTCCGCGCGCGCGCGGCATCGAGTACCTCAAGTCGCTCTGACTGAACCCGTGCCTGCTCTGCTCAGTCCGACCAAGTGCCCAGGTCGACCGGGAAGAGCAGGGGCGAAGCCGAGCCTTGACGACCAGTGGCCGCCACGGCTTGTTCGCTCCACGGCCAGCACGTGACGGACCCGTCAGCCAGCAGCGCGCATTGTTGTTCACGAGCCGCGCTGCTGAGCTGAACGGCGGGCTTGTCGAGCGGCACGTCGATCGTCCGTGTGCCGTAGGGCACGGTGGGGGACGTCGGAACATCTACGGCGGTTCCCCAGACCAGCGCATCGATTTGGCCAAAGCAGCGCACCGCGCCGCCGCTCACGATCGCGCAGAGAATTCCTCGCTCCGAGAGGCCGATCTCGGTGGCTACGGGTAGCGAAAGCGGCAGGTATTCTTTGCGCTGACCAAAGCACTGCAGCGCTCCGGTGCCGAGCAGCGCGCACTCGAGCGACATGCTGCCCGCGACCTTGACGGCGCCGCTTGCTACCAGGAGCTTAGGCGTCGTCGGAGGCTCCGCGGGCGCGATGGAGCGAACGCTGCCGTCGTCGTACAGCACCAGGATGCCGAGCGAGCCTGTGACGACCGTGGGGGCGATGCCAGAAGGACCCGGGATTGTCTCGGCGTACTCACCTTCGTTGCATTGGTAGCTGCCGTCGTCGAGCGCCACGCAAGCGCTGTAGTGGCCGAGCCCGACTGTCTTCGGAACGCGACCGGCGCCGAACGCGACTGGCACTAGTGCGTCACCCATCTCGCCTGGCCCGTCGCCGATGTTGTAGTTATCGAGGGTTCTGACGACGAACTTCGGTAGCCCCCAGCACTTCACCGTGTCGTCGTCGAGCAGCGCGCAGGTGCTGTAGCGTCCAGCGCTGACGGCCTTCGCTGTTCTGCCGGTGCCGAGCTCCACGAACGGCAGCTCGTCGCCCATGCCGCCCGGAGCCCGACCGCGGAGCTTCGTATCGCCTTGGCCGAGCTCGCCGTAGCTGTTCTCGCCCCAGCACTTGACCTGATGGTTTTCGAGTAACGCGCAGCTGTGATCGCGACCTGTCGTGATCTGCAGCGCGCGAATGGGTCGCTTTTCGATCGGCGCTTCGCCGCCCATCCCTACGCCCGCCGCGCCGCCCAAGTCCTCGTCGCCAGACCCGCCTTGAGCTGCGGTACCCGCAGTGCCTGCTGATGCGCTACCCGCGCTGCCGCTCGCTGCGCCCCCGCCACCGCTGCTGGCCGGGTTGCCGCTGCCGCCGCCGACAGGCGAGCCGGCTGTGTTGCCGCTATTCGACCCACCCGAGCCCGCCGTGCCGGGTTCCGGTTCTGTGCCCGGCCTGCGCGACGTATCGCCGCACGCGACCACGGTCGCCAAGCATAGCGCGCCAACCCAACAATGCCCCCACGTTCCTGCTACTTCGTCCAATCGGCCTACCACTTCAGGTTCATGTCCGAACGACGCCTCGGGCGTTGAAGCGCGGCTCTCGGAGCAGAAAGCACGCCGCCGCTAGCCGCTAGCCGCAGTTCTTTTCCCACCGGCAAGGCAGGCCCGCTGCGCTGCAGCTAGCCGCATCCTCGTGCAGGCTCGAGCAAGCTTCAAATCCGGTGCAGGCAGCGGTCCACGCGCACGCTGCGCCTGCTTGCTCGCACTGCTCGGTGCTCAGTTGACTCGCGCACTCGCGGCGGGTCTTCCAGCCACAGTTGGAGTCCGTGCAGTCGCAGCTGCCACCGACGCTACAACCCTCGTGGGCACCGCAATCATCCAGCGTGTAGGTCGAGCACTCGATGTTGCCGAAGCACCCCTCGCTGCAGAACGGATCCCAGCACCCGCCGGATGGGATCGCCAGCGCTGTGACGGCGCAGCCGAGCGTGATTCCCCGCAAGCGCTGCCACCAGGTTGCCCGCTGCCCGCGAGTCATGCGCACTGGCGCCCCTGTATCGACCCGGCGACACTCGGTGTGAATGTTGCGCACAGAGTCGTCATTCCGGTGGCCGGTTTCCTTCTGTTTTTCGCGCATCACGCCGTAGCAACGCAATCGCCGTGCCGCGCCCGCGCCCGGGGGAGCGGACTCAGCTTGAATTGGCGTTCAGCATCGAACTACCCTCGTGTCATGGCTAGGGTCCCGTTCTTGGGGTTGTTTCTGATATTGAACGCTACCGCGTGCGCTGCGAGCGATGGAAAGGGGGGCGGCTCTACGATGAGCCCCAACCCTTGGGACGACGTGGTCGTGCCTGCCAACATCGACGCGCAGTCGTGCAAAACGGAGAGCACGGACTTTCAAACTGGTGAGTGCTCGACGTGTTGTAGCGCTGCCGGCTTTTCGGCGAGCAGCACCATCTACGACGACCACTGCACCTGTGGTGACCCGCTGCCCGATATGGGCCACACCGAGTGTATGGATCAAGCGGCGACGGCCGAGCTGTGCAGCGCGTGCTGCAGCGAGCGCAACTACAACATCAACGGGTGGGTCGGAGGAGCGTCTCCCCAATGCACCTGCGACTGGCATACCGATAGCGAAGTCTGCAAGAGCGCCCTGACGGCCGACGACCCGAGCGAAGCGTGCGCGATGTGCTGCGTCACCAACGGCTACGTCTCGATGTTCTACATCGGCATCGGCGAACCCGAGTGCAGCTGCCGCTAACGCCGCGCAGGCGGCGATGGGCCGGCGGGCCGCGAGCTGACGCATGAGGGGCCTGAACCCATCTTTTGTGATGGTGGTGGAGGGAGGCATCGTCAGAGCATCGTGCGGGGGTGCGACGGCTGCCTCCGCCGGAGATCGTTGCGTTCGTGGCCGGGCGCATCAAAGCGCTGCGGTTGGCGCGCGGGCTGACGCAAGACGCGGTGGCCGAGGCGCTCGGCATCGCGTCGAAGAATGTGCAGCGGCTCGAGGCGGGCCGGCAAAATCTCACATTGAAGACGCTCTCGCACATCGCGGACGTGCTCGATGTGGAGCCGCACGAGCTGTTGACCGACGGAGTGCCCAGCGCCCAGGAGGGGAGCGACTCTTCTTTGTGGCGGGCGCTTCGCGGGCTCGAGCGCTTGGGCCATGAGGTGTTTACCCCGGACGCAGCCCCGGCGCGGGGTGCCGTTCCGGTCATGACCCTGCAAGCGGCTGCCAGCCGTTTTGGTGGGGCGCGCGACGTGGAAGTCAGCGCGTGGATCAAGCTCAAGGGCATGCGGCAGACGCAGCTCGTCGGTCGTTTCGTGGCGCAGGTGCGAGGGCGCTCGATGGCCCCGAGCGTGCCCGACGGCGCGCTCGCGCTCTTCAAGAGTCCCGTGGTCGGGCCTTTGGAAGGGCGCATCGTGGTCGCGGAATGGCGCGAGCACGCTGATCCGGAGACGGGTGGGGCATATGTGCTCAAGCGCGTCGGCGCGCTCGAGCCGCGCTCGCGCGGTGGCTTGCGGCTCACGCTCCGTTCAGACAACCCCGAGTTCGCGCCGCTCTTCGTCGATGCCGAAGAGACGAGCGCGCTTCGCCTGGTGGCCGAGCTCGAGCGGGTGCTCTGGCCGACGCCACGTAAAAAAACCTGAGTCAGACGAGCGCGGTGCTTGCCTTCGAGCACCATCTTATGTGATGGTGCTCGAAGGGGTGATGCAATGCAACTTCGTTGGGCAGATCGCACTTCGCGATTGAGACTGGCCAATCCTGATGCGCGCCATTGCTACGTGAGCTCGGGCTCGCTCGAGCGGCTATTCGCAACACAGGGCGTTCTGGAAAATCTACTCGCCGAGCTCACCGGGGCGCAGCCCGACTCGGCATCCGAGCAGGAGCTGCTGCGCCGGCTCGAGCACACGGCAATCCGTCTATCCCTCGCACCGGGGCGCTTTCACGGGCTCTCGCTCGAAGAGATCGTGGTGCTGTGCTGCTACAACTCCGAACGCTTCCAACAAACTTCATGGAAGCGCGAAGTGTCGCGACAACCGAGTCGCGAGGCAGTCGTGGACGTTTGTCGGGGCTGGCTCTGGCAGCGCGTGGCCGTGATCTCGAGCGGCGTTGCGTGGGGCCGGCCGAGGTGGCTGCTCGCCGGCAGCACGCCTGTTGCTTGGCAAGGGTCCAGGCCCTGGGTGCTCGGTGTTGCGCCGCTGCTTGACGCGCGCACCATCGATAGAGACCTGGTCGTGCTGGCTGCCGAGGCAGGCTTCGCACACGAGCACTACGTCGCCTGCACGCCTGCGACGGCTCTCGAGTATTTGCGGAGCGCCGCCACGGTCGATGGCATCACGCGCTGGGATCCGTTCGTGCTCGACCGACAGCTTCAGACGCTCGGCTTCGGGCTCTTGCTGGTAGAGCGGCGCCAGGTGCTCGTTTACCAGCCGGCCCGCTCCCACATCGGCCCCCATCCACGCTGATCTCACGCCCGGTTTTCAATGGGCCCGTGAAAATGAACTGGCGATGCGCACTTTCGAGCAACCCGAGGGCGCGGGAGCACGATTGCGCGACCAAAACCGCCAGGTGGCGTGACTCACTCAGAACGGGTCGCGGTGAAAGCTCTCCTGTCTGCCAAACTGTTTGGGGTCGCCGTGCCACTCGCGCTCGTGGGGCTGGCGACGGCATGCCAAGGCACCGTGGCCTGCCCGGACTGCACCTCCGCGCCTGCGGCGAGCAGCCCTGGTGGTGGTAGCGCGGCTGTCGCGGGCGCCACCGCGAGCTCAGGGGCGGGCGGCACAGCGAACCAAGGCGGCACGCCCGCTGCTACCTGCGCAACTCCACAACCGGGCAGCGCACCGCTGCGACGCATGACGCGCGTGGAGTACAACAACACCGTCTTCGACCTGCTGGGCGACGACACCCAGCCCGCCCTCTCGTTCGCGCTCGAAGAAGAGGCGCTCGGCTTCAACAACAACGCCGCCAATCTGGTCACTTCGGCCGCGTTGGCAGAGCGCTACATGCTCGCGGCCGAAGGCATCGCGGCCCGTCGCATCACGGCCGGGAGTCCGCTCGTCGGCTGCGATCCGGTCAGCGTGGGCAGCGCCGCGTGCGCCCAGCAATTCATCGAGCGCTTCGGCAAACGGGCATATCGGCGGCCGCTACGCGCCGAAGAGAGCGCGCTGCTGTTCGAGCAGTTCAACGCGGGCGCTACGGACGGCACGTTCGAGGATGGGCTGCGCATGGTCGTGGAGACCGCGCTGCAATCACCACAGTTCCTGTACCGCGTGGAGCTCGGGATGCCTGCCAATGCTGGTGAAGCAGTCGTGCGGCTCGATGCGTGGGAAACAGCTTCGCGGCTGTCGTACCTGCTGTGGGGCTCGATGCCGGACGAGCAGCTCTTTACTGCGGCCGAGCAGGGGGCGCTGACGACGCCCGAGCAAGTTTCGGCGCAAGCGCGGCGCATGCTGGGCAGCGACAAGGCGCGCGCCTGGGTCGGCAATTTTCACGAGCAGTGGCTCGACTACGACCGCATCGCCAACGTCGGCAAAGACACCGCTACCTATCCCGATTGGTCGACGGAGATCGGACAGCTGATGCGCGAAGAGACGCGCGCCTTCCTGGACGACGCGGTGTTCGGCTCGAGCGCGGGGCTGGCGACGCTGCTCACGTCACCGGTCACGTTTCTCGATCAGAAGCTGGCAGCCTTCTACGGCCTCAGCGGGCCCACGGGAGACGCTTTCGAACCAGTCACTGCGCCCGCCGACCAGCGCGCGGGCGTGCTCACACTGGGTACTTTGCTCACCGTCAACGCGCATTCCAATCAAACCTCACCGGTGCATCGCGGCAAGCTGGTCCGCGAACGCCTGCTTTGCCAAACCATCCCGCCGCCTCCGCCGAACGTGATGATCAAGGCGCCCGAGCCCGATCCGAACTCGACGACGCGGCAGCGCTTCGCGCAGCACTCGGCCGACGGGGCCTGTAAAGCGTGTCACAAGCTCATGGATCCGATCGGCTTCGGGTTCGAAAACTACGACGGGCTCGGGCGCTACCGCGCTACCGAGAACCAAGTCGCCGTCGATGCAGCCGGCGAGCTCACTGGCACCGACGTGGACGGTCCCTTCACGGGCGTGGCCGAGTTGGCGCAAAAGCTCGCCAGCAGTGAGCAGGTGGCCGATTGCTACGCGACCCAGTGGTTTCGTTTCGCCTACGGGCGCGGCGAAACAGACGCCGACGCTTGCTCGCTCGGAGCGCTGCGCTCGCGCCTGCAAAGCAGCGGCGGCAGCATTCAGGAGTTGCTCGTGGCGCTCACGCAAACCGATGCCTTCTTGTACCGCCCGAACGGAGGCAACTGATGCGACGGCTGGCCAGACGACATTTCATGGCAGGGCTGGGCGGTGTTGCCGTGGCACTGCCGTTGATGCAGAGCTTGAGCCGTACGTCGCACGCGCAGGCGGCGAAATTTCCGAAGCGCTTCGTGGTCGTCTACACGCCGAACGGCAACATCGACTTGCCCCCGAGCATGGACTTTGCGGGCTCGATCTTGGAGCCGCTCACGCCCTTCAAGAGCAAGCTCTCGGTGCTCAAGGGGCTCGACCTCGCAGTGCACGACATCCCGCCGGGCGAGCCGCATCAGCAGGGCATGGCGTTTCTCACCGGGCGGCCGCTCAACGCCGGTAATCAGGTCGGAGGCGACGGCACGCTCGCTGGCTGGGCCAGCGGCATTTCGGTAGATCAGGAGATCGCGACCGCCATCGGCAAGACGACGGCGCACAAGTCGCTCCATTTCGGCGTGCAGTCCACGGCCTACGGCGGCACCGAGGTGCGCACCGTCATCAGCTATGCAGGCTCCGACCAGCCTATCGCCAACGAAACCAGCCCGTATGCGATGTTCGACCTGGTCTTCTCCAAGTTGGGCGCCGATCCGCTCGGTTTGGAGAAGCTCCGGCGTCGTCGACACTCGGTGCTCGACGCGGTCGGTAAGCAGTACACGGCGATTTCCGGCCAGCTGGGACGAGAAGACAAGCTCAAGCTCGAGCAACACCTGAGCGCCATCCGAGAGGTCGAGACGCGCCTGGATAGCCCCGCCGGCAG